>CAZPPZ010000324.1:0-3156 GCA_964588545.1 uncultured Myxococcales bacterium | reverse complement strand
CCCTTGCCCGACTCGACGAGTCGGCGCTAGGCCAACTGTTCCAGTTCTTCGAGGTTCAGACTCTGGTCATGGGCGGCCTACTCGGTATCGACGCTCTTGATCAGCCGGGCGTCGAAGCCGGCAAGCGCATCACCTGCGCGTTGGCTGGCCGCGCGGGTTACGAGCAACTCGCGGCCTCGGTTAACAAGCGACTGGCCGACAAGCGGGAAGACCTTGTCCTTGGCTGAGACCCGCCCGAGCATCCGGCTGCTGGAAGAGCCGGTGGTGTCGGCTATTGCCGCCGGCGAGGTGGTCGAGCGTCCGGCTTCGGTGGTCAAAGAGCTGCTCGAGAATTCTCTGGATGCGGGCGCGGCTTCGGTTGCCGTGAGCTATGATGACAAGGGCGAGCACAGCATCTCGGTTATCGATGACGGCTGCGGCATAGCCTCCGACGAGCTCGAACTGGCGGTCACGCGTCATGCCACCAGCAAGATCCGCAGGCTTTCGGACCTGTCGTCTATCTATAGCTTTGGCTTTCGCGGTGAGGCGCTGGCGAGCATCGCCTCGGTCAGTGTCTGCGAGATCGTTACCCGCACCCACGGCGAGGACAGCGGCGCCAAGGTTACGGTGCGTAGCGGTGAGGTGATCGAGTGTGGCGCTGCTGCCGCGAGACCCGGTACCCGCGTAGACGTGTCCGAGCTCTTTGCTGCGGTGCCGGCTCGTCGGAAGTTCCTCCGGAGCGCTTCGAGCGAGTACGCCGCTGTGGCTGACGCCGTACGCCGCTTTGCCTTGGCTGCGCCGCAGGTGGCGTTCTCGCTTAGCCGCCGCGGTCGCGAGCTGTTCGATTACCCGGCAGTGGCCGGACTGACGGAGCGCTTGCGGCAGGTCTACGGGGCTGAGCTCGGTGCTGCGATGGTAGCGCTCGACTCGCACTACCGCGGTCTCTCTCTACGCGGGGCCCTGAGCCCTGCCGGAACCGCTTTTGGTTCGGCTAAGCGCGTTTCGATTTTCGTCAACGGACGTTGGGTGCAGGAACGATCGTTGTTTCGAGCGTTGATGGAGGGCTACCGTACGTATCTAGTCAAGGGCCGCTATCCGGCGGCGGCACTGTTTCTCGAAGTCGACCCTTCGCTAGTGGATGTTAACGTGCACCCTGCCAAGCTCGAGCTGCGTTTTTCCGATGAGCGGCTGGTGCGAAGTTTCTTTATCGAGGCTGTCGGCGACACCCTGCGTGGCGCTGCCAGCCCGCTCGGCCGCTGGGGACTGGGCGAGCGCGATCTGCTCGAGTCGGAGGCGCAGATGCGACGGCCCGCGTTTCGCGGCGATCACCAGCACGCCGCGCAAGCCGTGGTGGCCGCGCCAATCCCCGAGGCTCCGCGTGGCTACCAGCCACCGGCACCCTCTGCGAGTGGCAGCAGCGATGCTACTCGCACGGCGGGTTGGGTCGCCGAGGCCAGCAGTGGTGAGTTGCTGGAGCCGGGGCTGCTCGAACGCATCGAGGTGTTGGGCCAGGTGCTCGATGGCTACATCATCTGTCAGAAAGGCCAACGAGTGATCATCATCGACCAGCACGCCGCTCACGAGCGAGTGCTGTTTGAGCGTCTGATGGATGGTTACGATCGCGGACAGGCGGCTAGCCAGCCGTTGTTGCTGGCGGTAACCGTGGCGGTAGGCGCGTCGGGTGCCGAGGCCGTCGCTCATCACCGTGATGAGCTCGCGCGCATGGGCTGGGAGATCGATGCGTTTGGCGACGACGATGTGGTGGTTCGGGCGTTGCCGACGGTGGTGGCGGGCAGCGATGTCAGCGTTCTGGTCGAGAAATTGGTGGCAGATTTGCTGGGCGCAGATGCCGTTGCGGCTGGCCGGCGTCTGGCCGAGAAGGTCTATGCCAGCGCGGCCTGCCACGCTGCCGTCAGGGTGGGTACGGCGCTGACGCGCGAGGCGGCACGATCTCTGCTCGCGGAGATTGACAGTGTCGATTTTGCCGCGAGTTGTCCGCACGGGCGGCCGGTTGCCAGTGTGCTCGGGCGCGCTGAGATCGAGCGAATGTTCGGTAGATAGTCTGAGGTCATGGTGGTGGATCGACAGCGAGTGTTGGTTGTCGTCGGTCCTACTGCGACCGGCAAGACCGAGCTTGCCGCTACCTTGGCCCGCGAATTGTCAGGCGAAGTCGTTGGTGCCGATTCGCGTCAGGTCTACCGCTACATGGACATTGGCACGGCCAAACCTCCGTCTGAGCTGCGTGCCGAGATCCCCCATCATCTTGTCGATGTGGTGGATCCAGACCAAGACTACGATGTCGCCAGCTGGCGCGAGCAGGCGCTCGCGGCGATAGCCGATATTCACGGTCGCGGGCGCGTGGCGATAGTGTGCGGAGGGACAGGACTGTATGTGCGCAGTCTGTTGCAGGGGCTGTTTCCGGGGCCGGCGGCCAACCCCGCGCTGCGCGAGCGGCTCGAGGCCACAGAGCGCGAGAACCCCGGGGCGCTGTATGCTCGTTTGTCGCGTGAGGACCCCTTGGCTGCCAAACGCATTCATGGCAACGACCGGTTGCGTATCGTGCGTGCTCTGGAAGTTCTCGAAGAGACCGGGAGGCCGCTGTCTGAGTGGCATGCAGCCCACCGGCTGGCCGAGCGTCCCTTCGAGAGCCTGGTGTTCGAGCTGAAAGTGCCGCGAGAGGAGCTTTACGCACGAATTGATCGTCGCAGTCGGGATATGGTCGAGGCGGGCCTGCTCGACGAGATGCGTAGCTTGCGCGCCCGAGGCTACGGTGACGATCTGCGCGCCTTTGAGGCGATTGGTTACCCCCAGGCAAGACAGTGTCTTGAGGGGAAACTCACGGTGGAACAGCTCGCCGCAGAGGTGGCTCAGGCCACGCGGCGCTACGCCAAGCGCCAATTGGTGTGGCTGCGGGGCGGCGGTGGGACGATCGCGGTGGGGGCAGGCGATTATGCTGCGGCGCTTGCTCCGGCCCGCGGCTTTGTGGCTGCTGTTGCAAAGCATCGGGACAACGGTTAGGTGCCTCGGATGCCTGTTCGCAAGTCACTGACGGATCTTCGCAAGGAAGTTGATGCTCTAGATGAGAAGCTACAGCGCCTGCTGACGCGGCGTGCGCTGCTGGCCCAACAGATCGGCCAGGCCAAGAACCGCGGTGCCCAGAGCGTTCTTGACGTTGGT
>CAZPPZ010000323.1:0-3164 GCA_964588545.1 uncultured Myxococcales bacterium | reverse complement strand
GCGGCCATACGATGTATTCTCTCGCTATCTCGGTACGCGTTTGATTATCCATCGACTTATAGCGTACAGCTCTCTCGTTTAGGCGGCGCTGAAGGGTTCTCGGACTCATGGCCAACCTGCGCGCAACGGTTTGGATGTCGGGTTGTCCGTCGCAGAGCATGCGCGCCAGCTCATCGCGGACCTGGGCTACGAGTGGCTCGACGTCGGTCGGGCCGACGACTGCGTTCACATGCTTTTCGATGACGGGAAGCAAGCTGCGGTCGGCTCCGGGTACGATACGGTCGAGGAGCGCCGCATCGAAGGCGATGGCGTGTCGATCGGCACCGAAACGTACCGGGCCTTGCAGTCGACGCTCCAGCTCTGCCGGCGGCGCCGCTGGATCGTGCTCAAAGCAAATTTCGTACGGTTTCCATTGATCGCCTACGAGCGCCTTCATCATCACGCACAGCACGGCGGCGATGCTTTCGAAGTACTGACGGCAGACAAACCCGCGAGCCCCGCCCAGCGTGAAGACGAGGCGCGCGACATCACCGTCCACCACGACGTCAGCTGCAATCCCGGTAAGCGAAAGCGATGCAGAGTAACGTGCGAGATTGTGCAGGGCGGTTTCGACATCGGCGGCGTTGAGTACCACGTACGACAGTAGACCGAAGGATTGCAGCGGCAACGTTGCGCCAAACCCGACGCCGAAGTAGGGGTCGCGCAGTTCTGCGGCCGCGGCTTCGTAGAGCGCCGCCATGCGGTCGAGTTCCAGCCAAGCTTCAGGGTTGCAAAGCTCCGCATCGACAACATCGGCTTCGTGGAGGACTCGCGCGGGGGAGCCACCGCGTTGGGCGACATAGGCGACAAGCAGCACGGTTCCGCCGACCCTTGTCCTGGTGATTGGGCCCTCCATCTCAAACGGATAATCCCAAGAATGGCGTGTAATGTCAATAATATGGCGCGTTATGGCAAGCGCCGTAGCACTCTTTGGGCTAGTCTTCTAGCCCATCCAGCAAGGGAGCTACAGCCGTGAGCCGACAACAACCTTCGTTAGAAACGCCCTCACCTGCTACGAACGATCGAATCCGGGTGCGTCGTGAGTGGGTCGGTGCACCCAGCGGAACCCTCGCCAACCCCACGGTTTGGATGTCCATCGCCACCGTGGCGACGGTCGGGGCAACGAGCTGGGCATACCTTTGGATGGCGCTACCGGCCGTCGTGGCGATCGCGCTCAATAGCGTCGCTATCTATATGGCCTTCACCGTCATGCACGAGTCCATGCACGGCGTTGCCCATGACAGCCGTAGAGTGAACGCGTGGCTAGGTCGCCCGATGGCGTTGATGCTTACCTTCTCAATGCCGGTATTTCGCTCCGTGCACTACGAGCACCACTCGCATACGAACGACACCGATCGCGATCCCGACCTTTTCATTTCCTATGCTCCGAAATGGCTGGTGCCGCTTTGGGCCACCGGCGTGTTGTTGGAGTATCGGCGGCACTATTACGGCCGCAAGCTCTGGCGTAACCGCCGTGAACTGTCCGAAGCGATCGGAATCGAGACATTGGTGCTCGCGGTAGCGGTGGTTTCGCTGGTCACCGGGAATTTCATTTCCGTTGCGGTTCTTTGGTTCATTCCAGCGTGCGTCGCCGCGGTTTTCCTCGTCGTCGCCTTCGACTACCTGCCGCACTATCCCTACGACTCGCGCCAGCGCTACCACGACACCCGCATCTATCCGGGAGGCATCGCCAACGTCATTTTGCTCGGCCAGAACTATCACCTGATCCATCATTTGTGGACCACCGTACCGTGGTATCGCTACCGACGCGTCTTCCACGAGATCCGACCGGAGCTCGAAGCGCGAGGGGCACGTATTGGCTGGTGGGTCGACGGCGAGAAGACGGCGGTCGCGGCGTCTCCCGAGCCCGAAGCGAGCATATAGCCACACGGTGTACTGGATAATCACGGACCGGAAGCGAGACAGTAACCGTAGCTGATCGGGGTCCTCGGCCACTTCTACCGGTTGTGCCGGTCGGAACTTCTCGAATTAGTGACACGGCCCAGATCAGGGCTTCTCGCCGATTACACCTCGCGCTCGAGGTGCCAACACGTATCGACTGCGCGCTGGCCCTCGGAGCCTTCCTGCTTCTACGACTCCCCGATCATTTCGATGGCGTTGAGAATAGGACGGCCTCGGGTACGCCAGGCCAACAACGACGCGACGCAAATCAGCGCCACGACCACCCCGGCCACGGCTACGAATACGTGAGCCAACGAATAGTGCGTAATGAAGCGCTGCACCCCACGAACCGACAGGGCGCCAATTCCGAACACCACCGAGAATTTCAAGCCGTAACCGGTAGCGCGCCAACGATCCGGCGTAAAGCGCGCGACCAGGCTGTTCTCGATCGGCTGCATACCAATGCTGAAGAAAACGAAGGCCGCGCCGAGTCTGACCAGAGGCAGGCCCAAGAGCAACCGAAGGTGACGGGCTGTCTGGACCGCGATATCCGAGTAGCGACCCTGGCCACCGCGACAACCGTTCTTCTCGGGAGACCAGGCCTCGATCGCCTCAGGCGAGAACCATACGGTCAGGCTTCCGCGCCTCACCAGCCGCGATTGCGACCCCCGACGGCGCTTCATGTTGTACGTCGTAGACGGTGAGCGTGGGTGGCGGTGAGCCGGCAATTATGGGAGTGTTGTCGTGGAGGGGGGCACGATGAATACAGGCGAATCACTCGCGGAATTTCTTGGCTGGTGTAGCGTAATCAATTTGGGCTTTCTGGTGTTTTCGGCACTGCTCGTGACGCTGATGCGTCGACCGATCGCCCGCCTGCATGGAAAAATGTTTGGTCTCGGCGAAGCGGAGCTATCGCGGTCTTACTTTTCCTTCTTGGCGCACTATGAGATTGCGGTCATTGTCTTTAACGTCGTGCCTTACCTTGCCCTGCAAATCACCAGGTAGACTTTGCGCTTGGCGTTCACGTAGGTTGCCGGCACCTAGTCGTAACGCTCGCGATGCCGACGCAGGAGCAGGGCGGCTCCGCTCGATACCCCGATAGCGCTTATCAAGTAGGGGATAGCAAAGAGCAGCGAAGCGTCGGCACCTTCTGGTTTGCAGAAGTTCCACAGCGTGAGGTTGGCGACGACGTAGAGCGCGTAGAAGGTGCCCATGGCGATGGC
>CAZPPZ010000322.1:0-3175 GCA_964588545.1 uncultured Myxococcales bacterium | reverse complement strand
CTTGATCGATTCCAGATTCTTCTTCGAGACGAAGCCACCATCGAAAGCCGCTTGGCGCGGCACCGTGCCGTAGATGTCCTTTTGTCGGCTGATCATCTTCTCGGCCAGCGTCACGTCGGCCGGATTCCCCTGCTCGATTACCAGGTCGGTCAGCAGACCGGAGGCACCACCGGTGATGGTAACTTTGTGGCCGAATAAGGTCTCGCGCCGGTCTTTGATGATGATGTCGGTGTGTGGTTCGAAGATCGAGACGATCTTGTCTTGCGGCCCAAGCGACTCCCCTTCAAGCACCCGCCTTTGGGTCTGCGTAATGACCTGCCTGGCCAGTGGAATGTAGCGTTGCAACTCGGCATCGAGGACAACGGCCGTGATAGGGTCGCTCGTCGCTGCCCCCTTGAGCTCGGCCTTTACTCGCTCGGCATCGCGCAGCGTCTTACGCGCCACTTTGAGCAGATCCCGGTAGAGCTTTACTCGCTGCTTCTTCGTGCTCGCATTGAGAATGCCCAACGCTCGTCTCTTGGCACGGCGGCGGTGATCCATGACCACCAGACCCGATATCTCCTTGGCCCGCTGGGTCAGTCGGCCGAGCACTCTCACGCTATCCCAGAGCAAGGAGGAATCGGTGGGGGGATGAATGTTCGACTCAACCACCGTGCAGTCGATGCGTACCTTGCGGCCTTTCTCGATTCTCTTGGCAGCCGCGCTGGCGAGCAATATTCGGTTGATCGTCTCGAGAGTCTGCGCGCGTATCTTTTTGATGTCACGCTGCAGCGTGGATCCTGATGGTACCTTGTCTGCGATGCCGAACCCGCAAACCGCGCGGTAGGTTCTGGAGTCTGCCAGATGATAGGCCAGCACCGCGTAGCTGAAGCCGTTCATTTGCTTGATGAGCAACGCCATCAGGACCTGCTCGGCGCTCATCTTGCCATGCCGCCCGGTCTGCGGGCTATCGAGCCCACGAATCAGGTCAGCGTGGATGAGTTCGGCAATCTCGGGCTGCTCTCCCACGAGACGGCCGATCTCGTGCAGCTCGCTGGCGTGCTCGTGCTCAATGGAGGGTTCGACAAGTGCGAGTTGTTGGCGTACGGTGGTTCTCATCGGGGTTGTTTTCCTTTGTGATATCGGTGGCTTGTGGAAAATCATTGATACCACAGACAGAAGGAAAACGCCCCGTTTTTACCCCCAATTTCTCGATCTTTTCTTTTAACTGGAGAGTGCCACGTTCGCGGGGCGTTATCCTATGCAGCGATGCTGGGACAGCGCGAGTTTGGCGGGAGCCGATATCGCGTGAAGAATTTTCTCGCTTCGGGCTTGATTGCGAGATCATCTAGAAAATCCGGCAGGCCATTTCGTAGCGCGTGCGCGACGACGAGCTCCGAAGGCGGCTGATCGACATTCATCGTCCTGAGCCAGCTGCGAAACTGCCGCCAGACCGCGCTTGAGAAGTTCAACGAGAGGTGCTGCATCAATCCCTGCGCGATACAGCCGAGCTGCACATATAGATGGTAGGCTCCTATCTTTCGTTTGACCTGGTCGCGATAGCGCTGCGACTTCATATGCATGTATTGATCACCGCTGTTGCGCGCCAGTGGTATCATCTCGGCCATCCAGAAGTGGTAGGCGTAAGCGCCCAACACATGTACTGCGTGTCGAAATCCGAGTTCGATCTTGAAGCGATAGCTGTACAGGCGAATGATGTCGATCGGGTCCATCTGCGTATCGGTGCTCATTAGGAAGATGGTTCCGCGCCGGGGATGAACGACAACGACGAATCGTACGAGATGGCCGACTGGACGCCACAGCAGATCGATACACTTATAGCACAGTGTGACGCCGCTCTCGCCGTAGACCGGGCTTGGGATGGTATCGTAGTCGGTGGTGTCGGTGGCGAGATCGCGCAGTCGGACCTTGGCTCCATACAACCGCGGCCTACCACGGCGCGGTTTGGGTGGCGGCGTGGCTCGTTCATAGGCAACGGTGTTGATCCGACATCGCGTTACCAGATGGTCTCCGCGGGCCAATAACGGCTTGATGACCTTGCGGCTGGCGTAGTAGGCATCGGCGACCAGAATCACCGGCCGCTGCCAGACCTTGACCACGCCCACGAGCAAGGCGACCAGCTTGTCCAGTAACGTTCGTTGATCCCTGTTCGACCACACCAGACCTTCGTGAATACGCGAGACGATGGGAATTGCGGCAACGCTGCCCGTAGGGGCCCGCACCAGGATAGACAAGGCTTGCAGCGAGTGTCCCATGATGTAGGTGGGCTTGGAATTCGATGAAGAGGCTTGATGGAGCTTCTTGACGGCAGGCATCAGTCGGCCCTCCTTGGGAGCCTTGATGCCATCGGCGACGCAGACCAGGTAGCCCCCGACCACAAGCGGTCGGAATAGCTTGGTGATCAGCTGCGCCCATATCTCAGTCAGACGATCGAGGCTGAGAGCCCTGGAGCGGAACAAGTGCAGCATGCGTGGGTAGGACTCCGGAACCAATCCCAGCACGCGTACGAAGCTGGTCACTCCGGCCAGATCACTGCGCGTAGAGAAAGCGGCTAGAACGAGCAACATCCAAAGGAACGTACGTAGTTTTCGACAAGCCGGTCGGAGTTCACCTACGCACTGATACCACACCCGCCACAACTTCATATTCCACCTCCGCCTGGCCCCTGGGCCTGTGCGCAAGGGCCGATAGCTATATATAGCTATCGGCCTTATTATGCTACTCTGATGCAGAGATGAATGCACGAATGCGGACGCTCGAGCGCCGAATCGAGAAGATCAAGAAGGAGCTGGCAGAGCTCGGCGACCTGCGCGTCGGG
This sequence comes from uncultured Myxococcales bacterium, assembly GCA_964588545.1. Taxonomy (GTDB): domain Bacteria; phylum Desulfobacterota; class Binatia; order UBA1149; family SPBQ01; genus CAZPPZ01. The sequence goes on along the minus strand of CAZPPZ010000322.1, from coordinate 357 downwards.
AGCCTCTCGAAGCAGTACAACGTCTGCGGTAGTGCGGGCTGCCGTTGCAAGGCAAGCCCGCCACGCAAGCATGGCCCTTACTATCAGCTCAGCTATGCGCGCAAGGGCAAGAGCAGCTCACGCTTTGTGCGACGAGCCGACGTCAAGAACGTCCAGAACCAGGTGAGGAACTACAGGCGGCTACGCGAGCTCGTCGATACCTGGATCGATCTGGCCTCCGAACTCTCAGATCTGCGCCTTCTGGCGAGGGAGACCGACCGCTGATCTCGCCCACTCATGACCGAGAACTGCGCACTCTCCAGTACTGAAGAGCTCGAGTACAAACCGGCAAGCTTCTACGTCATCGAGCACGTGCGC
>CAZPPZ010000321.1:0-3191 GCA_964588545.1 uncultured Myxococcales bacterium | reverse complement strand
CGCTGGGTTTTCCACCCTTTTCTCAAGCCGCGGTGCCTTTGCATGCAGCATGGGTTTGGACGGCCGCTGGGGCGTTCTCGGCGGCGCCCGCCGCCTCGGCCGCTTCGGCCTCGGCCTTCTCACGCTCGAGGCGGGCCTGTTCGGCTGCTTGTGCATGGCTGAGAAGTTCTTCGGCGAGTTTGTCGGGTTCCTCGACCGGGGCGTTTTCTCTATCAGCATCCTGGTCGAGAGTTGTTGCGGTGCCAGCTTGGTGCTCAACTGCCACAACTACGCCGGCTTCGGCTCCGCCTTCTGCACCGGCCAGCGCGGTCGCGCCAGCATCGAGGCCGACCGCAGCCGCGCTATCGTGTCCGTTTTCGCCAACGACGGGCGAGGATGAGGGTTCGACGATTGACGGGTCGACGCTCTGGGGCACCGTCTCCACCGCCGGTGAAGCAGCGTAGGCAAACTCGTTGGGTGCGAGCGAGCACAGTACATCTGGTGCAAGCTTAACGGCGGTTGGGGCGTGAATCCCCGGAGCAACCTCGAGATGAGGAACACCGCTGAGCCCCTCCGGGCTGACCTCGGTGCGACGCGTCCGGCGCAGAACCACGCCTCGGCGTACCCGCCGTTCGGTAATGGTGTCGTAGGCGGTGATCTCGTCGGACAGGCTGCCGCGAACCTCGACCATACGGCTGGCGGGCTCAGTAGGCGTTTCCTCACTGCGCAAGCCCATCTCCTCATAGACACGGGCGGCTTCGGCCTCGCTCAGACTCGACTGCGCCTTCTTGCCGTCCATGCCCATCCGTTTCAGACGATCGAGGATATCCTTCGACTTGACGCCCCACTCTGCTGCGAGCTTGTGTATCCGCTGACCTGCCATGGTTTTCTCTAAGCCTCCGGCTTCATACTTCGAGCGGCTGGGCTGCTCGTGCTGCTGCGCTGCAACACAGCAGCGACCAGTGCCTGACGTACAGGCCCAGCGACATCGGCGCGTAGCGATCTACGCAGCAACCGAGTCTTGGCCAGGCGCTCAAGGCAAGCAGCATTCTCATGGACGTAGGCACTGCGGCCATGAGTCGCGGCCGAGGCAAGCGACAACTGTCCTGCGCCGCCCAGCTTGACGCGCAGCATGGCTGCCTGCGCATCGCGTCTGCCGCAGCCAACGCAGGTTCTGGTAGGCCGCCGACGGGCCGATTGTGTCACGTTCGTCACTTCCTAACTCTCACCAGCTGTTGTCGGCGCAGTCTCGGCCCTCTCATCCTCGGCCTTGGCATCCTCGGCTTCGCCCGAGCTGGCTTCGACTACGGGTTCGCTCTCGTCCCCTTCGGGTTTGGGGCGAAGCGCAACCGCGGCCTCGCTGATACCGCGCGCTATGCGCAGCACCATCATCTCGACTCGCTCGACTTCGGCCGCGACTCTCGCAGCGTCAACAAAGGCCTGGGCCTCGTCGACGCTGACGTCGATCACCGCGGCTATGTCGGCAGCAGCACTAGCAGCGAGTTCGCTGCACGACTTATAGCCGTCGGCCAACAGCAATTCCGCCCGCAGGTCTCCAAGCCCGACCACACGTTGAAGCGAGCGTCGAGATTCGCGCAGCCGCTTTTCGTAGTCGACTTCGCTGCGGACTTCTAACTTCCACCCCGTCAGCTTGCTCGCCAGGCGCACGTTCTGGCCCTTGCGGCCGATAGCGAGTGACAATTGGTCGTCGGGGACGATAACCTCCATGGTACGACCATCTTCGTCGATGACGATGCGTGAGACCTTGGCAGGTGACAGCGCCCGGCATACCAGCTCGGTCTCATCGGGGATCCATGGGACTATGTCGATGCGCTCTCCGCGAAGCTCCTGGACGACAGCCTGCACGCGGCTGCCACGCATGCCCACGCATGCGCCTACCGGATCGACATCGCTGTCGTGAGAAACTACGGCGATTTTGGCCCGTCCGCCCGGTTCACGAACAACGTCACGAATTTCGACTATCCCCTCATATACTTCGGGAACTTCCTGTTCGAAGAGCTTGCGCACCAGCTGTGGTGCGGTTCGCGAAAGCTCGATCTGTGGCCCACGCGCGGTCTCGCTTACTTTGGTGATCAGTGCGCGTAGACGATCCCCCTGACGATAACGCTCGCGCGGAATTTGCTCCTTTTCCGGAAGTACCGCATCAACATTGGGCCGCAACTGGACGATGATATTGCGTCTCTCGAAACGCATGACGATACCCGACTGGATGGTATCCTTGAGTTCCTTGAACTCCTCGTAGATCATCGCCCGCTCATAGTCGCGGACCTTTTGCACGATGTTCTGCTTGGCAGCCTGCGCGGCGACTCGCCCGAGAGGTGCGGTATCGAGCATTAGCAAGAGCTCATCGCCTATCTGGGCTTCGGGGTCGATGTCGCGTTGGGCTTCCTCTAACGAAACCTCATTTTCTTCGTCCTCGACCTCGGCGACCACCAGTTGGATCTTGAATACTTCGATTTCGCCGCTGGCGTCGTCGAACTTGGCCTCAACGTTGAGATCGGCGCCGTAGGTCTTGCGCGCGGCCGACTTCATCGCCTCTTCGACGGCTTCAACCAAGAGGGCGCGATCGAGCCCCTTCTCTTTGCTCACCTGTTCGATGACACGGCCTAGTTCGTTTTGCATCGACTTGTCCCCTTGGCTCAGTTGCCTGCGCGTCGGCCACGCTTCTTGCCAGGCTTGGCCGGTTTCTCGAAACGGAACTCCAAGTTTGCGGCCTCGATCGAGTCGATAGCCACCGTGGCGATCTCTCCCGAATCCGCTAGTATGCGAATCTGGTCGTCGCCTGCTTGCTCAAGCTTGCCTACCAGCGTCTGGGCTACTCCGTCGCGACCGCAGCTACGGACGCGAACATACTCGCCCAACACCCGCCGGAAATGCTCTGCGCGGCGCAGCCGCCGGTTTACTCCCGGTGAGGAGACCTCGAGCATATAGGCGCCCTCTATGGCCTCGTGGGCGTCGAGCACGTCGCCCAGGCGGCGGCTCACTACCCCACAATCAGCGACGCTGACCTGTCGATCACACTCGAGTCCGTCCAGATATATACGCACAACCTGTCCCGACGATCCGCCACAAAACTCGATATCGAGTACCTCTAGGCCTATTTCTCCCGCTATGGGATCGGCCAACGAGCGAATCTTCTTGGCGTCGCAGTTCAATCTTTCCTACCCAGGGAACCCGGCTGGGCAAGCCGA
>CAZPPZ010000320.1:0-3259 GCA_964588545.1 uncultured Myxococcales bacterium | reverse complement strand
GTTTCTTTCTCACCGCCAGCGCCGAGGCGACCGAGCGTTCAAGCAGCAGACGGCCCGGACGCGAGGTGGGTAATACCTCGGTAAAGCCGCGTATTAGTGCCGCAGTTTGATGTTCTGCTGAGACCGGCAGGCTGATAAGCAGCTGAGCCAGGTTGACTCCGCGGCGCCGCAGGGAGGGTCGCCCTCCAATTCGACAACGATAAAGATCTATTAGAATGACACCGTCTAGGCCATCGCTGGGTAGGCAGTTGTTGGCGAGAAGAATGTGGCTGGACTTGAGGTCGTCGTGGTAGATTCCGCGACGGTGTAGATTCCCGACGAGACGTCCCAGTTGTAGCATGACCTGATCGGTACTGGCCCCCCGGGTCTGTGCGATCAACTGCGCGACATCGCTGGAGGCTTCAACGGCTTCGGTGACGAGGTAGCTCTCGTAGTCGAGCCGGCCGATGCGGCGGTCGGCGACCAACACCGGGCGCGGGGCGCCTACGCCCCGTGCCCGCAGCGCTCGGCACGCGCGCCACTCGTTTCGCGCTCGAGACAGCCCCAGCGCCGATTTGATCCGGCGGCGAAGCTCGCGGAAGTGGTATCGCTTTACGTACAGGTGGGGCCCGGTCTGGCAGGCGGGATTGTCAATACGGACGACCGATCGGGTTGCCGAGTGCTTGATGATATGCGCGCACGAAGCCAGTGCCTGAGGGTCGTCCCATGGCAGCGCCTCTACCTTGAGAGCGTCAAGTGTTGCCACGTATTCCATTCGCATGCCGTTGCGCGCCAGTCGTAGGGTCGGCTCGGGGGGCGAGAGATCCGCCTTCATGATTTGGCGAGAAAGGCCCTGAGCGCGCCGACACCGGCGCGGCCATCAGCGTCATTGGATGAGCATCCACGTCTGAGTTCGACGCTGTTGCCGCACAACACGATATCTTCTATGGCCAGGGGGTGGTCGATACTGCTCTGCAGTTCGTCTACCAGTTGGCTGATTTTGCCGCGATCGGGATAGCTACCTCCGAGCCTGGCGAAAGTTGCCAAGCCGATTCCGCGGATTCTTGAATGCTGCCGATCGGCGTCAACCGCGGGCGAGGCGTATCGCCGGATCGCGCTTGATATGGGGCGGTCACGCCGCCGGTCGCTCTGGCAGATGACCTCGTGGGGAAGCGAGTCTAGGTAGCGATTGATGGGGCGGCGCACTAGTCTTCCACGCGAACCGGTGTCCTCGTCGGGCGGATTTTCTATGAATACATCGTTGGCCAGGTCGAAGATCGCACGGGTGGCACGGCGCCAGCGCCACCCGAAGTGGTGTATGACGTTGAGGCAGAGGGCGACGTCGAAGTGTTCTTCGCGGCTGAGCCAAACTAGTTCGCGTGTGGTTATCCGGTGTTTGAGCAGGATGAGATTGTTGCCTCCATCGGCGAGACAGTTGCGTAGCAGGTCATCTTGTTTTTCGACCATCACGCATAGCGCGCCACGCTCGGCTGCGAGGCGAAAACTGAAGTACCCTTGGTTTGCTCCTATATCGAGCAGCGAGAAGGGCTGCTCGCGTTCACCCAGTGCCTCAGCAATTGCCGTGTATCGGTCTAGGCACTCCCGTGTGCCGGCGGTGACGACCTGGCCGCGGATGTAACGATCTTGGTAGATCTTGTCTCGCTTAGACGGAGAGCTTGGCATTAACATTGTCGCCGTGTGTAGCTCAGTGCTTCACGGCTGTGCCTCTATACGCGGCGGTTGCTCTGGCCTCAAGCGCGCGGCACGGGTTACTACTATGAGAGCAACAAAATCGTAGGCTGCGTGGCTGACGATGGGGACCAGTAGGTTGCCGCTAAGTATCCACAATCCTCCCAGGTAGGCTCCAATTATCGTCGCAATCACGGCGTAGGCGCGACTGACGGGGTGGGCTATCCCGAAAGCAATGGCGGCGAGAATGAGTCCCGTGCCGGTGCCTAAGGCTCGGTCCAGGCCTCCCTGGAGTAGCCCGCGAAAAAACAACTCTTCGCCGAGACCCGCGGCCAGCGAGATCAGCGCTAGGCGGCCAAGCGAAGGGTCGGGGAGGATCAGCGGAAGCATCTCGTCTAGCGCTGCTTTGATCTGTGCCAGCGATTCCCAGCGACTGCGTCGCATTAATGCGAAACCAGCGAGCATCGGCACCGTCGCGATCAGTCCGGTTGCGAACCCGGGAAAGTCGATATGCAGGGTCGCCGCCGGCTCTAGTTCGAGGATCCAGCCGAGGCAAATTGCGACCACCCCGACTCCGGCCTCGATTGCCACTGCTGCAGCGAAACCACTCATGATCCGCGCGATCGCCGTTCGCCGCGTAGCCACAACACCGCGCCGCGGGGCAAGGTGTGAACTCGTGGGAACAGTGGCGCCAAGGGACTGCGGGCGAGGGCGGCCCGAAAACCTGCTGCGCGTCTGCGGTCCAAGTATATAGCATCGACTCTTACGAAATCTTTGTCGATGTTTTCCAGTAGAGTAACGCTACCCTGGAAGCGTATGGATGGGCGGTTGCAGTACCAGGAGAGCTTCCAAGATGCCGGCGAGACTATGACGCCGCCGGGCGGAACTAGCTGCTTCACCATATCGAAGGCTGCTGCCGCCCCTGGCGGTTTGGTGCGGGAATGCGAGAGGCGTCGCGTGAGATCGCCACTCGAGGCGGCTATCAGAGCAATTGCTGCTAGGCTAGCAATCAGTCTCAGCGATCGCGGAGTTCGGGCTAGCATGGTTACCGCCGCACCGCTGACGATGAGGATGAGTAACGGCGCGAAGGGCACGAAGAAACGAGCGACGATTACCGTAAGCGAATACGCCAGGAGAGTTATAGCGATCGAGCCAAGGGCGAACAGCCACAGCCCCGCCTGTAGGCGCGAGCGCAGAGCCGCCGCGCTGACCAAGGCCAGTGGCCCCAACCACACGAACTCGCGGCCAAACATCGTTTGCCAGTGTTGGCGCAGCCAGCCGCTAGAGAGCTTGCGCATTAGCACATCACCGTGTTCTATCGCGATCCGCCATGGGTCGTATTGAGTAAGCGAGTTAAAAACCCCGCCGCGGACCATTCCCGTCAGTAGGTTGCGATCCGAGGTTAGGTAAACCAGTGCTGAGTCATAACTGGCCAGGTTGAAGACGAACCAGGGGATGACACAGAGCCACGCGCACAGCGCCGCTAGAAACAGCGGGCGCAAGCCGCATCTTTGCGGGCCCGCCAAGAGGAGAACGCCGCCGACAATCGCGAGGAACACGATATTGTAGCGATGCAGGCATACTACGACGC
>CAZPPZ010000319.1:0-3290 GCA_964588545.1 uncultured Myxococcales bacterium | reverse complement strand
GGAAGATCTGTGCGCGTACAATATGCCATTGCGTGCGCCGATGCCTGGAAGCGTAGCTACCCAGAGGTTCCAGTGGTGCTGGTGACTATGTTTGCGGCTCCAGAAGTCGACGAATCGGTGAGTCGTCGTGGCTACTTACACCTGCAGCGCAAGCCCAGCGCCTACCGTGGTCTGCGCCAACTCATCTCCCAGCTCGATCAGGCCTAAGCTGGACCTCGAGCCGCGCGAGGCTAGCCACGGGGTACCGCAGCATTGAATTCTGTGAGTATTTACTCTAAGAGTAGGAGCTCATGGAATACGATGTTTCCACTCTCTCTCAGCTCACCGCGGTCTCGGTCGATACTATTCGCTACTACCAGTCGCGGGGCCTGCTGCATGCGCCCACGCGGCAGGGGCGGCGCGCCGTTTATGGCGAGAGTCATCGCGAGCGGCTCGAGCGCATCCGTGCGATGACGGCCAGGGGTTTTTCGCTCAAGGCAATCGAGGCGGCTCTAGCTGCCGGTGACTGCGCGGATGGCGACACGGCTCTCTTGGCCGCGGTTGAGAGCGAGAGCGCCGCTGGTCGCTACAGCAGTGAAGAGTTGGCTGAGCGCCTCGGCATTCCTCATGGGCTTCTGGTCTCAGTGGAGAAGGCGGGGGTGGTAGAGGCCGAGCTTGGCGAGGACCGTGGCTCGCGCTACTCCGAGAGTGATCTGCGCATGGCTCGGGCTGCGCTCGGGCTACTGCGCCGCGGCTTGCCGCTTACTAAGCTGCTTTCGCTTGCCATCCGCCACGACCGTGGGGTGCGCAAGAGCGTCGATGCGGCCATCGATTTGTTTGACGATCATATCCGAAAGTCTAGCGATGGTGACCGTGCGGATGATCCTGAGGCCGTCGCTGAAGCCTTTCGCGAGTTACTCCCGGTGGTGACGATGCTGGTAGCCCACCACTTTCAGAGGGTTCTGGTAAATCGCGCCATCAAGAGGCTGCGCCGCAGCGGTCACAAGCGCGCCCTGCGCGAGGCGCTGCGGGCTACTCGGGTGGCACGCGGGAGCTGGCGCTGGACATGACGCTACCCACTGCAGCCGAGAAGGCGCGCTACGTCGAACGCATGTTTGATCGCGTTGCCCCGCGTTACGATTTGATGAATCGTCTCATGACTCTTGGCATCGACCGCGGCTGGCGCCGCGCGGCGGTAGCCGCGCTGCAATTGCGCTGCGGCGACTCGGTGGTCGATCTTGGCTGTGGTACCGGCGACCTCTGTGCTGAGGCGGCTGGTTATGGCGCCGAGCCGGTGGGGGTGGATTTTTCGGGGGGAATGCTGATGCTTGCTGCCGAGCAAGTAGCCGGGCTCTGTCTGCTGCGTGCCGATGCGGCGGCGCTGCCGCTGCCTGAGGCCAGCGTCGATGCGGTCATGTCTGGCTTTGCGCTACGCAATTTTGACTGCGTTAATGACGTGCTCGGCGAGTGTGGCCGGGTGCTGCGCGACGGTGGGCGCATTGCCCTTCTTGAAGTCGATGTGCCCGAGCAATGGCTGTTCAGGGCTGGCTTCGATTTCTATTTTCATCGCGTCATGCCCCTGCTTGGCCGCGCGGTGGCGGGCAGCTCGGCTTACCGTTACCTCTCGGAGTCGATCGTCTACCTGCCTAGCGAGCAGCAGTTGAGCCAGGGGCTGGAGGCGGCGGGTTTCGTCGAAGTGTGTAAACGGCGTTTTTGTGCCGGTGCTGCCCAGCTGGTAACCGCCGTGCGCCGGCGCCCGGCTCCAGGTGCGCCGCGGTGAGTGCTGGTGAGCCGATGGTGAGGCCGTGCCGACATACGGTTGGCATCGAGGCACTGCCCGAGATCCCGGATCTACTGGCGATTCTTCGTCGCCACGACGACGACATCCCTTCTTTCTATTGGGAGGACCGGCGCTGTGGTGAAGGCTTGCTGGGCTTGGGTTCGGTCCACGAGATTCATTGCCACGGTAGCAGCCGTTTTGACCAGGCCGGTGGCTTGGTGGATTCGGTGCTTGCTGCGCTGCAACCCGATGACGCTGCCTCGGCCGAACTTTTTCCCCTTGTTGGACCGCGCTTTGTAGGTGGTTTTGCCTTTGGCCCGGAGGCGGCGGCTTCGGCTCTGTGGCGCGAATTTCCGCCGCTGCGTCTGTTCTTGCCGGCGCGCTTGTGGGTGCTCAGCCGAGAGCGCGCCTGGTTAGTGACGACCAGCGCTTGCGATGGTAGCGCCGCGTCGCCGCACGGCGGTAACCCGCCGCGGGTGAAAGCGCGGGCCAGCGTCGTGGATTCGCCACTGGGCCAGCGCCAGCGCTGGCGCGGCAGGGTTGAGCGAGTTCTGAGCATGGTCGATAGGGGGCGTGTCGAGAAGATCGTGCTGTCTCGCTCTCAGACCAGCGCGGCAAGCTCCGAGCACGCTGGGCATGAACCCGATACCATAACTGCACTCGAGCGTATGCGTGAGACGCGACCCACCTGCGTGTCGTTTTGCCTGAGCGCCGGGGATTCGCGCTTCTTTGGGTCTACGCCAGAGATCCTCGCCAGGGTGAGCGGGCTGCGTTTCGAGACCCAGGCTCTGGCCGGCACTGCCGCGCGCGGCACTGATCGAGGCGAAGACGATGCCAACGCTCGCGCCTTGCTTGCCTGTGACAAGAACCTACGAGAGCAGGCTGCGGTAACTGAAGGAATCAAGGATGCTCTGGTGGCGCTTGCTGCCGAGCTGTCGATTCCCGATCAGCCTGAGGTCTTGCGGCTGCCCGAGGCCCTACACCTGCACACGCCGATCAGCGGCACTCTCTGTCGACCCACCAGTGCTTTGGAGTTGGCGGCGCGTGTCCATCCTACTCCAGCGGTTTGCGGTAGTCCGCCCCGCGAGGCCTATGCCTACCTACAGCGAGAGGAGAGTGAGCGGGGTTGGTATGCCGGTGCAGTTGGCTGGGTCGCCGGCAATGGTGACGGTTGCTTTGCGGTGGCGCTGCGCTCGGCGCTGGCTGATCGTCAGCTTGGGCTGACGGTGTGGGCAGGGGCCGGCATTGTTGCTGGCTCGCAGCCCGACGCGGAGTTCGCGGAAACCGAGCTCAAGATGGATGCCGTGCGTGCGGCGCTGGCCGGAGAATCACCGTGAGCGAAGCAGCGACAACCGCTGCGGGCGCCAACCTGGTGGCGGCGCGGCTGCTGGTTGCGCAGTTGCTGGCATGTGGTGTAAGCGACGCGGTGGCGGCACCGGGGGCGCGTTCGACGCCGTGGGTGATGGCTTTGGCCGAAAACCAATCGGTGACGCTACGCATGGTCACCGACGAGCGCGCCGGTGCATACTTT
>CAZPPZ010000318.1:0-3293 GCA_964588545.1 uncultured Myxococcales bacterium | reverse complement strand
CCAACAGTCGTGCGCCTCCGGCGCGGGCGGTGATCGCCCGCCACCGGGTCAAACTAGAGTTTGGCCCCGACGATGGTGCCTACGAGCTGATCTCGCGCGCTGGCGGCGAGCAGCAGCCCCAGCAGGCCGAGCCGAGCCTGCTGGCCAAGCCAGGCCATGATCGCGATGGCGAAGCGGCGCAGGGGGAGCCAAAGTTGGAAACGCGGCGCTTTGAGTTGCCCGAGTCAGGCTCTTTTGGCGATGTCGAGGGGGGCCGATCGGTGGCCGATGAAGGCACGGTGGTGTTTGACTTCTTTCCCTCTGGAGCCTCGAGCGGCGGTAAAGTCGAGTTCATCTTTGATTCCGGCCGTAACCATCGTCAAGCCTATAGGCTGGCGATCAATCCGCTGGTCAGCAGCATCTCTATCGAGGAGCTCAAGTGAGCGGGCAGCGCGGATTCACTCTCTTGGAGGTGCTAGTCGCCTCTTCGATCGCAGCGATCGGCATCGTTACCGTGCTCGAGCTGTTTGCCGGTAGTTCTCGTTTGGCGGGAGCTTCCACCCGTCAGAGCGAAGCACTGATTACTGCGCGTTCGGTCATGGATCAGGCGCTGTGGCAGGCGGATCTCGACGACGGACTGATTCAGGACCGTTGGGGTGACTACCAGTGGACCTTAGAGGTTCGGCCTATGGAACCTCAGCTAGGCAGTACCGAGGAAAACCCGCGCGAGAACGAGTCCGACGATTACGAGCTCAAAGAGATCGTGGTGACGGTTCGTTGGAGCGCGGCCCGTGGCGTCGAAAGAAGCATCACGCTGAGCTCGGCCCGCATCATGGAGCAGTTTTAGGAGATGTCTGACAGCCGCGGCTTTACGCTAATCGAGCTTGTCATTGCGATGACGATATTGGCGATGATTTCGCTGTCGCTTGCCGGGGTTATTTCTCTGGGCAGCCGTTCGGCGTCGATAGGTGAGCGCAAGACCGAACAGGCCAGGCGTTTTCGCGTAGCGACGAGCATCATCGTCCGCCAGATTCGTTCCACTGCTCCCTACGAAGTACCGACCGACGACGATGATGAGCCAGAACCCTACTTCATCGGAGAGCGCGCGCGACTAGGCTTTGTCACTACTCTGCCGCAGTCGCCCAACGACACCGGACTGGCGGTGGTCAGCTACTGGCAGGAGGACGACATGCTGATGATGTCGGAACTGCCATACTTTGCTGCTTTCAGTGGCGATCGATTGGACGACCAAACTGAGCACTTGATCTTCTCTACGCCACTTCTGTACAACGTCCGCGACGTCAGGTTCTCCTATCGCCGTTCGGATTTTGCCGAGGCGACCTGGAGCGATAGCTGGGATGCAATCGACGAGGACTCGTTGCCCGCCGCGGTGCTTATCGAGGTTGAGCCGTCCACGCCGGATGGTCCGGCGTGGTATCACGAGGTGCCGATCTTTGTCGGAGTGTTGAATGAGATAACTGGAGAGGAGGATTTTTCGCGGCGGCGTTCGCGTTGAAGGGTTATGCCGGGCGATTGGGTTCATAGCGGGCGTAGGCCCGAGCATGGTGCAGCGCTGATGCTGGTGCTGTGGACGCTATCGGTGTTGTCGGTGTTGGCGGGACAGTACGCGCTTGCGATGCGTCGCGAAGCCGAGGTCACGCGTACCTTCAAGCAAGAGACCCTCGGCCACTACACGGCCATGGCCGGGCTCAACGAGGCGATACTGGCGATATACACTTACAATGGTGAGCTCGACATCGAAGACGACGAACCCGATGATGCCAGTGCTAGCGATACTGCGCCGCCAGAAGAAGAAGAGGAGGATGAGAGTCTAAAGCTGATTCGCAGGCTGGTCGAAGGGCGCGGCGAGTGGGTAGAAGCCTGGTTTAACGGGGCGCCCTACGAGCTCAGGGTGTTTGATGAGTCGGGCAAGATCTCACTTAACTCGAGCAATCTCGACGAGGAAGTGCTGTCGACCATGTTGGAGAACCTCGGTTACGAGGAACTCGAGGCAGGCATAGTTGGCGACTCGATTCTCGATTGGCGCGACGACAACGATTTTCATCGTACCAATGGTGCTGAGGATGATTATTACCTGGGCCTTGATCGGCCCTACTACTGCAAGGACGGTGATTTCGACACAGTAAAGGAACTGATGTTGGTTCGCGGGGTGACTCGTGAGATGTTCTACGGTAGTGCGGACACCCCCGGGCTCAAAGAGATCTTCACGGCTGTCCACGATTCGTCGCGGGTGACGCAAAACGCGATCTCGGATGCGGTCGAAATGGCGCTGTGTGGTCGTGTGGAAGATGGATCGGGCGAAGAGAATGACAGCCTTGGTGCCTCTAATGGTGAAGTGCGCCAGGATCTTGGTTCCTGCCTTCAGGATCTGGGGTTTCCGGTAAGACGAAACTCGCGTGGCCGCGCACGGGTGGGAGCGGCTACAATAGAGGCGAGGGTCAAGGACCCTGGCGGACGCGTCGTCTCTCAGGTTGGTACGACGATTTGGTTCAAGGGTGATAGTGGTTTCCAGGCCCTCCAATGGTATGATGCCGTGTTTGATGACGAGGGCTGACTGAGCAATGGACCTCAAGCAACTCATTGCAAATCTGGCTAAGGCCGACTTTGCAGATGCTCTCGGACTGATGGTGGGCCAGGGGGTAATCTCAGTCGCCTGCCTACGCAAGCGCTTTAACACCGTTAGCCTGGTGGCGATGGAGACTCGCCCTTTCGATGTTCCGCCCGAGCGTCGCGTTGCTGCCGTGGTGGATTTTCTGCGCGGGTTTGTCGGCGAACACGAGATAGATTCTGCTCGGCTGTGCGTGGTGCTCGACCGACGCGATACCTTTTTCGGGCACCTGCAGCTGCCGGCCGCGGCCATCGATAACCTCGAACGCGTGGTCAGCTACGAACTCGACCGCATCATTCCGGTTCCGGCCGATCAGCTATACAGCGGGCAGGTGGCTCGACCGATGGGCAGCGTGGGGGAACGCATCGCCGTAACCATCGTCGCCGGTGACAAGCAACGCGTGGATGAGCTGCAGGCTGGATTGGCTGAGGCCGGTTTGGTTCCCAGTTCGGTCACGGCGCTTCCGGTGGCCCTGAGCGACTACTATGCGTTTTGCCGTGGCGAACAGGCAGGCACCGCCGGAATCTTTATCGCCTCCGATGACGGAAAGCGCGAGAATATGACGGTCGCCGCTGACGGGATGCTGGTTTCCAGCGTGCGCTTTGATCCCGACAGCGAGGATCGAGCCGATACGGTCCACCGTGAGCTGGAGGGCATCCTCTCTGGGTGCGTGTGAGCCTGCCCA
>CAZPPZ010000317.1:1228-3329 GCA_964588545.1 uncultured Myxococcales bacterium | reverse complement strand
ATGCTGGTTCGCCGCGGTGGACCTCGGAGCGGCTGGCTAGGCCCTGCGCAGCCATGGTGTCGGCGACGTCGCTGCACTGAACCGCCTCTCCGTTCAAAGTGGTGCCAGCGCCGCGGCGCGCGGCGAAGAGCTTCTCTTCTACGGGGTTGTAGCTGACGCCGACCTGAACCACGCCGTCTACGACCAAGGCCACGCAGACACAGAACTCGGGAATGTGTTGGGTGAACTCTTTGGTCCCATCGAGAGGGTCAACGATCCATACCCGCGACTTCGACAGCCGCGCCGGCGAGTCTCGGGTCTCTTCCGATAACCAGCCGTCATCGACAAAGGCACCGAGCAGGGTTTCCTTGATGGCCGCGTCGGCTTCGGTGTCGGCTATGGTCAACGGGTTGTCGGGAGCCTTCTCGTGGATCTCGTAATCACCCTTGTAGTACTTGCGGACGATCGCTCCGCCGACACGCGCGGCCTCGATTGCTACTTCCAGCTCTTTTTCCATCATCCATCCCTGTTTGTCGCATTGAGGCGCGAGGTGCAAGCTCGAAGATGGCGTTGTCTATGCGCTTTGCCGAGTCGATCGAGACAGATTCTGCGGTACGTGTGTGGGGTGAGGTCCCCAACAGGGTGGACAGTGCCCCTAGATGGTGCCTAACCTAGCTGGGATCGTGAACCGATGTTTCGCCAAGATATTGTTCCCAGCCGACGCTGCGGTGGTGCTAGCTGTTTTTGTTGCCACCCTGGTCTCGGCGGCTAATGCTGGCGCTCAGATTCGCCAGCTCACGGCCAACGCTGGCACCTGCACGATGTTTGCGCCCTCGGCCAACGCCGACGGTAGTCTGACGGCTTTCGAGAGCAACTGTGATTTGGTCGGCAACAACGCCGACGGCAATCGTGAAATTTTCCAGGTTGACTCGACCGGAACGGTTACCCAGCTGACGGTTTCGAGTGGTTGTGCCAACACCTCACCGTCGAGTAACGCGGTGGGCGACCGCGTGGCCTTCGATAGTGACTGCGATTTCACCGGTGCCAACGCCGACGCCAGTGTCGAGATTTTTCTCGCCAAGGCTGCGGTCATCGAGCAGCTCACAGCTGCGACTCTCTGCTCTAGCCTGGCACCGTCGATCAACGCGGTGGGTGACCGTGTTGCCTTTGATAGCGACTGCGATTTCGTTGCGACCAACAGCGACGCCAATAGCGAGATTTTCCGTGTTGACGCTAGCGGCCTGATCACTCAGCTGACCATCGACGATTCGGCGTCGGGTTGCAGCAGCATCGATGCTTCGAGTGATTCCAGCGGCGATTTGATAGCCTTCGAGAGCGACTGTGACCTAAGTGGTGGCAACCTCGATCAGATCTCCGAGATATTTCAGGTTGATGGCTCGGGCGTGGTAACCCAGCTTACGGCTTCACCGCTCGATACTTGCCTGAGTTCCGCGCCTTCGAGCGACTCTGCTGGCGCGCTCGTGGCCTTTGAGAGCGACTGCGACTACGTCGGCACCAACGCCGACGCGAGCATCGAGATATTTCGTGTGAGTAGCGCTGGGCTGGTTACTCAGCTTACCGATGACGACGGTAGCTCGGCCTGCGAGAGCAACGCTCCGGCGATGTCACCAAGCGGTCGTGCGGTTTTGTATTCGGGTTTTTGCGATCCTACCGGTGACAACGCCGATGCTAGTCTCGAGATTTTCTTGGTCGGAAGCAGTGGCGTCGAGCAGGTTACCAGCCAGGTCTCGGGATGCCTGAGCTTTGCCGCCGACGCTTTTGGGCAGTCCAAACAAGCGGTGTTGGTCAGCGACTGTGATTTTAGTGCTGCCAACGCCGGGGCTAACCAGCAGATTTTCTCGGCGTCGTTGTGTTTTTGCGGTGCGCCGGCAAGTCATTTCGCCACCAGCACCAACCCGGTGGCCACCGATGCCTTGCTGGCGTTGAATGCGGCGGTGGCGCTGGTGTATTGCGATCCGTGTGATTGTGACGTCAACAATTCGGGCAACATTGCGGCCAGTGATGCCTTGGCGATTCTCAAAGCCGCTACTGGGCAGCCCATAGTCTTCGACTGTCCCTAAGCTTCAGACATAATGGCGGCCGCCGTGGCTGCTCTATTTCG
>CAZPPZ010000317.1:0-1128 GCA_964588545.1 uncultured Myxococcales bacterium | reverse complement strand
TCGACTGTCCCTAAGCTTCAGACATAATGGCGGCCGCCGTGGCTGCTCTATTTCGTTTTATTGCCACCGGTGCCTACACCGGCTACGCGCCGGTGGCGCCCGGCACCTTCGGGACCCTTCCCGGTGTTGTTCTGGCGGTGGCACTAGCCGGGCTATCGAGCGCCGGCTACCTGGTGGCGCTGGCCGCTGCCATCGTGGTGGCGGTATGGGCCTCCGAGCGCTTTGCGGCGGCCGAGGGTGTCAAAGATCCCTCGATAGTCGTGGCCGATGAGATCGTCGGCTATCTGGTCGCCACTGCGTTCTTGCCGCTGACGCCGACCTCGCTACTGGCTGCGTTCCTGGCCTTCCGTTTTTTCGACATCACCAAGCCACCGCCGGCTCGTCAGGCCGAAGGTCTTCCTGGCGGTATCGGCATCGTAGCCGACGACTTGATCGCTGGTCTCTACGCTAACCTAGCGTTGCGCCTGGCTATTTTTGCGGGGCTGAGTCTTTGAGTAGAATAATTTCGCAAACTGGGCGTAAAAAAAGCGAAAGTATTTCTAGGCTGTGCTAGAAGGTAATGAGCGTCGGCGCCACTGGCCAGTGACTGCCCACCGGCCAGTGAAGCCACCGTGCAAGCGACAGTACAAAAGACAGTGCAAGAGTCAGTGCAAAAGCCAGTAAAGGATACAGCGAAACCGACGGTGGCCATCATCTCTACTGGAGATGAGGTGGTAGAGGGGCGAACCCTCGACACCAATGCTGCCTACATTGCCGATTGCCTGGCCCCGCTGGGTTTTGACGTGGTTTCGCAGATTACTGTTGGCGACTATCCCGAGCGTATCGCCTGGGCCTGGCGCCGCTCGCTCGAACTTGCCGACGTCGTCATTTCCACCGGCGGTATCGGCCCGACAGCCGACGATTTGACCAACCAAACCCTTGCCGAGGTTGCCGGCGTCGAGCTTCGCCTTGACCAAGAGCAGGCCGAGCGCATTCGCGAGTTGTTTAGCTCGATGGGCCGCCATATGCCCGAGAACAATTTACGCCAGGCCCGACTGCCCGCCGGTGCCGAGGTGATAGCCAATCACCTCGGCACCGCGCCAGGCTACCGCCTGACTATCCCCAGCGCCGGCCGCTCCCCCCTAGCAA
>CAZPPZ010000316.1:0-3329 GCA_964588545.1 uncultured Myxococcales bacterium | reverse complement strand
TCGAGGGGCTGTGCGAGTGTGTCGCATGGGCAGGGGGGCGAGTGTCGCGCTGCCAGGTGCGCGAGTTGTGGCAGGCGAAGCCACCGGTGAACGCAGCCCCCATGAAATCGCCGCTGGTAGTATTGTGACGCTGCCGAATAGGCTGAAGAACACCCCAGTACCCGATATCAACCCCAGCTCTGCTACGCCGGCGAAATCTGTAGGAATGAAGGCGTAGAATCCTATTGCGGTGGTCGCTGCACACAACAGCAGCGAGGTCCCGACATCACGCGCGGCTTCCCTCAGAGCGCTGCTGTGGTCGTGGCCGAGCATGACCAGCTCTCGGTAACGCATGCAGAAATGGATACCGAAATCGACACCCAAGCCTATACTGAGCACTGCGAACGACACCGAAATTACGTTGAGATGTCCGATTGCTACTACCGCGAACGCCGTCGTCCATACCAAACTAGCGATCAGCATGAACGCGGTCGCGAGGACCAGCCTCAGTGAGCGAAGTGCGATGAACAGCAGTCCCGTGACGATTACGAACGAGGCCAGGCCGGCCAGCCTTGTTTGCCTCTGTACTAGCTGCATCTCTTCGTACGATAGAACCAGGTCGCCGGTCATACGGACGCGTACCCCGGCACTTTCGTCGAGACCGAGTTCGGTTGCGAAGTCACGGACAGCACGGATCGAGTTCTCGGCGGCGAGAATGTTGGTGAAATCAACCCGCGGTTGCGCAAGGATGAAGCGGCGGCGCGAGACTATCGCCAGGTCATCGCCACCGACGACCTCGGCCCACGACACCTGATATGCCTCGCCGTTGCGCACCGCATCAACGGCTTCGGCAAACCTTGCAAACATCGGTGCAAGCTCGTCACCAGCGACCTCGCCATCGCGTACTGCTGCAACCCCTCGCCCCAGCAGAGACGCCAGGCCGCGCAGTGTGCCGTCTTCGGCCAGGCCGGCTAGGTAGGGTTGCACCTCGGCCAGTCGGTCGGCGAAGGTCTCGAGTTCCTCGAGGCTCATGTAGAGAAAAGCGTGTTTTTCGAAGAAGGCTCCGCCGGGAAGGTACACGTTGGTGAAATGCTTGGGGGCGCTCTCCATACGCTCAGCCAATGCGACCGAGGCCTCGTGGGCCTTTTCCGGAGTGGGTGCGTCGATGACCACGACGATGTTCTCGGAGAGAACCGGGAACTTCTTTCTATACTCCCGCTCGAGCACGCGGTGGGGTAGATCGGCCGAGAGCATCTGGCGCATACTGGCATTTACGCCCATGTTGCGTGAGGCGTAGAAGGAAAGCAGCGGGACCGAAATTGCAGCCAGGATGACGACTACCGCGGCATGGCGGCGCATCGCGTCTACCCAGACGATTAGTTTGCTGCCGAGCCATTGTTCGAGTTGGTAGTTCATGTGTGTCGACCCTGTAGCATTGCTCGGCTATAGTTTCAGCTGCTGAGGGTTGTTGCCGCACATCGTGTCTTGATCGAGGCGGCCTGGTAGATGGTAGCGGAGCAACGGATATCCCATATATGAGAAATCCTATTCCCCACATTCTGGTGACACTGTGGTTGGTCGTGGCGTTTGCCCCAGGCGCGCGGGCCGAGCAGGCGTCGGAGTCGGCTCAGCCTAGTGGGGCTGTGGCTGTGGTTGAAGCTCTACACACTGTTCTCATTGATGCCATGCAACATGCCCACGAGCTCGGTTATGAGGGGAGGTTCGCACGACTGCAGCCGGTGGTATCTTCGAGCCTAGATCTCGCCTTCATGGCAGAAAAATCTGCGGGAAGTCACTGGCGCAAGTTCTCGGAGGACGAGAAATCGCGGTGGACCTCTGCTGTGTCGGCGCACACCGTGGCCAACTATGCGGGACGCTTTAATGGTTATTCTGGCCAGCGTTTCGAAACCCACGGTGAGGAGCCGGCGAGCCACGATACGGTTTTGGTTCGCACCACGCTTCACAACCCCAAAGACGAGGATGTTCAGCTCAACTACCGTCTTCGAAATGTAGGTGGGGATTGGCGGATCATCGACGTTTATACCTATGGGACGGTAAGCGAGCTGGCGTTGCGCCGGGCCGAGTACTCGTCGGCGATTGCACGCGACGGCTTAGACGCTGTGATCGATAAGCTCAACCGGCAGGTCTCAGAGTTTTCTCCCGACGATTCCTAGTAATTAGCCCGCTGGCAGCTAGGTGGCATGCGCCAGCGTTGACGGCCTAGGCGTGCGAGCATGCTTTGGCACACACGCTGTCGCCACTCGGGCTCGGGTTCTTCACTCCATAGTTGGGCTTGGCGGGTCTGATAATAACCGTTTCTCAAGGCCGCGTAGTAATCCAGCGACGATTCCAACGCGTGCAGAGCCTCGCTATGAAGGTCACGGATCGACACCCCGGTAGTGGTGCCGTAGGTGAGAGTCTGCAGCGAACCAAAGCCGAGCCAAAACGTTATCGGGTTCATGATGCTGTCGGTGATGGTGCCAATGGCGTCGCGAGCGGTGCTCGGGCCGATTACCGGGATGATAAGGTACGGGCCGCTGCGCACCCCGGCATAGGCCAGCGTTTGGCCGAAATCGGAGCGGTGGGACACCAGCCCGAGTCGCCGGGCCGGGTCAAATATGCCCGCCAGACCCGCGGTCGAGTTGATGCCGAAGCGCAACAGTGTGGTTCCAGCTCGCTTGGGACGGAGCTGGAGCAGGTCGTTAACAAAAATGGGGACGGAGTCGATGTTGGCCCTGATACGAATGATCGCGCGCTTTACCGGCCTGGGCACTACTAGTCCGTACATATCGGTGATCGGGTCGAGGAGGTATCGGCCAATGAAGCGGTTAAACCCAAGTATGCGGCGGTTGAACGACTCGTGAGGGTCGGGAAACCCGGTCACGATGCTGGCAAACTCGTCGTCGAGTTCGTCGAAAAGGGGATCGGGCTCACTCTCAGCTGCTGCGATGCACAAAGGCGCTGGCGACCCGGTGGCCAAATCGAACAGCAGGTTATGTGACCAAAGCTGAGGCCTCGGGTCCGCCGATGCCGACGTCGCCGCTGCCCACAGTACGATCGTTGCTACGGCCAGCAACCTACCACTCGCGGTTGTCAGTCGGCCCACCATTGTCCCCCAGCGCTTCGAGAAAATCCCACCCAACCCGCACGCTCCCCCCCATTGGAGGCTGCGGGCATCAACCGAACACATAGGCATGATTGTCATTCCATCACCAATGCAAACAGCGGACTTGCCGCAGGCAAGTCCCAGTTGGGGGCTGGTCGCGCACTGCGTCTTGCGCACTCGACACAGCAGGGGCTAGCACTGGTTGTCATACGGTAGGTCACTGCTTGTGGATTCAGTGCCGCTG
>CAZPPZ010000315.1:0-3338 GCA_964588545.1 uncultured Myxococcales bacterium | reverse complement strand
TGTCGGGATCGGTGCGCGCCCCCACCCAGTACCACTCAGCAAAGTGAGCCGAAGTGGTAAAGATCTTCTGCCCGTTAAGCCGCCAGCCGTCACCATCACGCACAGCGCGCAGCTGCATCGCCGCAGCATCGGAGCCGGCGTTGGGCTCGCTGTAGCCGATCGCAAACTCGATCTCGCCGCGGATGATCTTGGGCAAAAACTCCTGCTTGAGACGCTCGTTGCCGTGACGGATCAGCGTCTTGCCGATAATCCCTACGCCCTTGCCGATCTGCGGGGCACCCACAGCAGCAAGCCGCTCGTTCAACAAAAACTCGTAAACGCCCTCGCGTTCAGCCCCGCCGTAGCGTTTGGGCCAACTCATCCCCAGCCAGCCCTTGTCGGCCATCTTGCGGACAAAGGCCCGCCGCGCCGGGGTATCGACGAGCTGGGCGAAGTTCTCGCGGGTGGGGTCCATGACCTCGTCGTCGTGGTTTTCGGCAAGAAAACTATCGACCTCGGCCGCAAATGCCTTTTCTTCTGCACTGAACTCGAAATCCACGCTTGATCTCCGCTGGGGCCGCGAACAGCCACCTGACTAGAACACGTTCTAGTCGATCTATGTCCGCCTATAGAAAGCGAGTCAAGCCCAGGGGCACTCGGCCCGGGCTAAGCGGGCGCGGCGACAGGCACAGTCGCACGAGGTTTAGTCGGTCAGCACGCCCGACAACACCGCCGCATAGCCGCGCGGGAAAACGGTATGGTCGTAGGCCCCTCGCTGCGCAAGGAAGCTGTGGAAGGCGGGCAAGCGATAGCAAGGAACGCCGGCAGCAAGGTGGTGTTCGAGGTGGTAGTTGACGTGATTGGGCGCAAAAACCGCTCGCTCCCACCAGCGAGGCAGGGTGGTACGGGTGTTCTTGCGAGGGTCTAGATCAAAGAGATCGGGAACCGCCGCATGCTCGGCGATCTGGCGTATGCGCGCGAACAGCAGATAAGTCGTAAGAAAAGCCACCGGCCACATCAACACCAGCCAGCCATGCCCAAACACCGACAGCAGCACAAATATCACGGCCAGCGTCGCCAGGAAGCCGGCAAATCCTCGTTCTCTGACGCTCGCGCCAAATATCGGGTCGTCGTTGCCGAATCTACCGCTAAGCAACTTCCATCCGGTCTGACCACTGAGGTCGCGGATGACCTTGCGACGAAAACTATCACGCGAGATGGGATAGCTCTGATAGTTGCCCAGATCCGGGTCTTTGTCGGTGCCCGCGTATCTATGGTGCCGAGCGTGGCCCTTGGCGTAGCGGTACATGTCGGTCATCAGCGGCCAGGCGCACAGCCATTGGCCGACCATGTCGTTGGCTCTACGGCTGGCGAAGAGGCTGCGGTGGCCACACTCGTGCATCAGCACACCCAAGCCGAGCTGGCGGCCGCCGAGGAGAAACAGCCCAATCAAGATTGTCAGTGGATTAGTCCAGGCGGCAACCCCGGCAAAGATGGCAACGATCATCAGCCAATTGAGAAGGATTAGCCGCAACCCCTGCCAGTCGCTGCGGGCGTTCCAAGCCCGCAGCTCATCCGCAGAAATCATCTCGGTAATCGTCATCGCGCAAGCCTCGGAGGGTCCCCGGACCCAAATTCCCCTGGCCCCAGGCTACGACATCCCCCCGCCTAGGTCGAGCCGGAGCGACGAGGGACAACCAGCAGAACGCCCGCCCGGGCTGCAAATCAGGGTATAGGCAGCGCGAGCGTAGTCGTCGTCGTACTCGTAGTCGTCGTGGTGCTGGTAGTCGTGGTCGTGGTTGTCGCGATTGGCAGCGTACACGTCAGCGTACACGTAGCACTACCACCGTTACCGCCGATGCACAGGGTCGCCGAATTACAGATGCCGCTAGTCCCACACTCAGCCGCAGTGAAACACGGCACACCAGTAGCGGGGCCAGTAATACATACACCACGGCAGTCGCTGTTGATGACGCAGTCTTGGCCGGCGTCGAAACCACCCATGCACGAACCCGGACCTTCATCGCACTGTTCGCCCGGGTCGACGATGCCATCGCCGCAAACTATGAGGCTACAGTCGGTTCGACAAGTCAGAGAATCCGCGTTCCCACCACTGCAACCGAGCGAAAGAGAACAGGCGAATCCCGCACAATCGATAATAGCGGTATCCGCGCTACACGGCGCAGCCAGGTTCGGACCGGCCGCACACGTCCCCAAGCACTCGCTATCGGCGATACAAGTCTGGCCGATACTTGGGCCGTCGATGCAGCTGCCCGGCCCTTCGTCACACTGCTCACCCGCGGTTACTATACCGTTGTTACAACCCGTGGCAGTGCAGTTTGAATCGCAACCGTCGCCCTCGACACTGTTGCCGTCATCGCAGTCCTCGCCAAACCCGGGATCAGCAATCGCATCACCACAGATAGGCAAAGTGCAGTCTTCACGGCAACGATCCGCCAAGGTGTTACTGTTGCCGGCGTTACAGCTGGCGAGCTGACAGATTCCACCCTCACCGCAGGCTAGATCGCTGAGACAGGGGTTACCGAGGAACGGTATGGTACAGCTGCCGCCAAAGCCGCATAGACCGCCGGCACCGCAATCGCTATCAACAACACAGGGGGCACCAAAGTTTGTCGCCGTACAAAACCCCGGACAGTCGGTATCGGTGAAACACAGCGACGAATTCTCAGTACCGCCAGCACACACTCCGCCACAACCGCTAGCCGGCACGCATTCGTGGAGTCCGCTGAGATCACAATCCGCGTTGGTCACGCACGCGCTGTCCATATTGGGGCCGGTCGCACACGCGCCTCGGCAATCGCTATCGGTAAAGCAAGAAGAGAACTCGTCTGCCCCCCCCACACAAGTACCAACACCGAGATCACACTGCTCGGTGCCGCACACCGATCCGTTATTACACAGAGTCGAAAGCGTACAGTTGCTATCGCACCCATCACAATCGATGGCGTTTCCGTCGTCGCAGGATTCACCGAGAGCGATCTCTACCAGACCATTGCCGCAGTTATCCGCTTCATTGTCGCACAAAGGGCTGCATCCGTCGGCCGCAACGAGGTTGCCGTCATCGCAGGTCTCGAAGGTCGTTACCGAATCGCCGCAAGCCGAACCGTTGCCACAGCTAGGCGTAAACGTGCAATCACGGTCGCAGCCATCACAGCTGGTCCGGTTGCCATCGTCGCACTGTTCACCCGGATCGAGCAGAGCGTTGCCACAGAAGGGGGACGCCGCGGTGGCTGAGAAAAACGTATTGAGGAACAGCGTTTCCTCGCTCAATACCGCGTCGTTTAAATCGTGGAAGAGGTCGACGTAGGTGAACCCGTCACCCTGGGTGCGATCGAGCA
>CAZPPZ010000314.1:0-3405 GCA_964588545.1 uncultured Myxococcales bacterium | reverse complement strand
CAAACAGCCTCTGCAAGTTGACGCTGCCACTTACGCCCAAGCCATCGAGCACATGGACATCCTCGGCTTCGACGATGCGAACCCCCTCTGCCTTGGCCATCGCAACCAAGGCCTCCGCCAAGGGATGGCGAACAGCCGACTCGATGGCGGCAATACTAGCGAGAATTTCACTGCGGTCACCAAAAAAACACAGCTCGGTTATTCTCTGCTCGCGCACAGTTAGCGTCCCGGTCTTGTCAAAGGCGGCCGCACGAACCGAGGCCAGACTCTCGATTGCCGGCGCTCCACGAAAGAACACGCCGAGGCGCGCCGCACGGCCGAGCGCCGTCCACATCGCCAACGGGGTCGCAATCGCAAAGCTACAGGGGCAGGCCACGATAAGCACCGCCACCGCGGCCAACACCCCTGTGCTGGTCTCACCGACCCAAGCCCAGTAGACAAAAGTAGCGGTGGCAATCAGCAGCATCGTCGGCGTAAGCGCCGCGGCCATACGATCGGCCACCCGCTGCACCGGCGCACGTTGCTGGCGCGCACGGCGCAGCAGCTCGTCAAGCAGCGCCAGTGTAGATCCTTGAGCATCGCTTAGGGCCTCGACCTCGATCGCGGCCTCCGAGACCACCGCTCCGGCGACAACCTTATCGCCGCGCGCCACCCGCTGCGGTCGTGACTCACCGGTAACCACCGCGTTGTCTACGGCTGCGGCTCCAGCCACCACGCGGCCATCAACAGGCACCACCGCACCAACAGCAACACGGACTATGTCGCCGATCGACAACTCGTGGGGAGATACACTCTGCCAGCTCCCCTCCGGACTACGACGCTCGCAGGACTCACTTCCTGGGCGCAGGCCACCGATAATGGTTCTGGTAGTCGCGGCACGGGCCGAGGCCTCGAGGAAACGCCCGGCGCTGACCAGTACCAGGGTCATGCAGGCGACATCGAAATAAACCGCGCCGTGGCCGCCGAGCAGCTCAACCCAGGAATAGCCATACGCAACGAACGCCGCTATCGAGACAAGAAGTTCGGTACCGGATTGGTGCTCGCGCAGTAGCGCAAGCGCCCGACGCGCCATCGGCAGGCCCAACAACGCCACCACCGGCGTGGCAAACAGTGCCGAAGCCCAGCGAAACAGCTCGCTGAGGCCTTGTCCTAAACCATCGGGGGCTAGCTGGTAGACCTCGCCAGAGTACTGGAACAACGACAGAGCCATGAGGTTCATGGCAAAGAACAGGGCTAGGGCCAAGCGCGCGCGGGTAGAGCTACCCTGCGCTTCGGCGCGAGACGATAGGCCGTGGACTAATTCGCAGCCGTAGCAGCAGAAAGAAACGCTGGCCGGGCAAGGCAGGCCGCAATGATGGCACTCGGCTGTGGCTACCGAACTAATTTCACCCTCCGGGTAGTCACCACGCGCGCCACTCCGCCAGGTCGGGGAAATAGTACATCGACAGATAGCACACCAGGGCGACGACGTAGCCGGCCCACGCCAAACGCACAAACAGGTGAGGGAGGCGTCCCTTACCATCGCCGTAAGCCATTACGGTCTCGGCAAGGTCATCCTCCGCAAACGCTAGCTCAGGGTTCGATTCCTTGTTCTTCGAGTTGCTCATATTCCAGCTCTCGCTCCAACATTGCGTACTTTGGCTCTTCGATACGTTGGAAGTGACCGCTAAACCACGCCCAACCGAACAAGCAGAAAAAGCCCGCTGCAACGGCGAAATACACCGCTACCGGCACGACGACAAAACCCGCCACCTCGGGCGAATGGAGCGTGCGCATGAACTCTACGATCTTGAAGACAAATGCTGCTCCACCAAAACATATGCCCACACTCATGATCCAGATGTAGACCATACGTGTCGAGGGTCGCTTGGCCGCCGTGATCACACTCATTGTACCGTCGACTCTTGGGTTTGGGGGTCATACCAATCGGCAGTCCAGCTACCCAACCACATGACGTAGGTGACTATCGCCAGGCCCTTTTCATTGGGCCGGTCGTCGTCGTTAAAGAACCAACCGTAGCGCGGCATCACCGAGGTCGGGACGACATCGGTAGGATTGAAAAAGTGCGCGACGTGCCAATCCAACGAGTGCTTGTTCCACTCTCGCGACAGATCGGGGCCTACCCGTCTCGTGCCCAACAGCTGCGGAAGCTGCATCTCGTTTTGGTATTCTGCCGCGGTAGCAACCGGGCCAAAACGTATGTTCTCGTTCGAGACGGGGCGGACGAACTGCGAGTGGCAGTGCCAACAGCCCTCGGCGATATAAATGTCGCGCCCACGCTTGAGCGCGCTATGAAACGACGCCTTAGTCGCTTCGCCGTAACCGAGAGAGAACTCCTGGGGATAGATCTCGGCGAGCTTGACGAAGGTAGGACTTGGCTCGGGAGCGATCTCGTCGAGGGTTTGCATGGGAAGCTTGCCAAGCTGGCTCACCGGCAACCACCCTTCGAGGGCTCCAGCCAGCGCGAAGCAGCCTACCCCCGCAACGAGAAGAATCGTCGGAAATTTCTCGAACATACCCCTCCCCTCCTATAGAGCCGCGGGCTCGGCTTTGCCGGCCACCGCGCTCGAGTTGTCATCAGAGGCATAACGCGAGGTCATCCACATGTTGTAGATCAACAAGAACTGACCTCCGATGATGATAGCTCCGGCTACCGTTCGCGTAATCCAGTAGGGTCTAGACGCAATCAACGAGCGCTCCCACAGAGCCAGGGAACTCCACAGGTTGCCCTGCACCAAACCGGCGATGGTCAGCGCGATAAACATCAGCGTCAGGCCGATCACCGTCATCCAGAAATGCCAACCGCGCAGCAGGTCGCTGTACCAGCGAGTACCGGTAAGACGCGGCCACAAATGATCGATGGCGCCGAGCAGCCAGAACCCGAACACCCCGAACATCACCAGGTGAGCATGGCCGACTACCCAGTCGGTGAAATGGATTACCTTCTGGAAGGTTAGAGTCACATGAAAAGCACACTGGAAGCAGGTGATGAAGTACATGATCATACCGGCATAGAACCAGCGCAGGGCCATGTTGGTGCGCAGCATGTCGCCACTGCCACGAAGCGTCATGAAGAAGTTCACGATGACGGTGAAGACCACGATCTCGATTGCTATGGTCGAAATTACCGCGCCGTACTGAGCAAACATGGGGATGGGACTAAACAGAAAATGGTGGATGCCCTGAAGAGGATAGAAGAACGCCAGGCCCCAGAACCCCACCAACGACAGGGTGTGGCTCCATATGGGCTTCTTGAGAATCACCGGCACGAAGAAGTACATCAGCCCCCAGCCCATAGGGGTGACGAACAGGCCGACGAGATCGTGAATGAACAGGCCAACCACCGCGGCTCCGCCGGCTCCCGGAATCCAGTACTGCGGCAGGAAGTTCCCCATGAAATAAACG
>CAZPPZ010000313.1:0-3433 GCA_964588545.1 uncultured Myxococcales bacterium | reverse complement strand
GGGGGCGGCCGTGCGCGCTTGCGCCAACCGCCACTCCGCCGGTGGTTACCGCAGCACCTTCAACGAGCCCCTAGCGGCGGGCGCGTCGCTGGCCGCCGCCGAGTACGATCTGGATTCCGGGCCGCTGAAAGCCCGCGGCAAGTTTCACTATGAACTGGCGCTGCTCTACGAAAACACCGGCGCCTTCGAGAACGCGATCAGCCAGTATGAGATCTTCATCAATGACTATCGTGAACTCGAGAGCGCGGTCGCTGAGCTGCGCGATGCCGAGTCGAGGCTGGCACTGCTACGCGGGCGGGTACGCTCCCAAGAGCAGCAGTCGGGGTCGGTAATCGAGCTGGCTCCGAACAGCTAGAGACGCCTCCCGTCAGATCAAGCCCCGACCGCTGGCGGCGAGACCTCGCGGAGGGGAGCATCAAACAGGTACATACAGCCACGTCCTCGGCAGGTTTGAAACAAGGCAAACGGCACGGTTCAGGCGTAGTAGCGAAGCTCGAGAAGGTTGCCGTCGGGATCGTGCAGGTAGTAAGCAGTCGCCTCTCCACGTGCCCCCAGCAGGGTCACCGGTCCGGTCTCGAACTCGACTCCGGCACGCTTGAGCCGCTGCGCCAACGCCGGCCACTGGCTTGCCGCGATGCTAAGACAAAAATGATTGAGATTGGTGACGCGAGACCCCTGCCCGTCGCTCGTCCATAACGCGGGAGCCGCAAGATCTATTATGCTGTCTTCGTTGATACGCACCGAAGGGAAGGCCACTTCGCCGCGGCGATACTCTTCGACACGCTCTGGCGCCAGGCCGATTACGTCGAGATAAAAAGACAGCGAGCTCTCGACGTCGGCTACGTTGAGTACTATGTGGTCTAGGCTCGCCTTCATCACTGCCCCGGCACCCCAGGCACTCCCGGTTTGAAGCGGAATATCTGAAACGGAGCATGATCGTGCATGTGCTCGGACGAGATAAACAGCACGTGCTGGAGCGAGCTACAGGTAACATAGAGCCAACCATCTGGCCCGAAGCTGAAACCGTCGGGCCAACGCAGCCTCGGGTCTTTGATCAAAGTACGCAGCTCGCGGTCTTGGCCAAGCGCAAGCACAGCAGAATGCTCCATGTCGGATAGATAGATGTTACCGGCAAGGTCGGTGGTTAAGCCGTCGCTCAGGGTCTTGGCGGCAAAACGCTCGACCTTCTCTCCAAGCTCGGCCGCTGAGAGCGCCGCGTTCTCCAGATCGGCCGTGGCGATGCGGTAGAGCCAGGGGCCGCTGACTGGCCCGTAGTAGAGCCACTTGCCCTCGCGACCAAGCGCGATCGAATCGACGCCGATGCGCATCGTGTAAAGCCCGTAAATTATCATGTCGCGCCCGGGCGCCTGGATCATGTAGTCCTCAGCCATCACCGAGGGGTGACGGTCGAGCACACGGCGCGCGCTCTTGCGTATGGTGTCGTAGACGATTATCGCCGGGTGATGAATGAGCGGGCTGGTCTCGGCGATGTAGATGCGCGTACCATCAGCAGATACCTGAAGGTCGTTTAACATAGAAAAACGACCGGCGATATTCTTGGGAAAGGTATAGTTGTGAACCAACTCGTTGGTTGCCAAATCAAAAGCGGTAATGCGCGGCTCGCCGCTTCCGTAGTTGGCGTAATCAAGAACCCACAGTCGCTCTTGGCGATCAACACGCAGCGACAGGATCGACTGGAAGAAGGGAATCCCCGGGCTTGGGTGCTGATACTCTACGCTGGGATAGGCTCGCGGCTTACCATCAACCAATTCGAGCACCTGCATAGGCGGCTTGGCATCGGGGTGCAGAGTAAAGAACACCCGTCCCTTGGCCGACACCGCAATGTTACCAGGCGGATAGTCGAGATCAGCGACCAATTCGAGCGCCGAGGCCGGCAAGCGCGGCTCGCTGGTACGGTCGTCAAGATGCAGCCCGCCACCGAACTTGACGCGCACGACCAACAACAACACGAGAACGACGACGACTAGCGTCGCAAGAATGCGGCTTAGAATTTTCATCGACCAAACGACCTTTACGAACCAGACGGTTGCAACGCCGCGCTCACGGCCTCGAGCACCCGCGCGGCGTCGGAGCGGATACGATAATCATCGCTCTGGTCGATCCAACGTACCACGCCTCCGCCATCGACGAGGATTGTGGTGGGCACAGCCAACGGACGCAACATGCCACGCGTGGCCGCAATGCCGTTGGCGTGGCGCAGACCGTAGAGGTCTACAATCTTTAGATCTTTGTCAGCAAGTACCGTCATGCTAAGCTTGAGCTTGGCTTGCATCTTGGCTGCTTCGGCCACGGTATCTGGACTGACGGCCACCATCGATATGCCAAGCTCCTGGAAACGTGGACGCAGGCTCTCCCACCGCTGCAACTCAGCGATACAGTACGGTCACCAATGGCCCCGGTAGAACTTCAGTAGGAACGGCTTACCCTCGAGCGCGGACAAACGAAATGGCTTGGCATCAAGATCACTAGTTGAAAAATCGGCGTAACGTCCGCCGAGTTTCACCTTAGGCACCACCGCGGGCATACGGCTATTAAAGGACGAGAACAAAAAGAACGCGGCCGCAATTATCGCCGCTGCAGCGGCCACCCCGCCACCAAGCCCCGGCCCCATTACAAACGCCGATAGCGCCAGACCGACACCGCCTATCATCGCCGCCTGCCACACCCGCGGTTTGCGCGGTACTGTGTGAGCCTTGATGCGTGGCCAATAGCTGATCCAGGCACCGGCAACGACGGCCGCAGCAAACAGCGCGACCCTATATCCCGTCAACGTGGCCATCGCTGCCGTGGTGTATCCGTGCAACCGGCTCAACACCACTGTCGTGTCAAAACTGTAAACTAGCGGCCCTTGAACGCCGGCCTGCGCTTTTCGATAAATGCCCGAGGACCCTCGCGCGCGTCCTCGGAAAGCATCACCTCGAGTCCGTACTTCATCTCGAGTTCGAAGGCTTGTTGTTCGGGCAAAACTGCTGTTTCACGCAGCGTACGCAGGATGGCACGCACGGCCAGCGGACCGTTGTCGGCTATCCTCGCGGCGATCTTGCCAGCCTCGGCCAGAGCCTGGCCATCATCGACCACCCTGCCCACCAACCCGATCTCAGCGGCGCGCTCCGCGATTATCGGATCTCCGGTGAGCAGCATCTCAACAGCAACCGTGTAGGGAATCTGCCGCGGCAACCGTATGCTAGAACCGGCCATCGGGAAAAGGCTTCTTTGCACCTCGGTGACCCCGAAGGTGGCGCTACGGCCGGCTACGCGGATATCGGTACCTTGGAGGACCTCGGTCCCACCCGCCAGTGCATAACCTTCGACCGCCGCAATCACCGGCTTGCCCGGGCGGGTGGTCTTTCGTCAGCCGTCGCAGCATATGTCGGTGTCCTTACGTACGCTGTCGCCGTCGTCGTGGGGCATG
>CAZPPZ010000312.1:0-3436 GCA_964588545.1 uncultured Myxococcales bacterium | reverse complement strand
CGTCATCGAGTGCTGAAGTTAGCTGTGGTGACGGCTGGCGCAGCACGCTGGCGGTTTGCGGCGAGTTCTGCGACGACTGCAACTCGGTCAACGGCGGCGGCTGCGACAACAACTGCACACCAACGGGTTGCGGTAACGGCATCATCACCGCCGGCGAGCAGTGCGAGGCGGACGCCGACTGCTCGACCGGAGTAACTTGCAACAGCGCTTGTACCTGCGGCGCACTGCCAGCGACCTGCCCAACGGCAATGCTGTGGGAGACCCAAAATGTAGGCGCTGCCACCGAGCTCGAGCTTGGCTGGACAGGCGTGCAACACGGCCAGGTCGGCATCGACGGTGCGCTGATAAGACTCGCGCTAGACTGCGGCGCCAACCTACCTCCGACTTGTGGGTCCTGCGCGATCACGGGTATCGACCCCTCGGCTGGCAACTGTCGCTGCGCCAACGACAACACGCTGCCCTGCCAGACACCTGTGGGCAGCGCGGTGGAGTGCGGGGGAAACGCCTGTGAATGCTACCTGACACCACCAATGCCACAGAGCAGCGGCGGTACTGCGATCTGCACTCTGCAAAAGCTAGCGAGCGATCTGTCGGGCAACTGGGACGTGGGCGTCGGCAGCGGCGCCGTGTTCATCGATGAGCGCAGCATCGTGCACCTAGGCAGCAGCCTATCTACTCCCTGTCCCACCTGTGTAGGCGACCCCACGCCCAACGATGGCCTCCGTAATGGAACCTGCTCGGGTGGCGCGAATACCGGCGGTGCCTGTGATGCAAACGGCAGCGCTGCACCATTTGGAGAGGTGAGCTACGACTGCTTTCCCGACCCTGCACAAAACATTAGTGGCCTTGGGCTTGTCGAGACCAGGACGGAGACCACCACGACAAGCACGTTCGCAGCGGCTCTAGCCTGCGCGCCACCGCTTGGCGGCTTCTCGTGTTTCTGCGGCTCGTGCAGCGGAGACCCGGCTATTGCATGCGCCTCCGATGCTGAATGCTCGGCGCTGGGAGCCGGCATCTGCACAACTGCGGTCGGGGGGGCCAACCCCGCAGCCCAGCCCAATGCCTGTTCGAGCGACGGGTTTAGCTGCACCAATGTCGATGGCCTCCACGGACACTGCGCCAGCCTGACCGACCTCTTCTGCGACGGCTTCGTGCATTCCGATGGATCGGGAATACTCCCCTGCGCTAGTAGCGTCGATTGCACGCTTCAAAGCAGCAACTGCCCCGGCGGAAACTGTGGGAACTGCTCGTTGACGCAACTGCGTCCCTGCTTCCTTGATCCGTTCCTAGCCGCGGGAGCCGCTAGCCCATCCAATCCGGTACTGAGCGCTCTCGGCTGCCTAGCGGCTACTGCCACCCCCTCCATCAACTTCGCAATGGGATTGCCGGGACCCGCGCGCTGGACGGTACAGCAACGGGTAACGCTCGAGTGACGCCGGTGTGGCCCTGAACCAGGGCCTTGCCGCAGCAGATGGTTCGGGCAAGTCTAGCCGTGCGAGGGAAACCTGCATGGCAAACACCGACACCAGC
The DNA here is from genome assembly GCA_964588545.1 of uncultured Myxococcales bacterium. GTDB lineage: Bacteria > Desulfobacterota > Binatia > UBA1149 > SPBQ01 > CAZPPZ01. Next base: position 1,906 of record CAZPPZ010000312.1, on the reverse strand, counting down.
GAACTCCTAGAACTGCTCAAGCCCCAAGACGGTCTAATCGACCTCGGCCACGTCGCCACGCTGATCGAGCGCGAAGAGCAGATCTATCGCGAGCGTACACCGAAAAGTGCCCAGCTGGCCGAGCGTGCGCGCCAGCACATGGTCGGGGGGGTGATGTGCAACTGGCAAAACGACTGGCATCTGCCCCACCCGCTCTACTGCGCCCGCTCCAAGGGCAACCGCGTCTGGGATGTGGACGGCAACCAGTACATCGATTTTAACCTCGGCGATACCCCCGACATTTTCGGACACGCTCCTGACAACGAGGTCATGCGTGGAGTGACAGAGCTGATTCAGAACAGCGGAATCGCCACGCTACTGCCCAACGAAGACGCTATTGTCGCTTCCGAGATCCTCGCCGCGCGCTTCGGGCTACGCTATTGGTACACCGCGCTTTCGGCCAGTGACGCTAACCGCTTCTCGATCAAGATCGCGCGCATGATAAGCGGTCGCCCCAAGGTCATGATCTTCAACCTGGCCTACCACGGCAATGTCGATGAAACTCTCGCCTGGTCGCTGGAGCCGGGACTCGTGCAGAGGCGTATCCCGGTAGACTACTCGCCGGGACAGGATCCCGCAGCGACCACGAGGATCGCCACTTGGAATGACCTGGCTTCGGTGGAAGAAGCACTGCGTGAGAGAGACGTCGCCGTGGTGCTCACCGAACCGGCGTTAACCAACACCGGTATCGTCCTGCCACAGCCGGGTTTCCACCAGGAGCTGCGCGCCTTGTGCAAGCGCTACGGTAGCTACCTGCTCATCGACGAAACCCATACGCTCTCGGAGGGGCCGAGCGGGTGCAGCGGACCATGGGGGCTCGAGCCAGACTTTTGGGTGGCAGGCAAGTGCATCGCCAGCGGGCTGCCCTGTGCGGTGTATGGTTTCAACCAGGAGATCGGTGACAAACTCGGCGCCATCCTCGCCATCGACGACCCCGGCATGGCCGCCGGAATGACTGGACTGGGCACCACCGCGACGGGCAACGCACTATCGACGCGGGCGCTTCGACTGTCGCTTGAACATGTAATTACTGAGGAGACCTACACGGCGATGCGCACGGCGATGACGGCTTTGGTAGACAGCATGCGCACCAGCATCGCCGCCCGCCAACTGCCATTTACCGTTACTACGATGGGAAACCGTTGTGATCTGCGTTTTGCACCAGAACCGGCCGTCGATACTTTCGATTCGCTACTCGGCCTGGGTCTTGGTGGCTACTTTGAGCTCCTGCATCTACGGGCTCTCAACCGCGGTTTCTTGATCATCCCCTACCTCAACATGTTTCTGTGCAGCCCCTGCAGCAGCGCTGAGGACATCGCGAGCTGGGGCGCCTGCTTCGATGAGCTGCTAGGCGACATGTTGACGGCTTGAGCTGCGGGCAATCAGCCCCGATATTCGAGCCTTGACGTGACCGCAAGAAAGGCTATTCTAGTGGTGATTTTGACAATCATTTTCATCTAGAATGGAGTAAAGTGGGCAGCAGCGGTGAGCACCAGGCTCAAAAAGACTGATAAATCATATAGATGGCTCGTAGCTATGGCGACGGGGCTGGCCCTCGTAGTAGCCGTATCTAGCCCCGCTACTGCCGATGATGCCCTAGCCGCTCGACGCGCCGTTCACTTTATACAGTACGTGGCCGCCGACTACCCAGCCGCAGTTGCCGATGGGCTGATAATCAGCCGTCTCGAATATGCCGAACAGATAGCGTTTCTCAACCAGGTCGCCGACACCCTAACAGAACTCGGGCTAGAGGCAGACGACCCGCTGGCGGTGGCGGTGGGCGAGTTGCTCGGCGTAGTCGATGGTCACGGGACGATCCAAGAAAGCGAAACTACACGCGGCGTGGTGGGCTTCTCACGCCACGCAG
>CAZPPZ010000311.1:0-3467 GCA_964588545.1 uncultured Myxococcales bacterium | reverse complement strand
CGCCCCTGACATCGGTGTCGTGTGTCGGATCTGACACGGGCGGGGGTAGGGTGGCGGAATCGTTGGATACATACTCGCGGAGTGCGCCAGCCTGTCACAGACATTTTGGTCGCGGGTCCTCGAGTACACAGTGAGCTCATGTAACTTCAGCGGCTGCGTCGCCGGGCTGTCGTGCGCCGGTCAGTGCGCCAGCTCGGCATAGGCGTGCGAATCGGCACACCGCGGAATCATTGGCGATTCGGCTTGCACTGTCCTCGCGGACGACACGACACGAATGTCGCGCCGGATACCTCGTTGTAATCACTGCGGCATGACCGCGGCATGACCTTGGTATGGCGCATGCAGTATCCCCGAGCATGCACACGATGACTCAGACGCTCACTGCCCTCACGGCTCTCTCTACAGACAAGAGTGACGCGCAGGCGCTTACCGACTATGCACGCGTGATGCTCATGATCGCGCGCCACAGGGAGACTGGCAGCGTCCTACGCACTGTCAGCACCGAGACCGAGTCAACTACCGCCGAGACCGTTTGCGCCAAGGGGAGCAACTAAGATGACTAAGAGCGCTCCCACTCACTTCGCATGTTTCCTAACCCTTGCTACCGCAGCTGCATACGTGGCTGCTACCGACGGCGAGTATGGCGACTACTGGCCTCACACAGCCACCGACGAGCAGGCGAGTAAATTGTCCCGCCGCTACTCGCGGCAACTCCTACGGCTCACCGCCACCGACGAGGGGCGCTAACCATGAATACCTCGCTCCGAAACACACCCGTCCCCGCGTGTCTCTCATCGCTCGATTACTGCGTTGATACGAGTTGGGGCAACGATGAGAGTGACTCGGTGCTGGTGCGCGTACGTGGAGCACTCTGGCAGGTATTCCTCGCATCACAGGACGATACGGTCCGCTGTGACTGTTGCTGTGACGATGGGCAACCGTGCGATGAGTGTGGCGGAACCGGACGAGTGCCCGACACCGAGCCGCAATACGCGGCCTACACCTTAGTCCCGGTGCCCGATCCCGACGATCCCACCGACCTGGATTGGAGCTCCGCAGCGTGCGCCGAGCTGGAGACAGAATCCGAGCTGGCCGCTTGGGTGGCCCAATGATCGCCCTACTCATCATCTGCGGTGTCGCGTACGTCGCGTGTTGCGTTTCCTCTTCACAGAATAGGTACTGAGCCATGCCATACGACGTTTACATCAGCGATTCTGGCCATCTCGCATGTAGGGCCACCAAACTCGGCACCTTTGCTGAATTCGGCAATGCACAGCAAGCTGCCAAGGATTGGCTGCTCTCACGAGGTATTGGGGCCGCCGCCTATGCCACGATGCCCGGATCAGGTCTTACGTCTGGTGTCTGGCAGAACCGTACAGAACGCGGATTCTCGACCCTTTGCTCGTCTCAGGTAGAGGCGGAATGTTGGGCTATGGAACGTGGGATCGTCTAATGCGCGCTATCGCCGAGATACTGCTCATTGCAGCCATTGTGGCCGTTATGGCCTATGCGCTGATTACCCCCGAACCTATGCCCGTAAACCCGAACATGCGCCAAGAGTCGGCGCGATTGGAGCGTTTCTGATGACCACCCCCGTGCGATGTCGAATCCGCCCGAATTGGGACAAGCAACCCTTCCTGGTCGAGCGCATCTGCACTTGCAGTGATGGCCAGCGGGACGGCGAATGCCACCGGGATGGCTACCATGCCGTTGATGGTTGGGCGTCACAGGCAGATGCCGAACAGGACGCGCGCACCATGGTGCAGACGGTCCCGGGTGTTGCGTATCGCGTGGTAGTTGCCCGCACCGGTAAGGTCGTGTGGGCGGGAAGGAGCGGACAGTGACCGCATACATCTGCACCATGGAACAACTCAACGCTGGCATGGACCGCGAAGCGGAACGGCTTGACCATATGGATTCGAGATGCCTGCGTCCGTCCAACGGCTGGCTCCGCTGCAATGTCGACGCGGAATGAATACTCGGCATACGTGAACGCAGTTAGAGAGCTTGCGGGATATGCCGGGGTGACGCAATGACCGCGTAAAACAACCACTTATCGAAACCTCGAGTTTTGAAAATTCACTTTCGGAAGGATCGAACGATGCGAGCAACTGAGATCAAAACTGTTGATGATCTAAAGCGCTGGGCGAAAGACAGCCGCAGACTGGCCGAGTGTGTTTGTCTGGCCCAAGCCTTTGCCGAGTGTGAACGCGAGCGCGTGACTGCATACACTCGGCCGATCTTCGATCGCTACACTTTCTACGCTGACGATGATGGCGAAAACGGCAAGCGCATCACAGATCAGGATCGGCTGTATCTCAGCAAGGATGACGATCTATGCGCTCAATACTACGCGGAGCTCGATGTCGCGCACCGAGCGCACGGATTCGACGGTCCGGCCGGTCACTGTCCCGCGCTAGTCGCCGAGGACATGCTTAGGCAAGCAGAGAATGCGCTGCTCGAATCGCTGGCGTCCGTTACTGGCGTTGACAGTTATAACCGATCGCTTGACATGCGGGCAAAGGCGCTCGATCTCGCGTTGTCCGCTTGCCTGTCCGCTTGATCTCAACCCAAGGAAAACCACCATGAAGCCCACTACAATCACCGTTGACCTCGACTCTTTCGACCTCGCCACAGAACAGGGATTCGCGAGCGGCTACCCCGTGGTACGGCTCGACATCATGAGCGGCGGGAAGCGGATCACCGCACACGTGGATCTCTTCCAGCACGAGCTGAAGCGCGATCCGACCCTGCGCCTTACCGTCGTGCGCAAGAGCGCCGACGTCACAAAGACAGTGCAAGTCCGCCCATGGTGCGAGCAGTGACGGTCATCCGACAGCGCTGTAGGGCATGCGGGACACCCAACGCCCTACATCGCGATGAGCTGGAGTTGTGTGTGCCTTGCCAGATCGAGGACCACTACTACGACCTGACTCACTGGCAGGCGCGTATCTGGGACGAGCTGCACGAGGAGGAGCACGAGGAAGCTGCCGACTACATGCGAGCGGACTTGGCGCAGCTGCACGCTATCAGGGACGCGCACCGATGACTGCTTGGCGCAGCTGGGACGACCCGATCCTGTGGATAGGCTTTGGGCTGTTTGCGCTAGCCATCACAATCATCGCCTGGCAGCTCTGGAGGGATATGCGCTAGAGCCGCCTTCCAGACGTAAAAAAACGGCTTAGCGGTAAACCGCCGGGCCGTTTTTCGTTTTAGGGGAGGCTTGAAATTGGACTTCTATCTTTGGAATCTGATCCGGCCCCACGCCATGCAGCTTGATCGCAGTGCACTCGTATCCACAATCAACTGCGTACTGGAGCCCGAGCTCCCACCAAAGCCCCAGCCAATCGCTCATCGATACCACGGCCGGCTAAACCACGCTTCGGCCAGCAACCCAATGACCGACGAAACGATCGTGGCAGCCCCAAATGCTACCCAGAATGCATCGCTCTCACTCATCGCAGATC
>CAZPPZ010000310.1:0-3513 GCA_964588545.1 uncultured Myxococcales bacterium | reverse complement strand
TCAAGACCAAGCGTGTAGTGCAATTCGCGGCTTCCGACAGCAACAAGCTGCAAGGCAGCAGTTAGGTCGCGCTGCTGTAGGATGACTTCGTCTTCGTCGCGCACTGGCTGTTTGATGAAGCGGCCGAAGCGCTCGCGAGTACGCATACTCGGTCCGACCTCTAGCCGCGCAACAACAGCGCCCTCATCCTCCTCGAGTACATCTCCACTCTCTAGATCACGCGCGAGCGCCACAAGGCCATCTCCATCGATTCGCAACTCCACCGTTACGGTATCGCTGCCGCCGCATATCCGTATATGCCAGCCCCGCTCCTGGGCTCGCGCCGCAGAATCAGCGATTAGCCGCATGACCTCGACACGCTCCGGCATTTCCCCGGCAAGGTCGAAATGCTCACCCGAATCGTCATCCAAATTAAACAGCTCGCTGACACCCCGGTTAGGGTAGTGAATCAGCTTCCACGGGCCTACCACCACAGCCCACTGGCGGCGACCATCCAAGCGAAGGCTGGCTGCTTGAACAAAAGGGGCGTGTTCGGTGCTGCTCTGGTCACTGCTTCCATCATCAAGAAGCTCAGCAGGGCTCAAAACACGGCCGTCTAGATCAGCGGGAACCTCGACACCGGCCGCGGCAAGCGCGGTTAGCAGTATGTCTTCAATCACCGCTGGGCCTGAGCTCAGCCCACGTAGCGGGTTATCCGCAGGGAACTTGATCAGCGCGGGAATATGCAGCACCTCATCGTAGAGAGTCTTGCCGTGGTAGGACTGGCCATGATCGAGGAACTCCTCACCATGGTCGGCAAGAACTACGATGGTCGCATCGTCATAGCGCCCCTGCTCGCGAAGACCATCTAGCAAACGCCCGATATGATCGTCAACGTCGAGCACTTCGCCCAGGTAGCGGGTAAACGCCTCGCGTTCACGAGCGTCTGCGGCTGCGGTGGGCGACGGGAAAGGCAACCGCTCAGCTACGCCACGGACTCGCGCGAGAAGATCATCGCCGGCAACATAAGGGCCATGGGGATCCATCAGGTGGACGTAGTAGAACCCTGGCGCCTGCGATACCGCAGCCGTGTAGTCCAGCACTGATTCTACTATCACCGCTCCGTCGGTCTTGGCCTTTGCCCACTGCGCGGCACCAACATCGACGAACAAATCAAAGCCGCGCGCAAAGCCCCACAGCGGCAACACGTTGGGGTTGGCCGACCAAGCCACCGTATGGTAACCCTGGGCCTGAATTAACGGGGGCAAGTAGTGAACGTCGTCGGCAAGCACATCGAGCCGACCGAACACCCCATGCCCACCTGGCCGCAGTCCACTGAGCAAGCTTGCGATGGCCGTACGCGTCCACGACGAACTGCTACGTAAGTTGGCAAACACCACCGCGTCACTGGCAAGCTCAGCCAGATGGCTGCCCAGACGAGCATGAGCGTCAGATGGCAAGACAACGTCATAACGGAGCGTATCGATGACCACGACAAAAATGTCGCCACGGGGTCGGTCCTTCTCGGCCTCAACTATGACATCTGAAACATAGACCTCTGAGCTTGGATCACCATCGAGATCGATTACAAGATCGGCTGAAGACGAGTAGCGTGAAACATCGAGTACACACGACTGCCAATGCGCAACGGTACTGTTATGTGAAAAATTTATCTCACACTGCGAACCACCCTTCATCCCCAAACCGGCCAGCCAGTCGGTGGGCTCGAGGGTCAACCACAACCTGACCGGTAGCACGCTTGACGCCGGTGCCAGGTAGAGAGTTAGTCGCCCACGCTCGAGCGGGCCGAGCGCAACCCGGCGCTTTCCTTGGGAGGCAGCACGCAACCCGCCCCAACGGCTTTCTGATCCGATGGTCACGATGTGACGCTCAGCACCCGTAGCGACGGCAGACAGTCGAGCAGGCGAGCCCTCGCGCGAACAACCGCAAGCTAATGAGACCGAAGCCACCAGGATATAGGCGCAAGCACGCCTCACCAGGACTGACCCCGCATTCCCCCGTCTGGAGTCACGGCTTTGCGCCGGGTTACCCATACACAACAACACAGTACTACGATGGCAATGCCGGTGATCGCGGTCCCCGCATAGAAGCTCGTCGGCACGTATTCGAACACTACCTCAACCGGCCCCGCCGGCACGACCACCGCACGGAATGCCCCGTTGGCACGAACAATCGACGTCCTCTCGCCGTTCACGGTAGCCCGCCACCCAGGATAGTAGGTGTCGCTGAGCACGACATAGCCAGGGCGTTGCATGTCGGTTCGCAAGCTAACCTGCGTGGCCTCCATAGCCACGATGCTTACGTCCGCACCTCGAGAGGGTGGCTCGGCAGTCCGCGCCGCACACGCAGGCGAGCGGTCGAGCACAACAGTGCTAAGCGGATCGAAATCGTCTGCGAGCAGGCGCCTCCATTGCTCGGCCCCCTCACGCAGACACTCCGCACGGTACACCGAATAGGCACGCGGTAGCGCATCGGAATTACGAAAGAAATCCAATTGGATATCCGACTTGACGCTGGCAAAGGCTTGACCAATGTCAATCCAGTGACCGCCACGACGCATCGACTGAGAAAAGCGCGGCGGCACCACCACGACATCCACACTCAACAAATCTAGACAACGCTTAAGCGGATAGGCCAGCAAGCGTGACCGGTCGAGATTGCGTGGCTCTCCCGCATAGCGTCGCGTGGCACGCGGGCCAATGCTTGGCCGATAGTCTGGGTCAGCGTAGCGAAAGCACTGCTCGTGTACAGCAGGAGCCAATGGTTCGTAGTCAAAAGGCGAAAGCAGGCCAAAGAGCTGCGCGTTCTTGACGGCCAGGCGACGATCAAAACGGGCTAGCACCGCTACACGCTGGGCCCCGGCCAGCTCACCAAGACGCTGATACATGTCCCGTAGCTCGTAAGGACTACGCCAGGCTTCGCCCACATAGGGAAGCCGGAGATCGTTGCGAGAAAAACCCGCAGCGTCGTATACCAACACCAAAGCGAGCAACAAGCCGAACACCGTGGCCCCTTCATAACGCCGCGATCGGGTCAGCATCCATCCAACCAACAAGACCCCAGCTCCACCAAGCGCCAGCAGTGCCGAGCTGTGAGCACCGCGGTACCACGCCAAGCCAAGCATGCAGCCAGCAGCAAACGCCGCCGGCCATCGCCGCCGGCGCGGGTCAAGCAACAGCGAGGACCCTTGAGCTACGAGCAGTGCAATCGCAAACTGCGCAAGGAAAAACTCCCGTTGCGGCAGACGAAACCATCCAAGCACTGGAATCGCCGCGCGAACAGACACAAACCACGGCGGCGCTAACAGAGAAAGGCCCCCATAAATGATCAGGATAATGCAGACCAGCGTAACCCCATCGGCGACGAACAGGCCTGCAACTGCTATCCCAAGCGCGACCGCGCCCAAGTAGCCGCGAAGGCCAAGCAATGCGTCGGGCGGAACTATTAGGCCTTGCACAACCGATTGCGTCGAGGGATTGCAATGCTGAAGAACTCGTTTCTGGTCTGCGCCGC
>CAZPPZ010000309.1:0-3532 GCA_964588545.1 uncultured Myxococcales bacterium | reverse complement strand
GATTTTCGTCCCACAGATTGCGAACAGTTTCGATTGTGCTCTGAATGCTCCCCCAACTCGTGGTAATTGAGGTGCCTATCTCTTCATTGCTGGATTGAAAGAGACTGGCCAATGTTTGAATGGCCGGCATGACAGTCCCCTGAATGAAACTGACTACTGTACTAATAGCCGGCTGTAGTGTGCCGGTCCAGACATTCGAGGCCGCCTGGATTGCTGCCGGCAATGCAGTAGATAGAAAGTCGATCAGTGGGGGGCCTGCCGTCGTCACGAATTGCGTCAGGCTCTCCATGACCATAGCAAGCGCCGGCTGTAGTGCTACACCTATTTGATCCTTCAGATTAGTTATCGTCGCCGAAAACTGTGCTTGGGCCTGGTCCGCCTGGCCAACACTGCCCGCCAGCTTTTCCATGCTGGCCGTACCTTGCTCCATGACGGCCTGCATGAAAGCTTGTTCACGGCTCAATCCCTCCGTCTGGGCCTGTAGTTCCTCAATGCGTGCCCGCACTTGCCCGCTGGAGATGCCGAAGGTATCCAATCGCGGGATGGATTGGTTGGCCAGCATCAGGGCAAAATCTTCCATCGCCTGCGTCGGCCCCGTGCCCATTGCCTGGCCCAGGGTCACGGCCATTTCTGTCAACTTTGAAGCTGACTCGCTGGAATCGGCCAGTCCCATTGACATGAGCTTGTTGGCCGACTGCATCAGGTCAAAGTCGCTCACCATGCCCTGGGTAGCTTGTCGCAGTTGCCCAAGCATCGTTTGGGCCGAGGTATCAATCGAGGCTGTAAGTCTGTCGAAGGTCTGGCGTGCAGTATCGACGGCGGTGGCATCTGAGGCCAGCTTGAAAGCAGCCGCGCCTATCAGTCCGACGCCGGCGGCTGCGCCGCCGGCGATCTTGGCGATTCCGCCTAGCGCGTTTTTGATACCGCCGATACGCTTACTCGCCTGATCTTTGGCCGTAATCAGGATTGCCAGTTCAGCCTGCGATGCCATGCACTCGTCGCCTTATCTGATAGTATTCCTGCCGGCGTGCTGCCAGCCAGGGGTCGTCTCCCGCTTGCGTGGTATCTTCTTTGGATTGCGCCGCGTCCATCTCCTCGATGATCGCCAGCAGCTCATCGATGCCTGTTTCTTCTACCTGTTCAAGCGTCCAGTCAAAAGCCTGAACGAAAAACAGCTTGAATCTCAGTCGATCTCGATCCGCCTCCGCGAGGAGGCTTTCTGAGGGTTTAAGAGTTCCATCACCCAGGGGAACTCCTCTTCCTGATCCAGTTCCCCGAAGATCATTGAATCGTCTTCAGGGCAGGCCAGTGGCTCACCCGTTTCGCAATCGTCCAGGTTCCAGCGTGGCACGAGCGTCGCCAGGAAGGTACACAATCCCTCGTAGTCGTCACTAGGCCAGTTAAGAATCTGGTCTTGCACCTTCAGCTTGATCTTACGCCGGCGCTCGACCCACTTGCCCTCTCCGAAGATTTCGACCGGAGCCTCGAAGCGGATCGTATCCGCTACCACTTTCTGTGCCTTTGGCTTTGTCTTGCGTTGCGTCATGGTAGTGCGCTCAGCTCATTTACCACTACGATCTCAGCGAATGAGGCCGATGTAGAGTCGTAAGCCGCACGGAAGCGACCCGTAACGATGTCGTTGCCATCCTGTTCGTCCAGCTTCTCGAAGCGCTCCCACTTGCCGGCCAGGTCGATGATCAGCGTCTTCTTGCTGTAGGTGGTGCCAGGCGTCGTAACCGTGCTGCCTTCACCCAAGATGCGAATCAGGCGCGCCGTCTCGGCCAACCAGTTGGCCTTTTCCGCCACGCTTGTACCGTCATGCTCGAATGTGAGCGTCAGCACCACTTCCGGCTTTGTGCTCTTGTGCGCCGTAAAGTACAGATTGCCGTCGGCAGTGAAATACTCCTGCCAGCCAGTCGTCACGGCCAGCTCAGCCTTCAACAACGTACTCGACTTCTGCGTGCTCCCGATGGTGCCGCCGATGGCGTCGATGTAGAGCTTGCTTTTCTGAAAAAGGATTTCTTCAACCGTCGGCACGCTGATAGAGCCGGTGAAGCTCGTAGTGGATACCTGCCGGCCCACCCAGTCCGCAGTCACCGTCCACGCCTCACTGGCCGCGCCGGCCAGCGTGAAGGACTTCACGAACGCATATTCCATCTCTTCGGCCTGCTGATCATCGCCGCCCTCGATGGTATATGTCTTGATCGAATTGGCCGATGTCGTCGGGAAGGTATAGGTATAGACATAATCAGTACCCGCGCCATCCTGGACACCGCTGACCGTTTTCACGCCGGCGTCCAGGATGTACCCGAGCTGCTCGAACGTTGCTGGTGTTTCCTCGAACGTGATGGCCGCCAAGTTGCGCGGTATGTAGCTGCGGTCAATCCCCGACAGATAGCCGATGTCTTCCTCAGGGAACATGACCTCCGTCTGATCCTCGATCACGCCCTGGCCCCGCCACAGGGCCGTGGCTGCTACTGCCGTTCCTTTCGCACTTTCGACGCCCAGTTGAATCTTTCTCAGCGCCCTAACGCCTGGCATCTTTCACCTCGCTTTCTTTGCTTTCTTTCTTGGCGGCTACGGCCTGCTTCACCAGCTCGTATAGCCGGCCTACGGCTTCTTTCCCATGCCGCTCCACCGCCGCATCATACTCTTCCTTTGACAGATCGCGTGCCGGCACACCATCCAGGCTACCACCGAACCCGCCACCTGTGTACCTTGCATAACTCATATCTACCTCCCGTATTTGCGCTGCACTCAGGTATATTCGCCTCCGCTTTTCGCGTATTGCAATTCGATTTCAATTGTCAGGCTTTGCATCCAGTAATGAGGACCTCCACCTCGCACATCATTGACCGGCGCCGGTTCCTCGCCTGTCTCAATCAATAGAGCCGATATTCCCGCCTGGCTATCAAGCGTCGGGTAATCCTCCAAGACACTGATCACGGTGTCCACTTCCGTCGTGAGATTGGCGCGCGTCGCCGCATACACCTCGGTCGGGAACGCCAGTCGCCGGCGCGCCACTCCAAACGCTCCATCCAATCGGGCAAAGCTCGGCTGCCGCGTCAGAACTACGACCGAGGTGCCCCGATCCAAAAGAGAATCGTCGTCCTGGCCCACCGTGGCCGCCAGATTCGCGGACAGTAGCGTATGCAACGCATCCCAGACGGTGTCATGCTGGCCCATCAGCCGAACACCTCTACCTTTACCCGCACCGTCTCCATCCAGTACGGCTCCCCCCCCACCACCACCGGCTCAATCCGGCTGGAACTGACATAATCAATAGCCTTATAGTTCGTGCCGGCCTGGTTGCCATCAATGGCATCCGCCAGTTCCTTCTCACACAAATCAAGCTGATCTTCGGCATCTTGCTCGGTCCAGGTGCCCGAAGCGTATTCGCGGCTCACGAACGTATGCAAATCGAAGAGGAAGTGCGCCAGAAGCGTTGTCGCGGCCCGCTGTTGGCGTGCTACCAATCGTGGCCGGTCGCTGCCGGCGCTGGCCACCACCAAAACCGGACTCTGACCGGAGA
>CAZPPZ010000308.1:0-3596 GCA_964588545.1 uncultured Myxococcales bacterium | reverse complement strand
AGTCTCTTGGTCTGGCTGTTGAGGTCATCAATGAGAAGGAAGAGGTCATCCAGTGTGGCAAGGATGACAGCGAAGAACAATTGCCGAAGCTGGGCTTCAGCATTAGCGTACCCGGCCCTCTGGCGGGCAAGTAATTCAGTCAGTAAGCAGTGATCAAGAGGTGAACTGTGGAAGTTAATGATTTTGATGCCATGCGCATCTCCCTTGCTTCACCGGAGCAAATCTTTGAGTGGAGTCATGGCGAGGTCTTGAAGCCAGAGACGATCAATTATCGCACGCTGAGGCCGGAGCGCGATGGCCTGTTTTGTGAGCGCATCTTTGGCCCGACGAAAGACTGGGAATGTTACTGCGGTAAATATAAGCGAGTTCGCTACAAGGGCATTGTCTGTGACAAGTGCGGCGTCGAGGTTGCGCCCAGTCGGGTGCGCCGCGAGCGCATGGGCCACATCCAGCTGGCAAGCCCCGTCACCCATATCTGGTATGTGAAGGGCGTGCCCAGCCGCTTGGGGCTGCTGCTCGACATCTCGCCCCGCAATTTGGAGCGGGTGCTCTACTTCGCTCAATACATCATCACCAAGGTCGATGAAGATGCCCGCAACCGGACGATCACGCGCCACGAGCGGGATCTGACCATGCGGCTGGCCCGGCTGGATAGCGATCTGCAAGGGAAGATCGACGAATGCGAACTGCGACGAGAGACGGCCATCGAGGCCCTGGACGAAGATGAGAAGAAGGAGCTGGCGGTCCTGCAAACCCGTCTGGAGCAGGAAACTGGTGAGGTGATCGCCGAAATCCAGAGCATGACCACGCGGCTGGAAAATCGTATGGGCAAGGCTGTCGAAGAAGACATGCAGCTTTCCTGGGCCGATACGCCTTTGGTGACTGAGGGCGAGATCGCCGATCGGGCGCATCTGAACACCCTCAACTCGGTTGTGCAGGATCGCCTGAGCGAGATTGGCGAGGAAATCGACGCCGAGCGCGAGCGTCTGCAGGCCCTCACCAGCAGCAAGCGCAATCACGAGCGCCGTCTGGCCGACGAAGAGATCGGGAAGTTTCAGGAAGGCCGTTACCAGCAAGAGGAAAGCCTGCGCCAAAGCATGGATGCCGAGTTGATGGAGCTGAAAGGGCTTCAGGCGCGCCAGCTTCTGACCGAGTCCCGCTATCGGGAACTGCAGGAGCGCTGGGGCAATGTCTTTACAGCCAGCATGGGTGCGGAGGCCGTCCAGCAAATCGTGTCTCGTCTCGATCTGGACAAGCAGGCCAAGCAGTTGCGCCAGGAGATCAAGACGACCCGTTCCAAGCAGCGCCGCAAGAAGGCCGCCAAGCAGCTGCGGGTTGTCGAAGCGTTCCGCAAGTCCCATAACCGGCCGGAGTGGATGGTGCTCACCGTCTTGCCGGTGATCCCGCCCGATCTGCGGCCAATGGTGCAGTTGGATGGCGGCCGTTTCGCCACCTCCGACCTGAATGACCTGTATCGCCGGGTCATCAACCGCAACAATCGCCTACGCCGCCTGCTTGAGTTGGGCGCACCCGATGTGATTGTGCGCAACGAAAAGCGCATGTTGCAGGAAGCGGTCGATAGCTTGATCGACAATGGCCGGCGAGGCCGGGCTGTGAGCCGCAGCGGCAAGCGCAAACTCAAATCGTTATCGGATATGCTCAAGGGCAAGCAGGGGCGTTTCCGCCGCAACCTGCTCGGCAAGCGCGTCGATTATTCCGGCCGTTCGGTCATCGTCATCGGCCCCACGCTTAAGCTGCACCAGTGTGGCCTGCCCAAGAAGATGGCGTTGGAGCTTTTCAAGCCCTTCGTGATGCGCCGCCTTGTGGAGCATAACCACGCCCACAACATCAAGAGCGCCAAGCGCATGGTGGATCGCACCGATCCGGCCGTCTGGGATGTGCTTGACGACATGATCAAAGAGCGCCCCGTATTGCTCAACCGGGCGCCCACGCTGCACCGTTTGGGCATTCAGGCTTTCGAGGTGGTGCTCATCGAGGGCAGCGCGATCCAGCTTCATCCCCTGGCTTGCTCCGCTTTCAACGCTGACTTCGACGGCGACCAGATGGCCGTCCATGTGCCGCTGTCGGAGATGGCTGTGCGCGAGGCCCGCGAGTTGATGCTCTCCAGCAAGAACCTGCTCAAGCCTTCCAGCGGCGAGCCGATTGTCGGCCCGTCCAAGGATATGGTGCTGGGCTGTTACTATCTGACCACAGAGCTTCCCGGCGCCAAAGGCGAAGGCAAGATATTTTCCGATTTTGATGAGATCATGATGGCCTATCAGACAGGCCATGTGGACATCCGGGCCAGGATCAAGACCCGCTTCACCAGCGAATTGGATGAGGTCAGCCTGGAAACCATCGAACTCAGCGATCGTGTCCTTGAGACCCTCTCTGAGGCCGGCATACGCACCGTCGGCCAGGCCCTCGATCAACTGGCAAGCAAGAGCAACACTCGCCTGATCGAAGAAATTAGCGGGTTTGGCCGTAAGAGCCTGGATGAACTGAAGCTCAACCTGCGGCGTCACGGTTACAGCGCGCTGCGCTGGCCGAAAGATCGCATTATCGAGACGACCCCCGGCCGCGTGTTCTTCAATCAGAGCCTGCCCCCGAATCTCCGCTTCGTCAACGAGGTGATGGACAAGAAAGGCGTCAACAACCTGATCAGTGAGTGTTACGAGCTGTTGGGTGGTGAGCAGACAGCCGTCACCGCCGACGACATCAAGGAGATGGGCTTCCGCTACGCCACCCGGAGCGGCATGACCATTGCCATCAGCGACATCGAGGTTCCTACTGTCAAGGCTGAAATTCTTGACCGGACCACCAAAGATGTTGAACAGGCGGAGCGCCAGTATCGCCGCGGCCTGATCACCGAGGATGAGCAATATAACCGGGTGGTCGAGCTTTGGACCCGGGCCACCGATGACATCACCCAGGCGGTGCGTGATTATCTCAACCCCCTGGAGGGCATCGGTGCGATGGCGACCAGCGGGGCCACCAAGGGCGGCGTGACGCCGATCCGCCAGCTTGCCGGTATGCGCGGCCTGATGGCCGATCCTTCCGGCCGCATCATCGCCCTGCCCATTCGCTCCAACTTCCGCGAAGGTCTGACTACCCTGGAATACTTCCTCAGCACTCACGGCGCCCGTAAGGGTCTGGCCGACACGGCCCTGCGTACGGCCGATGCGGGCTATCTCACCCGCCGGCTGGTCGATGTGGCCCAGGATGTCATCATCACCGAGGATGACTGCGGCACGCTAGCCGGCATGTGGATCGACTCAGAGGGCAGCAAGAGCCTGGGCGAAACCCTTGGCGAGCGGGTGATGGGGCGTCTGACAGCCGCTCCCATTGCCGATCCGCACACGGGTGAGATCATCTTCGAGCGCAATCACTTGATCGACGAGTCCGATGTCGAGCAAATGAATGAACTGGGTGTCAACAGGGCTTTCATGCGTTCGCCGCTGACCTGCGAAACCCGCCAGGGCCTGTGCAAAGCCTGTTATGGCCGCGATCTGGGCCGGGGTCGTATGGTGGATCAGGGCGAGGCCGTCGGCATCATCGCTGCTCAGTCAATCGGTGAGCCGGGCACCCAGTTGACG
>CAZPPZ010000307.1:0-3607 GCA_964588545.1 uncultured Myxococcales bacterium | reverse complement strand
GGAACACTCAAACAAGAACTCGTGCATCGCCGTGACTTCGCAACGCGGGCTGATGCACGCTCGGCTATCTTTGAGTACCTTGAGGTGTTCTACAACCGTTGGCGTCGGCATTCTTACCTCGGCTATATGAGTCCAGTCGAGTTCGAAGCCGCTGCCGTAACCGCCGCGCTAGCGGCCTAAACTGCGTGTCCACTTTTTAGGAGGAAGGTCAATATTCTCCTGTACTGACGATGACGGATCGAGACCGTTTGCAAGCGTAAGCGCTTGGGCGAGCGCGCGGCGGCGGGATCGCACGCTCGCACGGAGAGGAGGCGCTAGCAACCGGCGCTCCCTTCGCTGAGAGGGGAGCGCCGGTTCGGATGCTACGACGTTCGAATGTTGGGCGCGATCAGCGAGTAGGTCATTCAAACGCACTTCTAGCGAATGTCCGCGTATGAATATTATGGTAACCAGACCACGCTCGCGCAAGAACATGGCCCGTTCGCACCAGATGGCGAGGCAAACAAGGGGGGTGCTGACTCTCGGGCCGCTGCGGCCTCTTGGCCGGGGCGTGCGGGCGCACCGCTGCGGCGCCCGCGGATCACGGGCAGAAACGGTGCGTAGTCATGAATAGTACCCAGCGTTAGAGCCCAGTCTCTCAGGCTGAACCGTACTCCAGGTCGCAACCGGTGAGCGGCTCAACCGCGGGAGGTTCGGTCGGAGGGGCTCGGCTGGGCAACGCCAGACACTCGAGAATTGCTCGCGTGGCCCTGGGGGTGTGAATTGCCGCCAACACGCGCATGCGTCCACCGCCGCGCGGGCAGCGAAGAACGTCAATCGCCAAGACCCGCCGCATGAGCTCGGCCCACGACAACCGTCGCGACCGCGTGGGGCTGACCGGGTCTACCTGAGCGTCGTCGCCAACAGCGCTCGAAGCGGCATTGCGGTCCTCAGCCGCGGACATTGCCCCAAACGGCTCACTCGAAGTCGAGTCTGGTCTGCCACAAGTAGCGCCGGGCACCCCGACCTCGCCGCCAATCGCCGATACCCCAGCCATCGTGGCTGCACATTGCTTGCTGCCGCCTCGCTCCTTGGCCGGGCACACGGGCTGGCAGTCGGAATGGGTGGCCGGTACAACCTCAGCGCGCCTGCTGGCAGCCGGCCCCAGCAGGCCATGGTAGCGCACCATGTGAAAGCGCGGCGGAGGGATGATCGCGGCGAGCCTCTCGATCAGCTCGAGAGGCTCGAAGACCACGTGGGTGGTGCCGTCACGCCAGCGATGTTTTAGCCGGCACAGAAGCCGACCGTCATCCAAATGCGAGAGCCGCTCGGTGGCCACCGGAGGACGCGCGACATAGCGGCACAGCTGCTCCAGGCGTCGCCTGGTCGCCGCCAGGTACGCACACGTCGGCGTGCAGGCTTACTCCGTCGATACTGACACAGCGAGGCCCGTCGATGCGCGCTGTGCCATCGAACTCTTTCTGGACTCCTACGCGAACTATGCGCTCGCCCGCACGCGGGCCCCGAGCCACGCGCCCGCGCACCGAAGCTGCATAGAGAGAAGCGAGTTCGGGGTGATTCGTGGCTAGTGGATCGGCCTGGGCCGGCTCGCAATCCGGGCCTAGCCCGCGGCGTTTGATCAGTCGCTCTATCCGCTTGGCAATTTGTTTGGTAATCCGAGCGATCTCGTCATCGTCAGGCGCGGGTAGGTAGCGAAATCGCAGCGTGACATCGAGCCTCTCTTCGTAGATGCCGTCGAGCACGAGGGTGTGAAAGTGGAGGTTTAAGTTGAGTGCACCGCCGAAGCGCTGCACGAAGGTCACCGCCCCGCACTGTGCACCACCCACACCCCACTTCTCGCGAGCCCGGCGGCGAAGCGCGGCAAACACGCAGCGGACGAAGAGCTGCAGTACGGCTGCCGCGAGCTTTGAATCATAGGCAAGCCGATAGCGAAGCGAGATCGGGAGCGAGAGAACCCATTGCCGGACCGGCACCCGCGGCAAAACGCGGTCGGTTAGATGCGCGGCGGTATCGGCCATACGCCGACCACCGCAGGATGGACAGAACCCCCTACCCTTGCACGAAAACGCGACCACACGATCAAAGCCGCATTCGCGGCAGTGCACCCGTACCAAACCATGGGCAAGAATGCCGCAGCCGAGATAGGCGCGTAGCTCTCGCTCGACAAAGCGTGGCAGCGCCCGGTCTCTCGCTTTTGCCCGTGCGAGAAACGTCTCGAGATGCTCGCGCAGCACACCGTACAAGACGCTCTCCTCGGGGCGGCGGGGCTTGTAGAGGGGAAGCTCAAGCTGGCTCGGATTCGCACAGGACAAGTACCATGGTTTAACCTCGACACGATCGGCCCGACGATGCCCTGGCTGTCATATCGGCTCACACACAATACGTGAATACCAAATCTACCGAACGCGTCAGTCAGTTCTCCGCGTCCGCGCCATCGAGGTGATCGAGCCCGTGTTGGATCTCGGACTGATTGCCAGAGTCATCGAAGAGCGCGGAGGCTTGGCGAAAGTAGCCGTTCTATCTCAACACGAGTGCCGCGGTCGGGACAGCCGGGCTCACCCATGAGCAGCGTAGGCTGCAGCTGGAAGTAGCCTCCGGCCAAATGGATGGGGTTCATCGGCGAGGGAATTAGCGATTGGTGGGATTTGCCGCGGATAAACTGAAAGGGTTCCCAGCCGTGGTAGACAACGACCTGGCCGCGGCCGAGCGAGGGTGAGACCTTGGCGTGGATCTCGAGAGATCCAACGTCGTTATACATGCGCACCAGGTCCCCGTCTTCGATTCGCCGCTGGCCGGCGTCGTCGCGGCCGATGTGAACCAACGGCGCACCGCGCTGCAGATTCAAAAGGTTCTTGTCGTCACGCCACGAGGCATGGATCGACCAACGCGCGTGCCCGCCGGTCATCTCCAAGGGATAGTCACCGCCTAGCTGGGGGTTGTCCTTATGCACCGGCAGTTCTTCGCCAAGCTCGAGAAAGAAAGGATGGTCGATATAGAACTGCATACGCCGAGTAAGCGTTGGCCAGGGCTGTTTCTTTTGGACCTGCCAGGTGTTGGCGGTGATGGTCTCGCCGGGCTCGAAGTCGGTGGCGTGGCCCATCTGCGAGGGACTGAGCCCGAGCCCGGTGTAGCGCGCATAGCCCTTCTCTTTGAGCTCGGCCCAGCCAATACCGTCGAGGTTCGTAGTCACCGCAAGGATCTCCTCCAAGAACTCCTCGGTGTTGTCCTCTGTAAAGCGACCACCAAAAGTAAAATCGTCATAGACCCGATCCAGGCGACGAGTCTTACCTGCCCGGTCGGTAAACTCGCGTATGCCGCGCTCGATGGCACGCCGCTGTATGGTCTTAAGGAACAGACAGTGAAACTCCCAGTCACTCTTTGAGCGGCCGAGCGGCTCGACGGCGCGAGTGGTCACGTGGCAAAACGGCGTGATCGGCGACCCCCAGGTGATGTCGTCCTTCTCGTACCACCCGGCTGCTGGCACTACGTAGTCGCTGTAGCGGGCGGTGTTGCTCATGCGCCAGTCGAGCGTGACCAGCAGGTCGAGCTTGGGGGGCAGGCCGGCGATTATACGATCGTAGCCACGCACGCGGCGGAACAGATTTGC
>CAZPPZ010000306.1:0-3643 GCA_964588545.1 uncultured Myxococcales bacterium | reverse complement strand
AGATCGCAGGCGCAGGCCGGGTCGATGCAGGCCGGGTCAATACCACCCGGGTCGGTACCGCCGCCGTTGGGATCACCACCTGGGCCTCCCGCATTGTTGGAATTTAGTAGGCTGAAACAGTCGATCCACTGCTGATCCATATCCAAATCGTTACACGCAGCATCAAGCGCCATCATGTCGAGCGGAACTACCGCCTCAGCGGCAGCGTTGCAGTCGAAGGTCTCCTCAGCAGAGAAAACAATATTAACCTCCCCCGTCTCGACAAGCGCTGCATCTAAGATGATATCGACAAAATCCGCAGCCGCATCAAAATCAACTGCGGTGGTCGCACCGTTCCAGCCTTGCACTTCGGTGAAATCCGACCACGTAAACTGCGTACCATGACGCATCGACACTTTCGCTGCACCGTTGCCCAAGGCCAACTGGCCAAGACTATAGGGCGCACCGGGAACGTTAAAATCATAGAGATCAGCAAGGGCCGTGACACGATTAGCGTAGAGGTAGTCTTCCTGTCCGTCGCTAAAACTTCCTGCATCGTAGCCATCGACGCTGATCAAGTCAGCGCCTTGGCCGACCAGCATCTCGCCGTAACCGCTACCGCCGTCAGACCATTGGCCGCTGTGGCTAAGCGTAATTGTCTTGGTTCCAACAAACTGTCCAGCGTCGTTCAGATCGCCAGTGACGTGCACCTGATGGGCATCGCTTCCACCAAACGGATCGCTGAACATCCCTTTGGCGACCATCGAGAAATCGGTGCTGCTGATGATCTGCGATATGTACTCGTTCTGCTGATGACCAGAGCCAGTATCCTCGCAAGCAAACATCTCAAAACCGCTGATGGTATCGCCGCTGCGCTCCAGCCGCATTTTTACCAGCGACGGGCCCCCAACATTTTGCTGCCCCGGCGATCCGGGAGGACCAGCGTCGGCGAACTCAAGCGCAAACACATGATACTGACCGTCGTAGATGTCGATACTGCCATCACCGGCGCTAGTGAATGCGTTTTGGATGTAGCACAGAATCTTGTCCGCCTCGGCGGCAGAAGTAAGTGCAATTCGCGTCATGTTGGCGATTTCGCAAGCCGCCATACTGCTGTCTGGACCAAAGCTGTCGCGACTCAGGGTACCAATCGAAATGCCCTGAGAGGCTGTGGCGCTGGCGAAATCTCCGGCTACCAACGCGGCACCGCCACCATCGGCGACTACCGGCCCGGTGGCACGCGGCAGGTCGCCAATCTCACTGATCGCAACCCCCGGACAGGCAAGCGTGAAGTTCTGCCCGACAGCAATCCGCAATACCGCGAGGGCGTCGGTTGCCGCTACCATACCGTTGTTGTCTACATCGCAGCGCGCTAACGCGCAGGTTCTGGCTCCCACAGCCGCACCGAGAACACCCAAGGCATCGGTAGCAGACACGTTGCCGTCTTCGTTAAAATCACCACAACCCGCAGCTGCAGTGCCAACACTCACCGCCGTAACCAGCAATGCTGCCGCTAGCAGCCCTAATACTTTATGAAATCGTTTCATCTGACCTATCTCCCATTGATCCGACTACTCTTGTGGTCCGCCGACGGGCAACAGAGGGCGCTCAGGAATAGCCGGTTAACCCGGCAGCAATGTGCAAACGCTCGGCCAGTATAGGGAGAGGTAAAAGAGCGATGTTGAGGCGCTCACTACGCCCGAGGTCATGCGGGTGTAACGGCAAAGAAACGACACCCCTAGTCACTGTGACAACGGCGACAAGACACCGGACAAACGGCCGTGCCTGCCTATTGCGGTAAAGTCCGCCTACTCACACGCCATGTTTTCGCTATTTGGCAGACCGAGGACTCAGCGTTGTTGCCAAGCCGCAAGTGCAGCGTCGCGCACTACCACCAGCCCCACAGAGGCAGCCAAGGCGGCTCGAGCGACGTCTTCAAACTCGGGTTCAGCACTGTCGCGGCCATCGGGACGAGCGACGATTTTTAGTCGGATCGGGCCGTACTGTGTATCTACCGACTCTATACGCCGGGGTAAGACCAGGCGCGCCATGGCCCGGTAACGCAGACCGATTGCCGAGGTCTCGGTGAGAACACGCCGGGCCAACACATCTAGACGTTCAACGTCACACAGTACCGTAAGCCGCATACCTGCACGGCCCTTCTTCATCACCGTCGAGCTTACGCTGACGTCGCGCGCACCGTCGTTGCGCAGACACGCGGCCGCATGAGCGAGCGCCACCGGTGTCATGTCGTCGATGTCAGTCTCGATGACGATGACTTCGCGGTCACCGTCTGAGTCCGCTTCCCCTATCAGCACTCGCAGTAGGTTGGGGCGATCGTCGAGGCACCGGCTACCCGCACCCATACCGATCGTTTCGACCTGCATCAGCGGGTGCAGCGGCTTGGCAATAGCACGGAGGATCGCCGCTCCTGTGGGAGTTACCAACTCGCCCTCGCCATCTCCGGCAACTACGTCAAAACCACGCAGCAGTTCCAGTGTTGCTGGCGCTGGCAAGGGGAGCCGTCCGTGCTGGCTTTCAACGTAACCACTGCCCGAAGGCAGCGGTCCGACAAATCCCGCCTCGACGCCCAGCTCGTGCAAACACCACGCACTAGCAACGATGTCGACAATCGAATCGATAGCGCCGACTTCATGAAAATGTACGCGCTCGGGCTCAACGCCGTGTACCTTGGCTTCGGCCGCGGCCAGCACCTCAAAGATCGACAAGGCACGCTCAACCACACCCTCAGCCAAACCGTTGCGCCCAGCCTGTTCTATAAGCGAACGGATGGTTGCCCAGTCACGGTGAAAGTGTGGCGGGTCCTCAATCGCTACGTCGAACTTCGCCGCGCGCAAAGCGCCGACTTCAACCACGGCGCAACTGAGGCGGTAACCCCCTACTGGGAGCGCTGATAGAGCAGCCCTGAGACACTCTATAGCCGGTCCCCGGCCCCCATCGGCACCCGCCCCCGCATCGAGCAGCGCGGCAACCGTCATATCCCCGCTGATACCAGAACCAGCGTCAAAGTAAGCGACTTTCATCGTGCTCCCACCTGCGTACTTTGCACTAGGCCCTTGCCAATCCTCACCTTTACACCCGAAAGTTCCAGTGCTAGCATTGCATGTTTCACGTGCACTAGCGCGTGGCAAGTAGGAAGCACAACGTGGCATTGAAACAATACACCAAGGAGCATCTCGAAATGTTCGAGCGGCTCTTGAGCTCTCAACGCAAGGAACTCATTCAGGACGCCGGGCGTACGGTCAGCGAACTCACCGATCAAGACGAAACCTTTGCCGATCCCGCTGACCGCGCCAGTTGGGAGAGTGAATCGACCCGCGACCTGCGCATCCGCGATCGCGAACGTATGCTGCTAGACAAGATAGACGCCGCACTCAAACGCATTGCCGATGGCAGCTACGGTGAGTGCGACGAATGCGGTGAGCTAATCTCGGTAAGCCGGCTTCGCGCCCGACCGGTAACCACGCTATGTATTGACTGTAAGGCCGCTCAAGAAGCCGCCGAGAACAAACCTAACCATCCCAGCTAGTGGTGAGGTAGACGTCTAACCGGACATAACCGGCAAGTGGGGCAGTAGCTCAGTTGGGAGAGCACCACGTTCGCAACGTGGGGGTCGAGGGTTCGAATCCCTTCTGCTCCACCA
>CAZPPZ010000305.1:0-3649 GCA_964588545.1 uncultured Myxococcales bacterium | reverse complement strand
CTTGCTGCGCTTGTACTGATCACTGAACTCGGCGAGACGCTCGGGCTGCTTTACGGCCTCCCAGACCTTTTCGATCGGCGCATCGATGCGAGAGTGCAGCTCCACATCAAACACCTTCCCGTCTTTTTCGAGATGCTCGTATACAATCTCTTCGACAGGGCCGTCCCATTTGATCGCCGCGCGCTGAGCCCGGAAGTACCCCATGATCTTGTCGCAGCCTGAAAGCCCGACCAAACTCACCGTGGCAACCGCTACCAACAGAACCTTCGAATTCCGCATTGCTTCAGAACCTCTCCCTCAACCAAAATCGGGCGAACTAGCCGACGGCCAACCTTCGCTCCGGAATCTGGAAACTATCGCACGATCACAAGCTTGACAAGGGTCAGAGGCGCGCGGGCATCTACATGTCGGGGTCGGTGTCACCGGTAAACTGGATGGCTTCGCCGCCTGAGACCATATCGCGGGTCAATACGTAATCGCCGCCGACCGCCGGCACCCAAATACGCTCGGCAACACCGCGGTTGCCGCCGGTCAAAGCCCAAGCAACGCCCCCCGTGACCCCACCGATGGCGGCGTAACCAACCTTGACTGGGACATAAAACACATTAGCCAGCACCGTCGCCAGCCCCAGGCCGGCATCCTCGCCGGCTCGCTCGATATCGTCGGCACGGGCGCCGTTAGCAGCAGCCAGCAGCACAACCGCGCTAAACACGGCCGCCAAACCAGCCGATCTAAGTCGTCCTCTTCTCATCTTCCTCACCTCCGCGTTCAATCTTGACAATGTAACCCTCGGGCATCCGCCCGACTAGGTCATCGAGAGCCCGATCGAGATATCTCTCGTCTTTAGACTCAAGCGTAAGCCTAACCCTATAGCGCGGATTCGCCAGCTTCGGGTAGGATCCAAGTAACAGATCTGGAAAGGCATCGAGTGTAGCACTGAGATAATCGGCAATCGCCGTCTCATCGGCCGAGACCAGAATCTGGCGTAAGTAAAACGGCTCCGTACGAAAACGTCCGCTCAGGGCAGCCACCTTGGCCTCAAAAATCTCGGGAATTCCAGGCAAGATGTAAACATTGTCGATCACAACCGTCGGGAAGTGCCTGCCCCCGCCGACTACCAACTGCGCTCCCCGCGGTACCTCGGCCATCTTCAAGAACGAAGCACTAGGCTTGCCCCCGCCGACTTTCTCGATCACAGCGCGCAGCTGAGGATCAACCACAACTTCAACAGCAAAGCCTTTGGCAACTCCGGCAATGGTCATGTCGTCGTGAGTCGGGCCTACGCCGCCTGAGGTGAACACTAGATCATACTCCCGCGCACAGTTCCTTACGGTCTCAGCGATGACGTCAATGTCATCGGGGATTACGAGGATACGCTCTAGCCCTACCCCGGCCGCGCGCAACTCCCTGGCCAAATATGGAGAGTTCGAGTCGACGACTTTGCCCGAGAGAATCTCGTTGCCGATGACTACCATCGCAGCCGTCGTGTGACGCCTTCGATCAGCGGAACCGCTCATTACACAGGAGTCCCGGCCAAGGTCCGGGCGACTGCCAAACTGTAGCACGGGAACGGCTCGGTAGCGATGTACGCGGCAACGATCAGTCGTGGACGTCTTCGGGTTCGAGCTTTACCTGGGCAACCAAGAACTCTCGCAGTCTCTTCTTCAGCGCTTCCTCTATCTGCCGTACTCGCTCACGGCTCACCCCGAAGCGCTCACCGAGCTCTTGAAGGGTAATCGGATCATCGGCGACCAGCCTCTCAACAAAGAGATCCTTCTCGCGGCCTTCTAGAGTCGAGGAAAACTCTTCGAGCTTGGCATGCATGATTCCGTAGAACTCGCGCTCAGCCACCTGCTCGTCCGGTGGCACATCGTCGTAGGGAAGCAGATCCATCATCTGAGTATCGCTGCCGGCGCTCAGTGGAGCCTCGGTAGAAACCTCAGCACCTGAGCCCATACGCTGGTCCATCTCGATGACCTCAGCCTCCTTGACCCCGAGATTCTCGGCAATGAGCTTGGCGGTCGGTTTGAAGCCCTGCGCCTCTAGCCGGGCTCGCTCTTTCTTCAAGTTGAAGAATAGCCGGCGCTGAGCCTGGGTGGTGCCGACCTTGACCAGGCGGAAGTTGTTCATGACGTGGCGGATAACGTAGGCGCGAATCCACCAGACCGCGTATGACGGCAGCCTCACGCCACGATAGGGATCGAACTTCTTGACCGCTTCGAGTAGCCCAACGTTGCCCTCCTGGATGAGGTCGAGCAGGTTGTGGAAAGCGCGCTGGTACTCGCGTGCAACCATCACTACCAGCCGCAGGTTGCCGGTAATCAAGCGGTATGCGGCTTCGGGGTCTCCAGTTTCGTAGTAGTGTACCGCGAGTTCGTGTTCCTCTTCTCGCGACAGCACGGGGTAGCGACGGATTTCGGCCAGATAGCTGCTCAGCGCATCGCGGGGGACCAGGGCGCCGGAATATTCGGGTAGTGGAACCGGTAGATTGGCAGCAGAATCGTCGCCAGCAGCCGCCGCTTCGGCAAGCGGTTCAAGGGCAGGAGAGACCTCCTCTAAATCGTCGACAATCTCAGGCTCGAGGGTGGGAACATCGCCTGCCGACTCCGCACTACGCTTGCTCGCAGCGCCCTTGGAAGGCCCTCTACCCTTGGGAGGCACTCTCGCCGTCGGTCATCTTGACCTCACCCGCGGCGATTTCCCGCAGCGAGGTAACAATGTCTTTGTTATCGGAAGCAACCAGCGGACGCGCCCCGCGTAGCAGCATCTTGGCCCGCTTGACGGTGACCAGTGCCAGCTGAAAGCGGTTGGGAACTTTTGCCAGGCAGTCTTCTACAGTGATTCTCGCCATTTACACTTAACTCCGTTAGCCCAGTAACGTAGTCGTGGCCCTCAGGGATGTCAACGAAGCGGCCATCTGCCCGGGTCGCGCCTAGCAGGGCGGACACTGTGGCGCGATCACCTGTCCCACCGCTACCTGGAGCAGCATCAGAGCGTCGGTAGCGGTTACCGCACCGGAACCGTCCATATCGCACAGACACAGCGCGCAGCTCTGCAGCCCAATAGCGGCAGTTAGCGCCACCAAGGCGTCGGTAGCAGTGACAGAACCATCTGAGGTGGCATCCCCGCACAGCACCGAAGCTACGGTGGTAGTGGTGGTCGAGGCAAACAAGCCCAGCGAGGTCGATGAAGTCGACGAGGTCGACGACAACGAGACGGTAGAGCCGACACCTATCCCCGCCCCCAGGCCACGCGCTCGGGCCACAGCCCGCATCTGTTGTCCCGAGAGGAAAACCGCGGCGAGAACCAGAACCGTCAGAACCAACAACGTGCGGTAAGACACTAGCAACCTCCGGCCAGGGGCGTCAAAACTCCCGGCTGTCCTCGACTATAACAGATACTTAGCTAGCACGGTAAGCTGCGAAGAACTCTCGATTACCCCGCGGGCCAAGCAGCGGAGACTCAACCGAGCCCAAGACCTGCAAACCAGCCGCCGTCGCAGCATTGTCGACCATCGCTACTGCCTTGGCATGAAGGGCCGGGTCACGGACCACCCCACCGACGGCGTCACCACGGGGCAGATCGAACTGCGGCTTGGACAGCACACACACAGTTGTCTCGCACACACACACTCTCGACTGACGTGCTG
>CAZPPZ010000304.1:0-3658 GCA_964588545.1 uncultured Myxococcales bacterium | reverse complement strand
GAAGTAGATCTTCTTGTAGGGGCAGGCTTCCATACAGAAACGATAGCCGCGGCAGCGGTCCTCGTTGACAAGCACAATGCCGTCCTCATCGCGTTTCTCAATGGCCTTGCGCGGACAGGCCGCGAGACAGGCCGGATGAGTGCAGTGGTTGCAGATACGCGGCAAGTAGAAATAGTAGCTGTTGGGATACTCCCCTCCTCCTTGATCCTCGTCCCAGTTCGGCCCCCACTTGGGATCGCCCTCGGGCTTTAGATGAACCTTCGAGCCCTTGCCGCCGTAGAAGACTTCGTCGTGGTTGAACTTCCACGCATCGCCGAAGTCTTCACGGGTGGGTAGATGCCCCGACTGAGCTACGTCGTCGCGAAAGCCACCGCCCATCTGTTCCCAGTCACGCGGGGTACCACGCCCGGGCTGGGTATTGACGGTGGCCCACCACATGTACTCCATGCCTTCGTCGCGGGTCCACAGCCGCTTGCACGCGATCGTGCAGGTCTGACAACCAAGACACTTGTTTAGGTCGAATACCATAGCGACCTGATGAGCAGGGCCGCTGCTGGCCTGTTTGCGTGTTCTTGCCATGACAAATTCCTCCCGAAGCAGCCGCGCAGGCTAGGAGCCGAACTCCACTGGAACCCACTCTTCCGTATAGGCCTTGAAACCGGCCCGCTCACCGTTTCCCCCCTCCCACACGGCTAAACCGATGCGGGTGGCGCGTCCGGTAGTTAGATTCACCGACTCGCGATCGCCGCTAGTGCCGGCGAGCTTTCTCGATATGACCACGTGCCAGCCTTTGGGGGTGCGCACTGCCGCGGTCGTCACCTTATCGTTGCTGGGTTCGGTAGTGCCCAAACCGAAAGCGACCACCGAACGGCCGTGCTCTGAATCCGCACGCCAGTGCCAGGCGTTTACCCCTTGGGTCTCGTTACCCATGGTGTTTATGGGTGCGTCCCCACTGAGCGGGAAAAGCACCGCCGCACCATCAGGGAAAGATGTATTCTCCTCGATTACGCGATTCTCGGTGGGGTCATCCCACTCCATGCGGATGAACAGAGAATCCGCGGAGTGGCATAGTTTCACGCTGACCTTGGCCACCGCGCCGATCTTGCGATCCTTCCACGCAGCACGCATGTACTGGGTGGGCTGGGTACCGAGTGGAGTGCCGATGAGCTTCAGCGTAGTCGCTGGCACCGACCCCCACACGGCGGCTTCTGGATCGCTCAACTTGGCGCGATCAGCATCGATCTTCTTGACTGTCAGCATGGTGGATCCTCCGTTGTCACTTGTGTCGTTCTCCCACCACCGCGTCCGCTCACGCGCGCCCACCAGCCACTCACACTCGCGACGATGCGGACTCGCGAAGAAAGGAGGTGAAGCGGAATGGCTGCGTAGAGCGCGTACGCGAATGCACGGTGGAGATCAGCCGAAACATCTAATACCGCGTCAGACATCGAAGCAGGGAACCACATCAGCAGGCCGCTGATGAAGAACACGGCTCCCGACGCCAAGGTGAACCAGAGATTGATCGCGTGGAGACGAAAGTCATCGCGGCGCCAACTGCGCACCCGTATGGTCTCGAGTGCCTTGGCCGGCGCCATAGCAAAAGCCAGTACCGGCAGCACCCCCATCACAAGCCCTGTCCACTCATGGACCGCGGCGATCGAGCTGCCATAGCCGCCTATCAATCGAGCGCGCAAGTCGGGGAACTGTATCGGTAGCCCCGAGAGAATCACGACTAGAACGACCAGACTGTAGTAGAGGTGCAAGCGGTGAAAAGCGCGATCGCCCTGCCCCTGCCCCAGCCCCAGCCCCAGCTCCAGCTCCAGATCTAAGCCTTCGAAACAAGGATCGAACTCATCATCGACCGCAAGCTCGAGAGGATCGAACTCATCTGTCGTGGCTTGCCACGGCTCGGACGAAGGCACCGCGGCTGGTGGGAACTCTGGCGTCACGCCGCCCTCCGGATCTCGACCGACACGGCGCGGTCGGACTGAGTTGGCTGCCAGTTCCACCGCCAAAAACGCAACTGCCCGTATCCCCCAGCGAGATGCAGGTACTTGACCATCCCAGGTATGGCTACGTCGTAGCTCTTCCAGCCGGGGAACTGGTAGGGCTCCCACGCGTGGTAGATAACCAGCTGACCGGGGCGAACCGAGGCTGCGGTGATGATGTGAACTTTGAAGGAGCTGAAATCGTTGTAGACCTCGACGAGTTCACCGTCCTTGAGTCCGCGGGCCTCGGCATCACCGGGGTTGATGAACATTCCCGGGCGGCCGCGGTGGGTGCGCAGGATCAGCTTGTTGACCACCCAGATAGAATGGATGCTCCAGCGCAGATGACCGCTGGTCATACGGAAGCTGTGTTTGCCGCCGACGTTGGGGTTGTCCTTGTGAACCGGAAGATGCTCCCCGGCTTCAATGAACCAATCGTGATCAATGTAGAACTGCGCGCGGCGCACCAAGGTAGGGTAAGGAACCTTATCGCGCACGTGCCACTGCAGCGCCACGATGGTCTTGTCGGGCTCGACGTCGCTGGAGGTATTGAGCGATACCGGGTCGAGAGGATCCAACCCAGTCATACGGTGAAAGCCCTTCTCCTGGTAACTCTCCAGAGTTGCCTCTTTGGGGTAGAGCCCCAACCGGCTCTGATCCTTTATCCAAGTTTTGAGAGTATCGAGGTAGCCCTTGCGGTTTATCGGCTGTTTCTTGGTGAGCAGCTCGTGAGCCTCGTCGTAACTACGTTCGATTCCCAAGCGCTGCGACATACCCGGTAGCAACCAGGCCACAGCGCGCTCGAACACCTGTGCGCCGAGAACACCGTAGAGAGCCTTCATCGGCGCCGGCAGCAGCTCGACTAGCCCCGTGGTTAGCCGGCGCTCCTGGCGAAAGGTCTCGACCCCTTTGAGCTTGGCCCTTTCGGTTATCTTCTTGGAGAGCCGCGCGATCATCTCCCACTCGGTTATGGTCTCGCCGAGCGGCTCCACCGCGCGATCGGTGAAGGTATTGTAGGTGACCGATGGGGAGTGGAAACGAAAATCCTCGCGCTCGTAGAACCACGCCGGCGGCAGAACTACGTCGGAGTACATACAGGTGGTGCTCATGCGCGGATCAATCGATACCACCATCTTGAGCTTGGGCCAGGTGTGCGTGAGTAGGTTCTTTAGACCACCACGGGTGCGCCGAAGCGTACTCCCGGCCACGCCGATCAACACCTGGGGAGTCTTATCGGGTGCCGGCCGTACCATGCCTTCCCACCAGCCCTTGTCGACCGCCTCATCCATGTACTCATCGAAGCTGCGCTTCATGGCGGGATCGCTCCAGTCCTTGTTGTTCCACACCTCTCGGTAACCAGCATGGTGGTACCAGTAGAACACCGGAGGAGCATTGGAGGTCAGCGGGCCTACCAGCCTTTCATACTCGATCGCCGCCATCTCATCTGTGAGTGTGGGATCGCGCTCGCGCAGCAGCTTGATGAAGTCGGCGTGCTGCTTGGTAATGCGGTCGAACTCCGAGTCGTCAAGGTTTTCGCGGCCGATGAAGACGTTCTTGGCATCGCCCGACTGATTCCAGCCGGCACTGCCGGTACCGGGCTTACCCCAGTTGCCACTGAGCGCGAGCACCAACGACTGCGCTCTCTCGATTAAGTCGCCGTGGTAGTACTT
>CAZPPZ010000303.1:0-3687 GCA_964588545.1 uncultured Myxococcales bacterium | reverse complement strand
CCGATAATGCGCCGGGCTCTGGAGGAGCATGGCCAGAGTCAGCTCTACCGCGACTTGGAGCATCCGCTGGTATCGATCCTCGCGGCCATCGAGGCCCGCGGGATTGCCCTCGACGTAGGCCTTCTCGGCAAAATTTCAGGCGAACTGGCAGATCGCTTGGAGGATCTGGCCGGAAGAGTCCATGAGGCTGCTGGTGAGGAGTTCAACATCCTCTCTCCGTTACAGCTGCGGACGATTCTCTTCGACAAGCTGCAACTGCCGAGCAAGGGCATCAAGAAGACCAAGACCGGGCTATCCACCGACACCGACTCTCTTCGTGCCCTGGCGCAGCACCACCGTCTGCCTGGCCTGGTGTTGGAGTACCGTGGGCTGTCCAAACTTAAATCTACCTACGTAGATGCTCTGCCGCGGCTGGTGGATGAAGACTCGCGGATTCATACCCGCCTCAACCAGACGGTTACGGCTACTGGTCGGCTTAGCTCCAAGGATCCCAACCTGCAGAACATCCCGATTCGCACTAGCGAAGGCGCGAGAATTCGCGAGGCTTTTGTTGCTGGTCCGGGGCAGGTGTTGGTATCAGCCGACTATAATCAGATCGAACTGCGTGTACTCGCCGATCTGTCGGCCGACCCAGTCTTGATAGAGTCGTTCGCCAAGGGCCTGGACATCCATAGCGCCACTGCTGCCGAGATCTTTGAGGTTGGCGAAGACCAAGTCAGCGCAGAGATGCGGCGGGCCGCCAAGGTGATCAACTACGGCATAGTCTACGGTATGGGGGCGCTACGTTTGTCGCGCGAGTTGGGGATACCGCGGGCTCGAGCGGCGGAATATATCAAACTTTATTTTGACCGCTATGCGGGAGTACAGCTATTCTACTCACAGATGCTCGAGCAAGCGCGCCGTGATGGCTACGTAGCTACTCGATTCGGCCGCCGCCGTTACCTTGCGGATATCGACAGTAGCAACGGTGGCCTGCGCCAGCTGGCCGAGAGAGTGGCAACCAACACCCCTATCCAGGGCAGCGCCGCAGATATTATTAAGCGGGCGATGGTGCGGCTCGATAGCGCCCTGCGGGCCTCTGCTTTGAGCGCGAGGATGATCCTGCAGATTCACGATGAGCTGCTGCTTGAATGTCCAAAAGCTGAATTAGATCAGCTTGTTACTGTAGTAAGGGAGGCGATGGAAGGAGCTGCCGAGTTGGCGGTGCCGATTGCCGTCGATATTGGCAGCGGGGCTACTTGGGCGGCTGCCCACTGAGCCGACGACGCTCGGAAGGCGAGAATATTCGCAGGGATGGCGAATATTCGTGATTTTGTCCCGTCTATTAATGTTGGTATGGAGCGCTTTAGGTGGAACTGTCTGATTTCGAGCTCGTTGAACGGGCACGTTCCGGTGACCATGACGCTCTGCAGCAGCTCACCGAGCGCTACCAGCGACGTATTCTCGGAGTCGTCATCGGCATGGTGCGCAACCCCGAGGACGCTCGCGAGCTTGTCCAGGAGACCTTCGTCCGCGCATTTCGCAACCTGGCCGGCTTCAAGGGTGAGTCATCATTTTACACTTGGCTCTATCGCATCGCCGTCAATCAGACCATCGATCTTCAGCGCCGTGAGTCAAAGCGGCCTAGTATGGAATATGATGAGACCCAGCCGATGGCTAACGCCGCCTTGGCTTTCGGTGGGAAGACCACTGGAGAGGACCCGTTTGTAGCAATAAGGAATCAGGAGCTGGGACGCAAGATCTTCGACGCGATTGATGATTTGACGCCCGACCACAGGGCGGTCATACTTTTGCGCGAGGTTGAAGGGCTTTCCTACGAGGAAATCAGTCAATCATTGGACTGTTCTTTAGGTACGGTGATGAGCCGGCTCCATTACGCGAGAAAGAAGCTGCAAGCTCGATTGAAGGAGCTGCTGTGACGACCGTCAAAGTAATAGCGCCGTGAACTGTAGCGATTTTGAAACGAAGATGGATCTTTACCTTGACGGTGTACTTCCGTCAGGGGAGGCTGATCAGGCTCGCCAGCACCTGAGCAGCTGCCAGGCCTGTGAGGCACTGGTTACTGGTTACCAGCAGGCTGCTTCACTGCTGCGGGCAGCCGTAGCCGACAGGGCGGCTGCGGTCGACGTATCCGGGCTTTGGCAAGACATCGAGGCTCGTCTAGGCGCCGATCTGAGCCCGGCGGCCGCGCGGTCGGGTTGGCGCGACCGCGTGCGTCAGTGGTGGGATTCGCGCCCTGTCTTGGCGCCGGGGCTGACGTCTGTGAGAGCAGGTGGCTGGGCTGCGGCCATGGCGGCGGCGGTGGTGGTCGTATCGATGAGCATACCTGGGCTGCAGGCGCCCCAGAAAGGGGGAAACCCGCTGCAGCTGGCGGACAACGCGCTGACGTCGCAGCCGCTGCACGCGCTGCGCACGGATCGGTCTAAGTCGGTCAGGATAGACTCTCTCGAGGTCGCCGAAGGACATACTGTTACTACTTGGATGCGTCCGCGGACCAACACTCGAGTGATATGGATAGCCGATAACGACGACTTTGGCGTGTCTGACGCCAGCTTCTCTCGCTAAGCAAAGGTATATGGGGCACCGACCTAAAATCCGGCAAGTGGTCACGGCAGTGACCATCGTCGGCACGCTAGCGTGCATCGTTGTCAGCGATGCCGCGGCTCAGACGTCTATCGACACGGCTATCGTACAGATATCAGCGGTGCTGGCCTCACGTGAGCATCGTGAGTTTGACCCCCGCCTCAAACCTATACGTCAAGACCTACGCTCCTTGCCCTTTCGTGGCTACTCTTTGATAAGCCGCCGTGCCTGCAACCTCGGGGAGGGGGACCGCTGCGCCATGCAGCTCGGTGGCGATGGTTATCTGCAAATCACTACCACCGAAACCACCCCTAGTTACCTCAAGCTGCGTATGCTACTCAATCGTCGCAACCGCCCGGTGGTCAACGCCGACCTCAAGCTCAACCGTAATGCTGGAATCATTTTGACCAGCTCGCGTGTAGAGGGAGGAACGCTGGTGTTGAGCATCAGGGTTACCGACGCTGCCGCCGGGAGCATGGCTGCCGAAGAGTAGGGGGCACGAGCTATGGATTGGTTCTTTGCCGATTTCCTCGAAAGCCTCGGCGAGCAAGCCGAGCAGGTATTCGATAGCTTGACCAAAGACGGGCCTGAGGCCGGGCTGATCGCGCTGATCTCCCCGGTGGATCCCTTCAACCGCTCAGCGCTTCTCACTCCCTTGGTGACCGTGGCCGGCGTGGCCAGTGTTTTGTTGTTCTCAGGTGTAGCCGTGGGCGCGATGGTAGCGCTGCTGTCTGCGTTGCTGGCGCTGTACTTCCTGTTGACCGAGGTGTTTGGCTACGAGCTAAGTGTAGCCGCGCCGCTTCACCCCGCCCACTAGATCGATCATTGCCGCGTCAGCCCAGCCGCACGCCGAGCATTGGCCAGTACAGGTGCACGGTGAGGTTAAATACCACCCAAGCCGCCAGTCCCATCAACATGCCCGGTACAAACAGATCGCGGAGGCGTAGATAGCCGGAGGAGTAGGCTATGGCGTTGGCAGGGGTGCCGATGGGGAAGGCGAAGGCCAATCCTGCCGGTATGGCTACCGCGGGAGCGACCATGGGCAGCCGGATGGCGACATCGTGCGCGGCTCCCCAGTCCCCCCGCGTCCAGACGTGGTGGTCG
>CAZPPZ010000302.1:0-3734 GCA_964588545.1 uncultured Myxococcales bacterium | reverse complement strand
TCGTCGTCGAAGCCGGCTACCTGGCCCCAGGCGTACTCATCGGTATGGCGGCTGCCCCAGTTGTGGTTCTGGCTTCCCACCCAGTCATCTACGTCGATGCGTTTGCCGTCGATCAGCAACTGGCCGCGGTAGCAGGCGTTGGGCATGCCGACCACAGCCTTGGCACGAGGCATGTTGCGTTGGTACATATCTCTGGGCAGCAGCAACAGTGGCTCTTGGTCACCGTGGTAGTCGAGCTTCCAGCCGAGACTATGTTGCTGGCTGTCTATAGTTCCGGCGAGGTTGCCCCCATCGAGGTGGGCACTACCTATTCTAGCCTCGAGCCGCGACTGGGAAAATTCGCACCCGACCAAGGGCAGCTCCTGTTTGACTGCAATTGCCCGGCCGTTCTCTCCATCGAAGTACGCGGCCCACAGCTCACCGATTGTGGCGTCGGTCTTGCCCGCGGGGCTGAATATCGTGTAACGAATCCAAAAGGCCAAGCAGCGATCGGGATGATTGGCTCGTTGGAAGTAGCTCTCGTAGTGTCCCGCTTTCCCGCCGCGAAATCGGCAGGCGTTCCACTGGTCTCGTTGAACTGAGTCCATCTAGGCTACCGCTTGCGAGTGCTGTTTGGGTTGCACCGGTAGTGTGTTGCCCGCGCTACGTGCCCGTTGGGCGCCTTTTTTCCATTCCTCACGCAGTAGGTAGGAGTACTCCATGCACTCGATTTGGATGGTGTGGCTGAGTGATTTTGTATAGAGCGACTTCATCGTGTGGTCGTAGTTGCGCGCCGAGGCTTCGGCCTCATTGGTGTGAGGCAAGTGGTAGCTTCCTGTTATATAGGCCGCCAACAGTTGTGATTGTAGCTCGGCAATCGGCATCATTGCACACAGGGGTTGTACCAGAGCGATAAAGGCTAGGTTGTCGATCTTCGGGTCGAATATCCTCTGGAACAACCCTATCTCGTTGTTGGGTGCCGAGATGAACTCAGGCTCGAAGAAGGGAAAGCTGATGTTGTAGCCGGTGGCGTAGATGATCGCATCGACGTTTTCGACCGATCCGTCTTCGAATTCGACGCGGTCACCGTGCAGCTTCTTGATGTTTCCCTTAGGCGTTATGTCTCCATGTATGAGGCGGTTGTGGATCTCTTGAGACACGGTGGGATGGCGCATGTGGAAGGGTTCTAGCGGAGTCTTCAAGCCTACACGTCTGGGGTGCCCGACTGTGAAGCGGACGATGGTCTGCATGATCCAGTCGGACAGGGCGATGAGTGGGCGCTTGGGCACGTAGCTGCGCACGAAACGCTCCAAGCGGCTGGCCTCGACCATGGGGTGACGGACCAGCTTATCCTGGGGCGTGTTGCCGAATATCTTGGGAATTATCCATACCCCCGAACGTTGCGACAAGAATACCTTGGACGCTCCTTGGCCAACGTGGGCGAGCTCGCAGGCTATATCCATAGCGGAGTTTCCCATGCCGACGACGACGACGTTCTTGTCGCGTAGATCGTGAGGATCGCCAACGTCTACGTAATGGTGAGCGTGGAGCTGCAACCCGGAAAATTCTCCCGGGAACTCTACCATCCGGGGATCCCAGTGGTGTCCGTTGGCGACCACGAGAAAATCATAGTCGCGAGTCTCGGAGCCGTTGGGACCGGCGATGTCGACCCTCCATGTGCCGTCGCGGAGACGCTGACAGCGATTCACCGTGGTGGAGAAGCTCAGGTGGCGGCGGAGGTCGAAATGATCGGCGTAGCGCTCGAACTCGGCGAGAATTTCGCTGTGGCTGGGGTACTCAGCGGTGGTCGCGAGGAACTTGAAATCGGACAACTCCATCAGTCGTTTCGAGGTGTTGATGTGTAGCGAGCGGTAGCAGGTGGAAACGCCGTTGTCGTTTTTGAATCGCCATATTCCACCTATGCCACTGCCTTTCTCGAAGCAGTCGAATGGTATCGTGTGATCCTTGAGCACCTTGGCGCAGATCAGCCCGCTGGTTCCTGCGCCGATGATGCACGTCTTTGGTAGTTTCATCGAGCTAGTGGGTCGAGGAGGGGCTAGAGCTGCGCGCTGGCTCTGGTTTCTGTTTGCTTGCGATGATCGAGATCGCAGCGATGAGGCAGGCCACGACAATCAGGCTCTGCAGGGCCATGCCCTCGAGCGTGGGGTAGACGCCAAGCCAGACGATACGAATCATCGGTATCGGGGTGGCCGGCAGCCACTGGGCCTCTTGCAGGGCAGCTACGCCCTGGCCGCTCATGACGATTGCCAAAGCATAGAGCAGCAGCGAGCTGCCGGTGAAAAAGCCGCGCAGTGGTACACGCAAACCCAGACGCAGCAGTGCAACGGCAATCAACACTACCAAACCCAGCCCGCAGGCTACCCCCAGTAGTATTGGTTGTGCTCCTGCGTCGCCTGCCTGAGTAGACAGAGCAGTGAAGAACAGTATGGTTTCTAGCAGCTCGCGGTATACGGCCACGAAAGACACTCCCGCGAGTATCCACAGTGAACCTTGGGACAGTGCGGTGTTGAGCTTAGTGCTAAGCAGGTTCTGCCAACGCGCGGCGCGTACCTGAGCAATCAGCCAGTAGCTAACATAGAAGAGGATTGCCGCAGCCAGCAGCGAGGCCAGCCCCTCGATTACCTCACGTTGGGCGCCACTCAGCTCGATGAGCTCACGGGTGAGCAGCCAGGTGGCTACTCCGGCTGCGAGTGCTGCCATCCATCCTGCATGGATGTAGCGAAGCGCGTCGCGTCGCGAAGAACGAATGAGTATGGCGCAGAGCGCCGCGATGATGAGCACTGCCTCGGCCCCTTCACGGGCAATGATGGTCATTGCTGCGGTGAACAGCGCCGCAACCCCCAGTGTTCCGACCTCGAGGCTGTTCTCGGTACTGGCCAAGGCCTCGAGCAGCGAGGCATAGGCGCTTTCCGCCTCTTGCAAATCGCCATCGGCCGCTAGTGCGCTGCGGTATCTGATAAAGGAAGCCTCGACGCTGAGACGTAGATCTCGATCGACGGTATCGAGCAGTGGCTCGATCTGTTCGAAGCCATCTAGATAAGCCGAGATGGCGAGATCATCGGCGGCCTGCTGGTCGCCGCGGGCAAGCGCCGCCCACGAGGCCACTATCCGTTGGCGGCTCAGCTCCACCGCCGAATTGCTCGCGTAGAGCTCCTGCGGATGAGTGCGCAAGAAAGCAACCACAGCCATTTCTTGCGGGTTAGTAGCAAGTACAGACGCCGGCTGGGTAGTGATCTCGACCAGGCTTGGCAGCTTGGTGTCGTGCGCCTGGCTGAGCGCCGTGCCGGCGACAATCTGCTCAGGCGCGAACGCCAGCGAGCCGACGAAGAAGGCTAGATCGTAGCGGCTGGCTTCATCGAAAGCCTCGGCGAAGGAGGCCATCGAGGTACCCTCGATGCCTAGTGTTATGGTGTTGTAGATTGCTAGCGGGCTAAGCGCGTGTGCTCGCAGAGGCTGGGTAAAGTCGGAGGGCGCCGGTTCGAGTTTAGCTGCCTGTTCACCGTCCCCCCGACCTTCTACGCCGTGACAACTCACGCAGGCTTGAGCGTAGAGCGTGCGTCCGTGCTCTAGAGAAGGGGGCCGGGGAGGCAGGGCTACCACTGAAAAACGATCACTTAGCTGGCCGGCCAGCCGGCCAGCTCGAGCTTGAACTTCTTGGCTCTGCCCGTGATGCTCGACCACGCCGAGCAACTCGGCCAGCGCCCACCGCAGCCGCGCCGCTGCCTCCATACAGT
>CAZPPZ010000301.1:0-3779 GCA_964588545.1 uncultured Myxococcales bacterium | reverse complement strand
ACGGGGACTTTGGGGGCGACCACTAGACTCGAAGGTGGAGGACTTTATTGGTGGGGGTCAGTTTCGACTTAATCGCGATGCCAAAGGGACAGCTTGATTCGCACGGAGCGGCGCAACCGACGCAGACTTCCGCACCATAGCCCTTCTCTGCAACTGTAGCGGCATAGCGGACCATAGCCTCGCGCTCGTTACCGTAGCTGTCGAAATACATCGCGTAGCGCAAAATGTCGTTTATAGGCAGCTCGGCGGGACAACCCCCCAGGCACTCGCCACAGCCGGGTCGGCAGTACTCGGAACGCACCAAGCGATCGTACTTCTCGAGCAACACCAGGTCGGCAGGATCGGCCGTCTTCCCAGATGCGAATAGATACTCATCAATCTGTCTCGCGTTCTTGATAGTCACCACCAAGCCCGACACACCGGGATTAGTATTGACCCACTTGAAGGCAGCCTGGCTAAAACTGTTTCGCTCATCAGGAGTGAACTCACTGAGGACGGTGTGATAAGCCCCCTTCAAGGTCTTCATCGCCACAAAGCCTATGTTGTTGGCGTGGGCTCGCTCAATTATGGAACTAAGGTCAGGCCAGTTACGAAAGTTATAGGCAACCATTATCACGTCGAAGCGATCGCTCTCGATCGCCTTCGACATCACCGTCTCTAGTTCCGGCGTATGACTCGATACCCCAAGAAAACGAACCTTGCCCTGCTCCTTGAGCCGATCGAAAGCCTCATGAAAAGTCGGTGCCATCAGCCGGTCGACGGAGTTACAAGCGTGGATATGACACAGGTCCAGGTAATCCGTAGCAAGGCGGCCAAGACTGGCCTCTACCGCGGCGATAATCTCAGCGACACTACTGTCCTTGTCTAGATGACCTTCGCTTGAGCAGAACTTCGACGCCACGAAGACCTTGTCGCGCCGTCCCTTGATAGCCTTCCCCACGGCTTTCTCCGACTCGGCATCGGAGTAGTCCGGCGAGGTATCAACGTAATTAACCCCTCGGTCCAGCGCCAGGCCAAGCACGGCCGAATCACGCAGGGCGGCAGCGCCAAAAGCAATGTCCGACATCTTCCAGCCGGTTCGCCCCAACGGCTTGTACGACTCCACCCGAGCACCGGCCCATGCGGCACGTGGCGTCTCGGCCTCAACCGGAGCCTTACGCAGCAGGAATAGTTGAGTGTTGTATTTGAGCAGCGAGCCGATGCCCAAGACCCCGGACACGGCACCGGCTCGCCGTAGAAACGTTCGTCGATCGGTCTTTGCTCGCTTGCTCAAAGCCGATCCGACAAGACCTCAGGTTTCCGGCTTGTCGGGAGCGGGCGCAGGCTGAGCCGGCGCACTCGACTGTTCAGCGGCCGCCGGAGCCTTGACCTCTTCTTTCTTCTTGCACGCGGCGATTGGCAGGATAATCGCCGCTACCATCACACCGATGAAAAACACCCGCGCCATGAAGCATACCCCCTTAAAGGTTTATCGTAGCTCAAAAGTTAAGCACTACTTGTAGCATGCCAGCGCTCCGTGCCAAACCCCCTCTCGGCAGCCGGATAAGGGGCCCTCAGTCGGCGAGCTTCCAGCTAGTACCTTGCGCTCCATCCTCGAGAATCACCCCTCTCTCGATGAGTTCGTCACGAATGGCATCGGCCCGGGCAAAATCCTTGGACTTGCGAGCCTCGGTTCGCTCAACGATCAGCGCATCGATCTCGGCCGGGTCAACACCGCTCTTGCCGGCAGCCCGCAGACGAAATCTTTCGAGGAACT
The DNA here is from genome assembly GCA_964588545.1 of uncultured Myxococcales bacterium. Classification (GTDB taxonomy): domain Bacteria; phylum Desulfobacterota; class Binatia; order UBA1149; family SPBQ01; genus CAZPPZ01. The sequence goes on along the minus strand of CAZPPZ010000301.1, from coordinate 2,023 downwards.
CTCGGGCATCACGTCCAAACAGCCCTATAGCGGCCCCACTGCAGCGCAACAGCCCCAAGGCCCGGCGCGCGGCCTGCTTGTCTCCGGCATCGAGATGGCGGTTGAGCTCGCGAACGGCCTCAAAGCCCACACCAATGGCCCGGGCACTGTTGAAGTCGTCGTCCATGACCTCGACAATCGGCGCGGCCTCACTAGAGGAGAACTCGTAACCAGGATCATCTATCCCCACTTCCTGCGCCCGCGCCATGGTCTCGTAGGCGCGCACCAGAGCCCGCGTAGACTCGGCAATACCATCCGGACTGAAATCCAATGGACTGCGGTAGTGGGTCGACAACAGATGCAGCCGCAAGCCCTCAGCCTCGACCTCACCAAGCACATCCTCGATGGCAAACACGTTGCCCAGCGACTTCGACATTTTCTCTCTGTCGATGCGCACGAAGGCATGGTGCAGCCAGTAGCGCACGAACTCGCCTGCACACGCACCACAGGACTGCGCCAGCTCGTTTTCATGATGAGGAAAGACCAGGTCCTCTCCCCCACCGTGGATATCGAAAGGCTGCCCCAGGTACTTACTGCTCATAGCCGAGCACTCCAGGTGCCAACCTGGACGCCCCGCCCCCCAACGGCTCGGCCAGCTCGGCTCACCCGGCTTGGCGGACTTCCACAGGGCAAAATCCATGGGGTTGCGCTTGCGCGAGTCTACGTCGACCCGAGCACCGGCGATCAAGTCGTCGATGTCTCGTCCCGACAAGGCGCCGTAAGCATCATATTCACCAACGGCAAAGTACACGTCGCCCTCGCCAACGGCGTAGGCAAGCCCGCGCGACTCCAGCTTGGCAATCAGTTCGAGCATCTCGTCAATGTGATCGGTGGCAAGCGGCTCGATGTCGGGAGGTAGGCATCCCAACGCGGCACCGTCGCGACGCATGGCCTCGGCATAATGAGCCGCCAACTCATCCCAGGCCTGCCCCTTCTCCGCGGCGCGGTTGATTATCTTGTCGTCGATATCGGTGATGTTGCGTACGAACGTTACATCGTAACCACGCCAGCGCAGGTAGCGAACGACACTGTCGAAAAAAATGAGGGACCGAGCGTGGCCAACGTGGCAGCGGTCGTAAACCGTAATGCCACAGACGTACATCGAGACCTTGCCTGCAACCAGAGGCTTGAAGGTCTCCTTGCGACGGGTTTTGGTGTTATAAAAAGCGAGCGCCACGTCTATTCTCCCTTGAGCTGCCCCTACCTCTCCCCAACCATGGGCGTCTATTCGTCGCCACCCCGGAGTTTGGCTAGCACGGCATAGTCCTCGAGAGTAGTCGTGTCACCGCTACTCTCGCGCCCCGAGGCAATGTCCCTCAGCAGCCGCCGCATGATCTTGCCACTGCGAGTCTTGGGCAGGGCATCGGTAAAACGGATGTCATCGGGCTTGGCGAACGCCCCGATTTCCTTAGCCACGTGAGCACGAAGCTCAGCAAGCAGCTCCTCGCTCTTCTCACAGCCGGGCCCAAGCGTCACAAACGCGGCGATGGCCTGCCCCTTGAGATCATCGGGGCGTCCGACCACCGCCGCCTCGGTGACGGCGCGGTGACCAACCAGCGCGCTCTCGACTTCCATGGTCCCGATACGATGGCCCGATACGTTCATCACGTCGTCGATCCGCCCCATCACCCAGAAGTAGCCGTCTTCATCGCGACGCGCACCATCTCCGGCGAAGTAGACCCCGGGAAAGCGCGACCAGTACTGCTCCTTGAAGCGCTCGGCATCGCCGTAAATGGTCCTCAGCATCCCCGGCCAAGGCTGACGAATGACCAGTAGTCCGCCCTCGTTGGCGGCAGTTGGATTACCGTCCGCATCGACGACCTCGACATCCATACCGGGGAACGGCAGGGTCGCTGAGCCCGGCTTGGTGGCAATCGCACCGGGGAGCGGGGTTATCATGATGCCGCCGGTCTCGGTCTGTCACCAGGTGGCGACGCTGGCGCAGGGATCAACTCCACTAAAACGCACATCACACACCAGCATC
>CAZPPZ010000300.1:0-3796 GCA_964588545.1 uncultured Myxococcales bacterium | reverse complement strand
CATGCGCAACTTCAAGGACGGGGCAACCATCACGGTGGAACCGTGGCGAGCCGCAGCGTTTCCCATCATCAAGGATCTGGTTGTAGATCGCGGCGCGCTAGACCGCATAATCGCGGCAGGCGGTTACGTGTCGGTTGGTACCGGTAGTGCTCCCGACGCTAACAACATCCCCGTACCCAAGGAAGACGCCGACGTAGCCTTTGAGACCGCTGCCTGCATCGGTTGCGGCGCCTGCGTGGCGGCATGCAAGAACGCCTCGGCTTCGCTGTTTGTCGGCGCCAAGCTCGAGCAGCTGGCACGCCTGCCTCAGGGACAGGCCGAACGCCTGCGCCGGGTAGAGCGTATGGTTGGACAGATGGAAGCCGAAGGTTTCGGTGGATGCACCAACGAGGCCGAGTGTCAGGCCGTCTGCCCAAAGGAGATTTCGACCAGCGTAATCCAGCGCATGAACCGCGATTATCTGCGTGCGGCGCTGAAGCGGCTTTGAAGCCACTCGCGAAGATTCCGCTTTTGGTGATAACCCTCGCGCTAGTGGCGGGAGGGTGCAGCTTGGGTCAAGCGCTGCGTTGGAAATCTACCCACGGCCGCAACCATGAACTGGTTGGAGCTATATGGAGCAGCGCCACCGGGCGCTTCATCGACGCCGACGAGTTGGAGGCTGAGCTTAGCCGACGGCGATTCGTGATCCTCGGTGAGCAGCACGACAACCTCGACCACCACCGCCTCCAAGCCCGGCTCATAGCCGCTATTGCGGCAACCGGAACCAGCCCGGCGGTGGCCTTCGAGATGCTTACCACCGATAAGTCCGCGGCGATCACCAAGTGCCTGTCCGGCCCATCCTGCAACGGCGAGGCCCTTCGCGCAGCGGTAGACTGGGACCATAGCGGATGGTCGCCGTGGCCCGTCTACCGCCCGGTGTTCGAGGCCGCGCTGGCCAAGGGGAGCAGCATAACCGCGGTTGGCCTGCCGCGCCAGACCATACGCGAGCTAGTGACCTCGCCCCAACAGCCTGAGGTCAAGGCTTTGATCAAGGCTCTCGGCATCGAAGAGCCTCCGCCTCCGGCCACCGACGAGGCGATGGCCGAAGAGATTCGCGAGGCCCACTGCGGTCACGCTCCCGAGTCACACATCGCCGGCATGATTCGCGCGCAGCGCGCTCGCGACGCGACCATGGCGGTTGGCCTTGCTGAGGCCGCCAGCGCCACCGGCAAGGCGGTACTTATAGCGGGTTTTGGCCATGCGCGTTTCGACCGTGGCGTACCCGCGTACTTGAATGCCGGTGACGACCTGCTGACCATAGCTTTCGTCGAGGTCGCAGACGGCGTAGTCGATCCGCGAGACTACGCCGCGAAGTTCGGCGCCGAGCAAGTACCGTTCGACTACCTATGGTTCACGCCACGGGGTGACGACGACGACCCCTGCGAGAAGTTCAGTCATCAGCTCGAGGCCATAGGCGACTGAACCATCCGATGGAGACTCCGATCGTCGAGGCTCGCAGCTTGTGCAAACGCGTTGGCGAGCGCGTCGCGGTAGAGAGCCTCGACCTGAGCGTATCCGGTCGCCTCTGCCCTCCTCGCTTCTCGCCCTGCCGGTTATCGTACTAACCAGCTGAGGAAAGGGCTCACTAGCCCTCAGCCGGCAGCAACAATGCCCTCTTCAGCCCCCTCTTCCACCGGCGTCCATATGCTGTGGGCGTGGTAGGCCAGGACCGTCCCAGCGGCACCGAGAGCAAACAACAGCGCCAACGAACCCGCGGGCAGCCCCTCGAAGAAGGAAAACACACACTTGCCGTACTCAAACACTCCAAGGCCGCTCATCACCGCCCACCACACGTAGTTAGTCGGCCGATCACCCCACTGGTGTTGGGCGTAAACAAAAGCAAGCCAGGCGACAACGGGCAGAATGTAGGCAAGAAGGATCATTGGTATCGGTTCTCCTTTAGTGGCGTCGAAGATAAGCGGCGAATATCGAATCGGATTGGATTTCTTAGCGATAGCCGTGCCAACGCCATTCGCCCGCAAACACCCTCTCAATTATGGGATAAATCGGCAGCAATCAGCGATTAGTGGCCGTGAACCCGGCCTCGTTCTTCCCGTTGATGAAAATAGTTTCAGCGGGCCCTTCCCGACATTGGCAACGCATTAGACGAGCTATCGCGGCCCGCAATCTGCACTCATACGAGAGCTTGGCTGTCCAAGCTGCAGCTTCCCCCCTAGGCGAGGAAGAGGTGGAATGCCGGGTTGCTACTCTCGTCGGCGTAGGCGTAGCCGAGTCCGTCGAGAAAGACCTGGTAAGCGTCGCGCTGCTTGGGGGGAACCTGCATGCCTATGAGCACCCTACCGTAGTCGGTTCCGTGGTTGCGATAGTGGAACAGGCTGATGTTCCAACTGCGGTTCATACGCTCGAGAAATCGTAGCAGGGCTCCCGGACGTTCGGGAAACTCAAAGCGGCACAAAACCTCGTCGGTCGCAGCCGGAGCCCGCCCGCCAACCATGTGGCGAACGTGCAGCTTGGCCATCTCGTTGGCGCTTAAGTCGACGGCCTCCAAACCAGCCGCTCTCAGCTCAGCGACCAGCTCGCTGGTGTCATGGTGGTCACGCACGCTAACACCGACGAAGACCCGCGCCTCACCTGTACTGGCGAAACGGTAGTTGAACTCGGTAATGTTGCGCTGGCCCAACAGAGAACAGAACTCGCCGAGACTACCGGGGCGCTCGGGGATGGTCACGGCGAGTATCGCCTCTCGCTGCTCGCCCAACTCAGCGCGCTCGGCAACATAGCGAAGACGATCGAAGTTCATGTTGGCGCCCGACAAAACCGCGATTAGAGTGCACGCGCGTATGCCCTCGCGCTCGGTATAGAGCTTGGCCCCGGCCACGCCCAGAACCCCAGCCGGCTCCATGATCGAACGGGTATCTTCGAAGACATCTTTGATCGCCGCGCAAATAGCGTCGTTATCAACCGTGACGATTTCATCGACGAGCTCACGCACCAAGGAAAACGTGCGCTGCCCAACCTGTTTAACCGCTACCCCGTCGGCAAACATACCTACGTGCTCGAGACGTACGATGGTACCCGCAGCCAACGATGCCTGCATCGCCGCCGAGTCTTCGGGCTCCACACCAATTATACGAATCTCGGGCCGAAGCGCCTTTACGTAGGCGGCTATGCCGGCAATCAAACCACCACCGCCAACAGGAACAAAGATGGCGTGAATAGCGTCTGGCTGCTGACGGAGGATCTCCATCGCCACCGTACCCTGCCCGGCGATAACATCCTCGTCATCGTAAGGATGTACGAAGCAGCGCCGCTCTCGGGCTTCGATCTCGCGAGCGCGCTCTTCGGCTTCCGTGTAAGAATCGCCGTGCAGCACCACCGCAGCACCCAGAGCCTCAACAGCTTTGACCTTTATGGCTGGGGTGGTCACGGGCATGACGATCAAAGCCTGGCAGCCCAGCTGGCGCGCGGCCAGGGCAACGCCCTGAGCGTGGGTGCCGGCCGAAGCAGCGATCAGCCCCGCCGCTAGACACGCCGGCCCGCACCGGCTTCAGCGCCTTTACCACGCTGCACCAGCACCAAGACAATAATTGCGAGGGCGATTAGCGTATGCGCTATCAATACTGTTGTTTGCATGGTCTCTTTACTACCTCATACCAAGGCGGCAGCGGCATCCGCTATCGCCAGGAAATCTGTCGGGTTCAGCGATGCACCTCCGATCAGTCCTCCATCGATGTCCGGGTTCGAAAACAATCCTCCCGCATTGTCACCCTTTACGCTACCACCATAAAGAATCTGC
>CAZPPZ010000299.1:0-3820 GCA_964588545.1 uncultured Myxococcales bacterium | reverse complement strand
TCGGCAGAGAGAGTCGCAGCTATCGAAGATGCCGTAGTCGGGTTGTATCGGCAGTGTGAGTGCGTAGATCTGTGCCGCGGGCCGCATGTGCCGTCGACCAAGTTCCTCAAGGCGTTTGAACTAACCCATGTGGCCGGGGCCTACTGGCGTGGCGATGAGGCCAACCCCATGCTCCAGCGTATCTACGGAACGGCTTTCGCCGATCGCAAGGCGCTCAAGGAGCATCTGGCGCGGCTTGAAGAGGCGCGCAAGCGTGATCACCGCAAGCTCGGTAAGCAGCTCGGGCTGTTCAGTTTTCACCGCGAGGCTCCGGCGACTCCATTTTTCTTGCCTGATGGTACGGTGCTTTACAATATACTGGTCGACTACATCCGTGGGCTCTACCAGCGCTACGACTACCAGGAAGTAATTACTCCACAGATTCTCGACGAGGATCTGTGGCACCGTTCCGGTCACTACGACCACTACAAGGACAACATGTATTTCACCGAGGTTGACGGTCGCGCCTTCGCCGTCAAGCCGATGAACTGTCCGACCCACTGTCTCATCTACGGCGAAGACCTTCGTTCCTATCGCGATCTGCCGATTCGGTTCGCGGATTTTGGACGTTTGCATCGTTTCGAGCGCTCCGGAGTGGTCCACGGCCTGACCCGAGTACGTTCGTTTTGCCAAGACGATGCTCACATCTACTGCATGCCGGAACAGATCCAAGCCGAGGTGCGTAGCGTGATCGGCATGATCGTCGAGACTCAGCGAGCCTTCGGTTTTGAGGAGACTCGCGTCTATCTGTCGACGCGACCCGAAAAGAGCATCGGCGACTCGCAAGTGTGGGAGCTTGCAGAGAATACCCTGCGCGAGGCGCTCGAATCCGAGTCGATCGATTACCGCGTCAACGAGGGAGATGGGGCGTTTTACGGTCCCAAGATCGACTTCTGTGTTCTCGATGCGATGAAACGAGAGTGGCAGCTGAGCACCGCTCAGCTCGACTTCTCGATGCCCGAGCGTTTTGCGCTGGGATTCATCGGAAAGGATGGCAGCGAGCAGCGGCCGGTGATGATCCATAGGGCTATACTTGGATCTCTCGAACGCTTCATCGGCATGCTCATCGAGCATACCGCGGGAGCTTTTCCTCTTTGGCTGGCCCCTCGGCAGGTGCGGTTGGTCACGGTCACCGATCGGCAGAACGACTACGCAGCGGCTGCGGAGAAGCAACTGCGCTCGCGCGGGATCCGCGCTCGGGCGGACTTACGCAACGAAAAACTAGGATTTAAGATCCGCGAGGCCCAACAGGCCAAGGTGCCGGTGATAGCAGTTATCGGAGATAGGGAAGTGGAAGACGGGACCCTAGCTCCGCGGCTGCGCGATCGGACACAGCTCGATGCGATGAAGGTCGGCGCTTTTGCCGACTGGATTCTGGAACACAGCAATCCCGGCGACGGAGGTGTGCCATAGCAAAGGACGACGGTATCAAGATCAACGCGAACATTCGTGCTCGCGAAGTGCGGTTGATCGACTCGGGCGGAGAACAGCTCGGCATAATGTCGATCGAACAGGCGCAGGGCATCGCGGATACTCGCAAACTCGACCTTGTCGAGGTTGCTGGTGATGCGCGGCCGCCGGTGTGCCGAATAATGGACTTTCACAAGTACCGTTATGAGCAGCGTAAGAAGAACCAGGAGTCTCGCAAGAAGTCGAGCGTGTCGGCGGTCAAGGAAGTGAAGATTCGTTCACGAACCGAGGCCCACGATATCCGCTTCAAGACCGAGCATATACGCAAGTTCTTGGATAAGGGGCATCGCGTGAAAATTTCGGTGTTCTTCAAGGGAAGGGAGATCACCCGGCCTGAGCTTGGTCGTAATATGCTCGATAAGGTCCTCGAGTCGATTGCCGACGTTGCTTCGCCAGAGGGTGAGCCGCGAATGGAAGGACGTCATATGTCGGTACTGGTGGTGCCGGTAAAGGGGACCACAGTGCAGGCCAGCGCTCAGCCAGAAGAGAAACCGTAAGGAGCCAAGAGATGCCCAAGATGAAGACCCGAAGAGGAGCTGCGAAGCGTTTTCGCTTTTCAGGCAGCGGAAAGTTGCGTCGCCGCAAGGCCTATTTGCGCCATATTCTCTCGACCAAGAAGCGTAAGCGAAAACGTAACCTGGGCAAGCCGGCCGACGTTGCTGCTGTCGACGTCAGCAGAGTTAAGAGAATGCTTCCCTATGGAAGCTAGCGCGCCGTCGGCTGCGTACAGAGGAGATTGGAACGATGCCACGAGTTACTAGAGGGACGAAAGGGCGCCGCCGCCGCAACAGGATTCTTAAGTTCGCGAGCGGTAACGTTGGTGGTCGTAAGCTCTATCGTCAAGGCCGCGAGACTTTAGAGAAGGGACTCACCTACGCATACCGTGATCGCAAGGTACGCAAGCGTGATTTCCGCCGTCTGTGGATCGTACGTATCAATGCGGCAGCGCGTGCTGAAGGCCTGAGCTATTCACATTTGATGCATGGTTTGCGCAAAGCAGGGGTAGAGGTAGATCGCAAGGTTCTCGCCGAAATGGCCATCAACGAGCGCGAGGCCTTTAATGAACTCGTCAACGTCGCCAAGTCTAACCTTGCCGCGTAGCCCCAGCCAGCGAAAGTGGCCTCGGTAGACCAGCAGGTAGACGAGCTCATCAGCGGAGCTCTCGAGCGCATTGGCGAGGCTAGCGATCGCCGGCGTCTCGACGAGGTCCGTGTAGAATTGTTGGGTAAGAAGGGGGAGGTCACGCGGGTGCTGCGCGGGCTCTCCAAATTGCCTCAGGATCAGCGCCCCGAGGCCGGTCGGGTCGTCAATCGGGCCAAGGTCGTCATCCAGGAGGCCCTAACCGAGCGCCAGCGCGAGCTCGAGGCGAGCGAGCGTAGCGCCAGTCTCGGGGGCCGACAAACCGACATCACCCTGCCTGCCTACGGGCAGCCTCCAGGCCATATTCACCCGCTGAGTGCCACCACTGCCGAGATCTGTCGGGTTTTAGGTCAGCTTGGCTTCAGTATTGCCGAGGGGCCGGACATCGAGGACGAGTACCATAACTTCGAAGCCCTCAACATTCCGGCCGATCATCCTGCCCGCGATATGCAGGACACGTTTTTTGTCGATAGTGGCCAGGTGTTGCGAACCCACACCTCGCCGGTACAGATTCGCGTGATGGAGGTCAGCGAACCGCCCTTGCGCATTATCGCTCCTGGTGCGGTCTACCGCCATGACGACGACGTTACTCACTCGCCGATGTTTCATCAGGTAGAGGGGCTGCTGGTTGATCGCGGTATTTCGTTTGGGCACCTCAAGTACGTGTTGACACGTTTTCTTCATCGAATCTTCGGTGCGAGGTCGCCGGTACGTTTTCGGCCGAGTTACTTCCCGTTTACTGAGCCCAGCGCCGAGGTCGATATCGGCTGTGTGATGTGTGGTGGAAGCGGGGCCAATAACGCCAAGGTCTGCCGGGTGTGTAAGGGCAGCGGGTGGCTGGAGATTCTCGGCGCGGGCATGGTAGATCCTGCGGTTCTTGACAACGTAGGCTACGACCCCGAGGTCTACAGTGGGTTTGCCTTTGGCGTCGGCGTAGAGCGGGTTGCTATGCTCAAGTATCGGATTGGCGACATCCGTCTCTTGTACGGTGGCGACCTGCGTTTCCTCGAGCAGTTCTGACATGCGTGTTCCGGTTAAATGGTTGAGCGAATACGTGGCGGACCTTCCCGATGCCGCCGAGCTGGCTACGCGTCTGACCATGGCGGGGCTCGAGGGCGAGGCGGGCGAGAGCCCGGGCCCGCGTTTGGTCGCGGGGCGGGGGGTGGCGCGT
>CAZPPZ010000298.1:0-3859 GCA_964588545.1 uncultured Myxococcales bacterium | reverse complement strand
CCGTCATCCCACTGTTCATGCGTGCCGCGCTCGAGCGCGGCACGGTGACGGTGTTTGGTGATGGAGAACAGTCTCGTGACTTCACTTTTGTCGAGAACGTCGTTCGCGCCAACCTGCTCGCCGCGCGCGCCGACGGCGTTTCTGGGCGAGTGTTCAACATCGCCTGCGGCGAGCGCTACTCGCTGCTTGATATCGTCGCGGCCATCGAGGCAGTCGCCGGACGAGAACTGCCACGTCGACACCTAGAGCCCCGCTCCGGGGACGTGCGTCACAGCGAGGCGGATATTTCCGCGGCTCGCGAGGCCTTGGGCTACGACGTCGCGGTGGATTTCCGTGAAGGCATTGCGCGAACCTGGGAGATCTTCAGCTCACGTTATCGCTAGGGGCTAGTCTCGGCAGACGTACGGTTATGGTGGTTCCGTTTTCATCGCTGCTGTTGATTTGGATTCTACCGCCCAGGGCATGCGCGTAGCAGGCCACGGCATAAAGGCCGATTCCCGAGCGCTTTGTCGGGTCCGATGTCGATGGGTTGCGCCCGAGTAGCGTGGCTTGGTGTTGCGGGGCGAGCCCTGCTCCGTGGTCAGCAACACTTATGACCAGCTCTCCTGCTTGCCGTGTGCACTCAAGGGCTACCGGTGAATCGGACGTGTGCTTCAGTGCGTTGTCTACCAAGTTCTGGACGATCGAGAAGAGTCGTCGGCGATCGGTGCTAAATTCGAATGCCGACTCCGGACCCGGCCAACGTACTCTGGCCTCGGCGTGGGGGAAGCAGCTGGAGCGCATACCTTCGAATAGCGAACGAGCTTCGAATGTTTCTACGTGCGGAGCTCCGCTTGGTGACAAGAGCCCGTCGAGGTCGATGAGCTGCTCGATGACCCCGAGCAACGACGTCACCTGGCGGCTTATGGCGGTAACTGCATCGCGCTGCTCGTCGGTCAGCGGCCCGAGGCTCTGATCTTCGAGTAGGCCTGAGTAGCCGGAGACGACGTTCAGCGGGTTGCGCAGATCATGTACGACCATGGCAACGTAACGCCGGGCTTGTTGTTCGCTGGGCTCTGAGGCCCGGGTATCGCGGCGCGGCTGTGATAGCGCTTGCTGCGGAGATGCTAGCGAGGCCAGCCCGCCGGCTAGTACCATGCCGGTTGCGGAGGCCAGAAAGCGCAGGAACGAGACCTCGGGCCCGTCGAAGAGCGGCCTGGCTATTCGTATGTGCAAGCAACCCGTGGTTTGCGCACCCGCTGTAAAGGGGAATATGCCGTCGCTTAGCTCACCACGGCTCTTGAGCTGTGCGGTACCCGTAGACAAGGCTCTCGCCGCCATGGCCATTGAATCTGCCGCTGCTGGGGCGTGGGTGCTACCGTTGTCGGCCAGCGACCAAGCCCCGTCCGCGGCGAGGATGCGATAGCCTCGCTCGCTGCTGCTCAGGCCAATGGCTACAGCAATCGGGTCGAGAAGAATCACCGCGGTACGGCAGATGCGGTGGGCCAGTTCACTTTTGTCGTCGCTGTCACTACAGCCGGGCTGGTTGAGTCCGCTGAGCCACTGCGACTCTAGTTCGAGGAATTGGCTCAGCCGCAGGTAATCGGTCGGGTGCTGAGAGTTCATGGTCTACCCCGACCATCTGAGTACCGCTGCGTGCCATAGTCAAGTGTGAACCCCCAGTCGGGTGAAACTTGACTTGTAGCAGCTCAATCCCTAGCGTCAGCTTCATCCACCGGCCATGGTGGCCGACCCCGTGAGTGGGGCCGGCCGAGGCCGATCAGGAGGCCTCTGTTCAGTATATGTCTACCTTGTTTTCAGCGGCTGCTGGCGCCCATAGTGTGACAGCCTGGGACCAGTTTATTGCCATCATCAGCAAGCCCGACAACATGCCGGTAGCGGGCGCGTTGTTGCTGGTGATCTTCTTTACATGGCTCTCGCTCAAGCAGGCTTTTCACAACGATCGATTGATTGCCGATAAGCGCAAACACGACATCCTCCGCGACATGCAGGAGTAGTGCCTGCATCAGGGGAGTAGGCAGCCTGCGGAGCTAGCCCCCGGGCTTCCAAAGTCACCGTCGGCCATCGCTGTGTCGGCGGCGCACCAGGCGGCTGCGAGGTCGTTGCCGGTGGCGCTGTAAGCCGACACATCTAGCTCGAGGGATCGCCCGGCGAGCAGTGGAAACGATCCGTCATAGATAAGTTGGTCGAGTACGACGCCGTCGCGCTCGACGATGATGGCGTCGCCGCTGTTGGAGAGGGTCATGGCGGCGGCGTAGATGTAGTCTACCGCAGCCGCAGCGGCTGTGGCGCTGCGGCCCAGTACGACGTATCCGCCGGGGTTGACTATCAGCGGAGTATCAATCGTGAACGCATTGGAGCCGAGATCGCGCACGGTTACACCTTGGAGATCGGCGACAGCGCTGCCGCCGTTCCACAATTCGAAGTATTCACCGCTGCTATCGGCCTGTGCTGCCGGGTTGCTCATCACTTCGGTGATGACTATGGGGCCGGGGATCTGTCCCATGGGAGTCGTGGTGGTAGTAGTGGTGGCAGTCGCTAGGGTAGTCGATGTCGAGGTTGTAGTGCTCGTGGATGTGGTGACATCGAAACAAGCCGCGAAGCTGTTGCCGGCAAGACTCGCAAACTCATAGGAGAGATTCTCGGGGTGTTGTTGGCTGAGCGCTTGACGATGTTCTCCCAGTAATGATTCTGCCGCTGATAGCGCCAGGCAGTGTCCCGCCGAGGTTATGCAGTCGGCGATGGCCTGAGCGTCGCTCAAAACGCGGGCGCTCTGTGGCCCCGGTCCCATACAGTGCTCTGGCAACCAGGCAGGTTGAACCACGGCGCATTGTCGCTGTATCCGCATGCGTGCGCTGCGGTCGATGCGATCTGCGCCGATATCGGCCGTTCGCAGCTTTCTACAGGCATCTTCGGTGGACTGGTCGTCGCGCTGCTCGAGAATGTTGCGAGTGCAACGCGACAGCAGGCGGGCGTCGGCTGCGATTATGCGGTTGTGGCTCGACAGAATCGCTCGGCTGCAGCGATGGACCTGGTCGGCATGGGCTGCGGTTGGGGGCAGCGCGACGATTCGCAGCAATACTAGAGCAGCAGCGGTCAAAGCAGCGATTGTCTGTGGCCGCTCACGGTGACTGATTGACAGATTCGAAAACTCCATGGATTCCCTCCGGCGCCTCGATGGCGGTTAGTAGGGAGTCGAGTCGCACGGACGCGGCGGTTCGCGCAACTACAGGAGTTGAATGAAGAGCCGAAAAACCCGAGCCGAAATCAGATGACCTTGTTCAGGGGGTACTCGACGATGCCTTCCACACCGGCAGCGACCAGCTTGGGGATGAGGTCGCGGACCACCGACTCAGCGATTACGCTTTCTACCGACAGCCATTCGGTGCCATAGAGATCGGCCACCGTAGGTGCGGTAATGCTCGGGAGCAGCCCGATGACATCGTCGAGCTTGGTCTTGCGCACGTTCATCTTGAGGCCGACCAGGGCTTCCGCCCTTAGCGCCCCCTGCATCATCATCGCAACTTGGTCGATCTTGGCCTTCTTCCATGGGTCTGCCAGGGCTGAACGGTTGGCGATCAACTGAGGATTGGACTCCATCAGGTCTTCGATGATCTTGAGTCCGTTGGCGCGCAGCGTGCTGCCGGTTTCGGTGACTTCAACGACTGCGTCGCACAGCCCGGCGGCGATCTTTGCCTCGGTGGCTCCCCAGGAAAACTCGACCGAGACCTCGACCTTGCGTTCGGCGAAGTAGCGGCGGGGGGAGACCGGCGGGCAGGGTGACATACGATAAGCGCACACCACCGTCGTCGCGGTGTAGGTAGGACAGACAGTGCCCGCGAAGTGCGCGAGGCCCCAC
>CAZPPZ010000297.1:0-3863 GCA_964588545.1 uncultured Myxococcales bacterium | reverse complement strand
GTCTCGGGCGACTGTCTTCTCCTCTCGCCTCGCTGGGGCTGCGCCCACGCCTACGACAAGCCTCGCTGTCGATCCTATCCCGTCGTTGCCACCGAGCACCGCGGCGCGTAGCCAGCCGATGCGATCGACGCGGTGTATTTCCGGGTGGTGCTTGAACATCAGCGGTCGAAGAGCCGCTCCGGCCGCATCTACAGCGGCGCTCGGGAGCGGTCGGTCAGATACAAGCTAAGACCGGCGTAAAGCGCAAGGGGGCTTGGTGGGCGGTGCCGTCGCCCGTCCCCATGCTGTTCAAACTATGCGTCGCTACAAGCACCAGGTCCGCGATAAAGCCTCAAGGCCCGATCAGATCTTCCAGCGAGGCGTCTAATACCTTCGCGAGCCTGGCGAGCACAGCCACCGACGGATCGCCCTTGCCGGATTCCAACTTCGACACGTGAGCCGGAGTGATTCCCACGGCCTCGGCTAGCTGCACAGCGCTCATGCCACGATGCTCGCGCCACACCCGTAGCGGGCTCTCGCCCGCGAGCAGACGGTCGACAACCTCGGCCGGTACCGTCTCTTCCTCGCCCCTAGAGTAGCGTTTCGCGAAGCGTACCAATGTAGCCGCATCGTCAGCATCCTCGGCCAGCTCAAGAAGCGCCTTGTATTCGTCGTAGGGCAACACCGCGAAGGCGGGTTTGCCGTTCGCTTCCAGAATCTTAACACTCATCGGTCTACCTCCCTACGGTGTGCCACGCGGACGATTTGGACGACGATACGCTCGTGGTCGAGTAGACAGAGCACCCGCCAGTCACCCACTCTCAAGCGATACCCAGGGTGCTCGGTGAGCTTCTTGACGTTGCGGGCACCGATCGGGTTGCGAGCCAGCGCGTCGAGTTTGCTGCGGATGCGTGCGGCCTGTTTGCGCGGCATCCTCAGCAGAGCCCGGGTGGCTTCACGGCTGAATTCGAGCGACCACACCTACGGCATATCAACCCATGGACATACCAAGATCAACCCACAGTTCATTTGAGTAAGCCAGGCGAGCCCTGTCTTCAGGGGCCGCAGTGCCATCTAGGCACGCCACCGCAAATGCGGTGCGTCATGCGCGCCAAAGCCTTGTCAAAGCTCTAACAACTGTTGCATAAAGGCTCTCTGTAGCGGCTGGCCGCCTACCCGCGAAGAGCACTTATGCGAGATCCGAAACAACATGCCGCGGCAATACACCGTTTCGCACAGTTCGAGCTTCGCCTGCTATCTAGCGACCGCTCACCGTAAGGATCGAACCAGGTGACTCCAAAACTCTACGCGATGACAACCGGTTGGCTCACGCTCTTTCGCGCGGCTTTCCTCGAGGGCGCGCAGGGGAAGCTGCGTGTGCCGGTGCCCTGCTACTTGATACGCCACCGACGCGGCATCGCACTTTTCGACAGCGGCCTCCACCCCCACACTCAAACCGACCCCGAGAGCCGGCTGGGACCGCTGGCGGCTTTTCATGAGGTGCACTACGAGGCAGGCGAAGAAGTCTCCACGCGTCTGGAGTCGCTCGACGTCGGCGCCGACGACATCGACTACTTGATCAACTCACACCTGCACTTCGACCACGCCGGGGGTAATGCTCAGATCCGTAACGCCAGCCTGATCATCCAACGCCGAGAATGGGAAGCGGGATGCGACCCCGACCTGATCGAATCAAACTACTACCAGCCCCACGATTACGATCTCGGCCACTCACGGGTTCTCGTTGATGGAGAACACGACGTATTCGGTGACGGCTCGGTGCTGTGCATTCCTACCCCAGGCCACACCCCCGGCCATCAGTCGCTGCGTGTCATGCTCGAGTCGGGGCCGGTAGTCCTGAGCGCCGACGCCTGTTACCTCAAGGAGTCCCTTGACTCGCTGTGCTTGTCACCCTTGGCCCACAGCGCCGACGATTCCTTGGCAAGCCTGCGCGCACTGCGCGAACTTCGCGCCCGCGGCGAACGGATATTTTACGGCCACGATCCCGAGTTTTGGCAGACGGTCAAACAAGCACCGGCATCGATCGATTAAACTGTCAACGGGTCAAGTCGCGGTTTGCGACTCCGCTCCTTTTGACTTTGGAGGAACCTGTGGACCAGACAGACATCAAGCAGCTGATGACCGATATGATCACGCAACTAGAGAGTGACGGTGCTCAGATGGAGGGTCTGTCGATCGATGATCTTCGTGAAGCAGTTTCTCATCCGATGGCGGCCGATACCATTGCTGCAAGCTTGGAGATAGAGGCAGCCTCGGTTCAACAGGGCGCTGCTGCTCCTGACTTCTGTCTGCCCTACCTCAGCGCTGACCTGGCGGGCAAGAGCCAACGCCTTTCGGAGCACTTCGGAGAGCGCCCCGTGGCGCTGATCTTTGGCAGCTACACTTGACCACCCTTTAGGGCCCAGGCTGGGATCCTAAACCGTATATACCGCAGCTTTGCCGATCGCGTCGCCTTCTATGTCGTCTATATAAAAGAGATCCATCCCACCGATGGCTGGCAGGTAAAGGAGAACCCGCAGGACGAGGTTCTCTATCGCCAACATCAATCGATGGACGAACGCGTTGAGGTCGGCCAGGCCTGCATGCTCAAACTCGCGCTGGAGATGCCGGCGCTGGTAGATGAAATGGACGACGCGGTTGCCCGAGCCTACGCGGCCGTACCCGAGCGTCTGTACCTGGTAGGCAGCGACGGCAAGGTCGCATACAAAGGTGGAATGGGCCCGATGTTCTTTCGCCCCAGCGAGTGGGAGCAGGCCATCACCAGCTACTTAGAAGCGAGCTGATAGAGGCCGCCTGAGCGCAGACGGCTGCTTAGGCCAACAGAGCATCGAGACGACCCGCACGCTCGAGCTCGTAGAGATCGTCACAGCCGCCAATCAAGTCACCGTCGATGATAATCTGCGGAAAGGTAGATGGGCCAGCGATATCACGTATTTCGGCCATCGCCTCGGCATCGCCGCGAACGTTGACCTCGGAGAACTCCACCTTCTTCTTCTTTAACAACCGCTTAGCCCGCCAGCAGTAGCCACAGAGCGGAATCGTATAAATCTTCACTTCGGCCATGGCCACAGTTTACTAGCCCAGGACGGTCGGGCTGTCCAAGCCCTGAGCCCAAGACCCTCAACTCTGTCGAAAATCTCTTGACTAAGCTGGTGTCGGCGCGCTATGAGTTTAATGTCTGTATCTCGCGTGTCGTTTCTCAGCTCGCCTGCCCGCCCGAACGACACCGATGCGGTATTTGAGCACGCGCCCGGCGTGGCGGCTCGCGCACTTTCGGACGAGCCACGCGCTAACCAGCTCTGGAGGAAAAGTCTATGAGCGTAATTCGCGTAATGGTCAGCGCTGCGACTATTCTCGTTTGCGTCGCATTGGTCGGAGTTTCGCCGGCCGAGGCGAGGCGCGACGAAGTGTGTATCGACAGGTGTCTACTCACGGCACACGACCTGCTGTACGACTGTCAGGCTGATGGCGGGATTCTGGCGGACTGCCAAACGGCGGCGGGCGACGCCTTCACGACCTGTGTGGCTGACAATTGCAAACCACCAGGATGTAACGAACGCTGCGCAGCCGCGGCGGGCAAGGTCGAGGCGCGCTGTCTAAAAGCCGGGCTGGCCGCCGACCGCTGCGCTGCGATCGCAGCCGAAGCAGAGACGCGCTGCGTGTCGGCCTTCTGTGACCCGACGCTGGCACCGTGTGAACGGCGCTGCCTGCGTCGGGCATACCACGAGCTGCGCCTGTGCATTAGAGAGGGCGGAGATCCGGAGCAATGCGCGCTCGACGCTCGCGCGGGCCTGCAGACCTGCATCACGGAAGAGTGTGCACCGCCCACCTGCGAGGATCGCTGCGAAACCCTAGCAACAACC
>CAZPPZ010000296.1:0-3872 GCA_964588545.1 uncultured Myxococcales bacterium | reverse complement strand
CCACCTCGTCGAGCTTGGCCCCAGGCATACAAGCCGCCACCCGGTGGGGATCCATGACAAAGTCCCAGACTCGCTCCAGCGGGGCATTTACCGTGAATTTTTCCTCGATCTCGATCGCCATTGCGACCTCTCCCCAGCCTGTTCACTCCTGTGGTTGGAACCGCAAAGCCTTGTCTGGCCTGCATCGCGGAGTGAAACACGTTCTACTCGGCGTACTATGGGCAAGTCCCACAGCAATGGCAAGATACGCATGGAAACGCCCGTAGATTGTAGCAGGGGCGACAACGCTGAGCCCGCAACGCGAACCCAACTCGTCGGCTCCAGAAAAAGTCTGAGCATACCCAGGCCGGGACGCCCCTGGTCGAACCCGCCTAGAAAATACGCAGGTACACAGCCCCGTAGGCTGGTAACGTGACACGCTCGATCGGCCTGCCCGGGCCAAGCGCGTAAGTTTGAGTGGGGGTTTTTGCCTCCGCCCACAGGCTAACACCGATATCCTTCCACTCTTGGTCACTGTAGAGGGAGTTGAAGTCGCCCAACGTTGTTGGCGCCGGATTGCTGGCTCGGAAGGATTCTGTACTGCTGCTGCCCGAGCGCATTTCAAAAACCTCGACTTGGTGGGTACTACAACCAATTCCAGCTACGCCAATGCTCAGCTCCATAGACCTGCCCCTCAGCGCCTCCCTAGCCTCCCACGCGGCCATCCCGTCAAGAACCGCACTTTGCTCGGCGACACCGAGCGCAGGACACTGTTGTGCAACGCTAGACGGTCGGTCGCTGCTCGCAAGAACCTGCTCGAGAACAGAGCGCAGGCAGATGTTCTGCTCACTAGTACCACCGGCACTGCCGCAGCCACAAGCAACGATCAACTGGTCCAGGTCGAAGCCAGCGGCGTTGTAAGAACGAGTGAAATGCATCTCTCCATCGCTGTCTACCTGGCCCAATAGGATATGAACCACGCCGGTAGAATCTCGAGCCGCGAGCCAGCCGAAACTTCGGTCGCCCAAGACTTCGATGTTCGCTCCGAGTAAGTCTCCGCTTAACTGCGAGGCTGCCCACAGCGCTACGGCTTCGGGTTTGGGAAGGCCATGAGCAGTAGTCAGCCCCATACCGGTTTCATAGAAATCGTCGGGAACCAGATCGTTGCGGTCGAACATCTCGAAGAGATAGGGCGCGACATCGCTGCCCGAGGCGACAAACCCCGACAACACATAAACCGCGTAGCCGGCTCCGCGATGGTCGCAGTTGACGCTAGCATCGAGACCAGCGGTAGGAGCCGACACCAGGTCTGGCCCCAGCTGACAAACATGCCAGCCCAGAGAGGTTTGCCACTCGTTGATGGAGAGTTCGGTGTTGGTCCATGCAGCCGGCAACCAAGCACGTACCTGGGCTATCGCCCCCTGGGCAAACTGGCTACCCGGATCGCTCGTGTACATATGGAAAGACACAAAATCGAGTTCGCCCCCGTCCTGGTCTACCTGCTGCAGCAGCGTCGGGAGTAGAGGCAAATTGTTATTTATTGCCGCGTCGAAACTCGACATCGCCGGTCCGCCAATTCTAATTGATGGAGCTATGGCGGCTAGGTCGACATCACTCGTAAGCTTCTGCTCGATGGCAACGCGCATCTGTTCGAACATCTCTATGAACTGAGGCTGCTCACCGCGACTATCGGCAGGGTTGGCGCGGAAGGAGTCGGGGACGTCGGGCTCGTTCCAGATCTCGAACTTGCGTACACCGAGTAGAGCGTAGTGTTTGACGACGCAGCCCCAAAAATCGGCGAAATCCTGGCCGTAATTGGCAGGCGGGAACATCGAGTACCCCGCAGGGTCGCTGTTTGACGCGTTGTTACAGCTACAGATGGCCCCATCGGGGCGAACCACGTTGTTTGCCAGACAAGGCTGGCCCGGTGCGTCGCAATCCGAAGAGAGCAGAGCCGGGGTGCCGCTCATGCGCATCAGTATCTCATCGCCAGCTGCAGCCAACGCCGACACGATGAGGTCTAACTTGGGCACCTGTTCGAGACCGGCAGCGACGCCTTGCCACTGGCAGCTTTGCGGATCGTCGAAACCTAGGTGCGGCCAATGCTGAGCGCGAAACTCTACACGCACTCGTCTTTGCCCACCACGATCAGCCGCGTCGGAAAAAGTCTCATCGAAAAGTGCCAGCTGATCTGCAAGCGTCCCGGTTACTAGAGTCTGCTGCGAGAAATCAATCCCACGCAGAGGGCTGGGCTCAGGAAACGGCACGGCCGTTCCAAGGTCAAGACTCACCAAGCGGTCGCCGCCGGTCGACGCCGGCACACCGCCAGTGCACACCGGAGCATCGCCACGGCACTTGACCTTGCCCACCTCGTTTTGGCTGCAGGAAGAAAATACGGCTTCGAAACAAGCCCCGCTGTTGTCGGTTACACGTACAATTGCCGGCAGAGTTAGCGGCGCCACCAGTGAGTCGACGACGCCGTCCTTGCCCTTTAGATCAAAACGGGTGGGGCGGCTCTTCAGAGTCCTAATCCCGGCGATCGGAGCGGGATCATTCCTGTCTCGGTACTGCCACTTGCGAACCGGCGTCCCCGAGCTGCTCCACGCGGACGCTGAAGCAGCACTATAGGGCAATGACATCAACACTGAACCAGCATCGAGCAGCTCGATTAGAGTCGACCCTCGTGTGGGGTCAGCGATGATGAAATCAAGCGAACGGTCCTTGGTTTTCCAGGTAATTCTGCTGTGCCGGTTAGCGGCGATCGGTTTAATGGTCAGACGGCCACCGTCGACTTGAAGACACTGCGCCGCGACCTCGGGCGGAAATGCACACACCACGGCACATAGCACCCATAGTAATGGGGTTACGACTCGGCCTACCCTGTTTGTCACGATCACCACTCCTTAAGTTAGAACACACATTTCGTGGCTGTCGCAAGCACTTAGAAATGTCGTATTCGGCCCCAGGCGAGACCTCATCTCTCTGTTGCTTTGCTTGGAGTCGCTGGCAAGTCACATGCGAAGTCCGCCTCATCAGGCACGCGCTAAGCGACCTACAGCGGCGGACTAATCTTGTCATAAGTGTGTCGCTGCTAGATTCTCTGGTGAACGCCCGTGGCAAGACTACCATTGCGAGATGGAAACTCGTTAGGAAAGAAGACTCATGAGGTTCGGATTTCACCTGTTCATGGTCGACCCGGCCGAGCATCTGGATATAGCGCGCACAGCGGAAGATTCGGGCTGGGACAGCATTCAGGTTGCCGACGCTCCGTTCTTCCCGGAGCGGATCTCGGTGCCCTACCCCTATACGCCCGACGGCAGGCGTTTCTGGCCGCTGGATCTGCCGGTACTCGACCCTTGGGTGGCGATCACTGCCATGGCCACCGTGACTAAGCGCATCCGCTTCATCCCGTCAGTGCTTCGCTTGGCTATCCGCCAGCCCCTGCTCGAAGCCAAGAGTCTGTGCTCGGTGGCGGCGATCTCGGGCAACCGCGTTGCCCTGGGCGTGGGACTGGCGTGGATGCCCGAGGAGTTCAAATGGCTCGGGCAGGACAAGAGCACGCGCGGTGCCCGCCAGAACGAGGCTATCCAGATTCTCCGCCTCCTCATGGGCGGCGGCATGGTGGAGTTCCACGGCAAGTACTACGACTTCGAGCGTCTGACGATGGCACCGGTACCCGACAAGCCGGTGCCTATCTATGTGGGAGGTACAAGCAAACCGGCTCTGCGACGTGCAGCCCGCTGGGGCGACGGCTGGATCGGCGTCATGCACCCCATCGACGAGATCAAGCCGCTGGTGGACGAGCTCGACGCCCTTCGCCGGGAGTCTGGACGCGCCAAGGCACCCTGCCACACCGCGACGCACTGCCCCGACGCACGAGCTCGTGCGGGGTG
>CAZPPZ010000295.1:0-3887 GCA_964588545.1 uncultured Myxococcales bacterium | reverse complement strand
TGCCAACGGCCCGCGGCTATCACCGCATAGACGAACGGCTAGGCAATCGCGTCGGCAACAATCTCGAGGACGTCGCGGGTGTCAACCGACTCCTCGGCGTCGGACTCCTTGACACCATCGCTGAGCATGGTCATGCAGTAGGGACAGGCCGAAGCGATTACATCGGGAGAGGTCTCGAGAAGCTGCTTGACGCGCAGTGTGTTGACCCGCTGAGACGGGTCCTCCTCTATCCACATGCGGCCACCGCCGGCGCCACAGCACATTCCGGTACTACGACTGCGATCGGCCTCCTTGAGGATAACGCCCGGGATAGCCTTGAGAATATCGCGGGGAGCATCATAGATGTCGTTGTAACGGCCGAGATAACACGAATCGTGAAACACGATGGTGCGGGCCATCTCTTTGTCGAGCTTGACGCGCCCCTGCTTTATCAAATCGGCAACAACCTCTGCCGCGTGAACCGTCTCGTAGTCGCCGCCAAACTGCGGAAATTCGTTGGCGATAGTATTGAAACAGTGGGGGCAGTTGGTGATGACCTTCTTGATCTTGTAGCCCTCGAACACCTCTACCGCCATCGCGGCCATGGTCTGGTAGAGATACTCGTTGCCGAGGCGACGGGCGGTGTCGCCATTGCAAGGCTCTTCCTTGCCCAAAATGGCATAGCTCACACCAGCGGCAGCAAGAATCTTGGCCACCGCCTTGGTGATCTTTTGCGCACGGTCATCGAAGGAACCCGCACAACCGACAAAAAACAGGTATTCGGCGTCGGGGTTATCAGCCAGCGTCGGGATACCCAAGCCCTCGGTCCAGGCGTCGCGCTTGTCCGCACCGATGCCCCAGGGGTTGCCCTGGGTCTCCATTCCTTTGAAGGTTCGCGTCAACTCGGTAGGGAAGCGCGCTTCCTCCTGGACGAGGTGGCGGCGCATATCGACGATCTTATCGACATACTCGATATTTACCGGACAGGCTTCCTCGCAGGCGCGACAGGTGTTGCACGACCACACCACCTCGTCGGCGACCCACTTCGAGTCGGAATCGACGATCTTTTCGACCCAATCGTCGCTGAAGATATCGATACCGTTTTCGTAGAGCTGATCACGCATGTTGAGCAGCATCTGGCGAGGTGCAAGCGGCTTGTTGGTAGCCGTGGCCGGGCACTGCGACGAGCAACGACCACACTCGGTGCAGCTGTACATGTCGAGCACCTGCTTCCAGTCGAAGTGCTTGAGCTGCGACTTACCGTATACCTCTAGGTTCTCGTCCTCGAGGTCCATCTTCGACAGCGCCCCGCGCGGCTCGAGCTTGGTCAAAAACACGTTGGGGAGAGCGGTGATGACGTGGAAGTGCTTGGACAGCGGCAACAAATTTAGGAAGGTCAACACCACCAGGTTGTGAATCCACCAGGCGGTATTGCTCGCGCTGCGCGCAAACGCCTCACCGTATGGCGCCAACAGACCAGCAACGAGCTTGGATACTACCGGCCAGGACCTCTCGGCCTCTATCGCCGGATCGCCCGCAAGAAAGACAAAGCGGCCACCGTCATAGATCATACCGGTCAAACCGATCGTAGCGATGAAACACAGGATGAGGATGGCCTCCCAATGCGAATGTCCTCGCAGGCGCGATTCGGCCGGCTCAAAGCCCATCAATCGAGTCGGATGGATGACTAACCAGCGCAACATCAAGGCCAGCGCGCAGACAATGACAACGCATTCCATGGTGTCGCGTGCGACCATGTAGGGACCGGTACTGACGATGGGGAGATGCAACTCGGGGAACCAACCGCGCAGAAACATCGTCGCGACCTGAGCCCCGAGCACGAGGAATCCCCAAAAGACCAGGGCGTGGACCAGACCGGCGGGCTGCTCTCCCTTGAAAAACTTGAGTTGGCCAACACCATAAACGAGTAGAATTCTGATTCGTTCAGGGATGCGGTCGAAACGGTTGGCCGCCGGTAGGCGCACGAGGATGCCAAAACGCCGGTAGCACTGCCATGCAAACAGTCCAAGAAAAGACGCAAGGCACACGGTCCAAATCACAGCACTCAACTTATCCCCTCCCTAAGGCCGCCAAGGCCGCAGTTCGAGTGACGCCTGCGACCCAGCCGCCACTGCGTAAAGTCACGCAAGTTGAGCGATTTAAGCCTGTTAGGCCAACGCTTGCAATCGCCCCGGCGTGCGTGCCAGGGTGTGGCGCTGAGTCACTTGGCGATGCTGCTGCTCCCACCCAAGAGCCGCGCCCTGTCGCGCGGCTACGCTGCTTTGCTGGCAGTGAGCGCGCTGCTGGCGGTCTCGGCCTGCTCGTCACCACAGCAACCGCGGCTGATCGTCAAGACCGATCACGGAGACATCGCTATCCGTGTAGAGATTGCCAGGACGCAGCGGGAAGTAAGCCGCGGGCTGATGTGGAGGGACCATCTTGATGACGACGCGGGCATGCTGTTCATCTTTGCAGCGGCGGCGGAGCGCACCTTTTGGATGAAGAATACCCCCTTGCCGCTGGATATCATCTTCATCGCGGCTGACCTCAAGATCGTATCGATAGCTGCTAACACCACTCCGTACTCACAAGCCCGCATCCCCTCGGGCGGCGAGGCGATGTACGTGCTCGAGGTCAACGGAGGATTCTCGGCAGCTCACGGCCTGCGACCGGGAATGAGTGTGCGCTTGCCCGAGCCCGGCTCGACAGCGGGCCGCGGCATTGAATAGGCGCACTAGAGGCCCGGCCGAGAAGTCCGCCGGCACTCAAGCGAAGCTGCTCTCGGCGCTCAGCCGACTTTTCGACCGGGCCTCTGAATCAGGCAGGCGGTGGGTTTTCTTGTGTTTTTTGCGTTGCACCGCTAAGGGAGAGGGCTGCTGTCCACTGTCAACTCGTCGATATCGGCGAATAGCGGCAGGTGGAGAGGATAGCGCGAGCGCAGCGCTGGGACGCTACGCCCACATCGGCGGCGGGGGCCAACAGGCCGGCCTCGCGACAACAGGACACGTAAACAGCGATGGCACGACCCGAGGTCCTAGAAGAACTGCAACAACGTAACGCCGAAGCCGAGGCCGGTGGTGGTCCGCAGCGGATCGCCAAACGCCGAGAGCGAGGCCTAATGACTGCGCGCGAACGCCTCGAGACCCTGTTCGACGCCGGTAGTTTTTGCGAAATAGACAAGTTTCGCGTCCACCGCTGCACCGACTTCTCGATGCAAGACAACCGCGTGGCCGGTGATGGCATAGTGACCGGCCACGGCAGCGTAGAGGGCCGACCGGTGTTTGCGTTTGCCCAAGAGTTCACCGTGCTCGGTGGGAGTCTCAGCCACACCGTTGCCGAAAAAATCTGCAAGGTCATGGACATGGCCATGAAAGCCGGGGTACCGGTGGTGGGGCTGAACGATTCAGGTGGAGCACGCATCCAGGAAGGTGTGGAGAGCCTCGGCGGATACGCCGACATCTTCTGCGCCAATACTCTGGCCTCGGGAGTAATTCCGCAGCTATCGGGCGTGCTCGGCCCCTGTGCCGGCGGGGCTACCTACTCCCCGGCGCTAACCGACTTCATCTTCATGGTCGACAAGTCGAGTTTCATGTTCATCACCGGACCCGAAGTCATAAAATCGGTAACCCGCGAGGAGGTTACCCAAGAGAATCTCGGTGGTGGCGCGACCCACAACACGCGCAGCGGAGTCGCCCATTTTCTCTCCCCCGACGATGCCGCGTGCATCGCAATGATCCGCAAGTTGCTCTCCTACCTCCCGGCCAACAACATGGAGGATCCACCGGTGCTCGAATGTAGCGATCCGGTAGAGCGACTAACCCCTGAACTCAACGACATGATCTCTGACGACGGCACCAAGCATTACGCGATGGTGCAGATCGTGAACACTAGTGTCGATGCGATGGCAT
>CAZPPZ010000294.1:0-3893 GCA_964588545.1 uncultured Myxococcales bacterium | reverse complement strand
TCTGGAACGATCATGGCACAACGGTAAAGGCCGTGCTCACACGTGCCCTCGAAGCATACTTCGCTGAACGGCTAGAGAGCAAAGCGCTGGCCAAGCTAGCGGAGGCCACTTTTGAAGAGTGGAACGATCCACGAGATGCCGACTACGATCGCCTATGAATCCGGGTGACGTTGTAGTGGTCCGCTTCCCTTTCACGGAGCTGGCAACGGACAAGAAACGACCAGCGTTGGTGCTGGCACAGACGACTCGATCACCGCGAAACCGGCTCGATACCGTAGCGATGATCACCAGCAAAACAGAGGCGTTGAAGATTCCCGGCGATGTTCTTCTCGGCGAATGGGAACTGGCGGGGCTGTTGCATCCGAGCCTGCTACGAATGGCGAAGGTGGCGACCATCGAAGAAGACCTCATCGACAAGAAAATCGGGCATTTGTCGGCGGCCGATCTAGGCGCGGCACGCAAAGCGTTCCAGCGGGTTTTCGCGTCCTGGCTTCCTTGAAGCGGTCGCTTGCGAAGCCAGAGCGTCATTACCAGTGTTTTTCGATCGGGCAATGTCGAGGACACTCGTCGGTTGTGATTAGCCATGGCGTTGGTGCGGGCGACAAACCAGCAGGAGTAGTGGACTCCGACCAGGCCTAACGGGGCACCGCAGTGGCACTGCCGGTGCAGCCCCTTCCCTTCAACCGGCTCCACCAGGAGAGAGCGCGGATGAGTCCCGCAGATCCTGCTTGGTCTGCGCTCTTCGGCAGCTGCCCCGATCACACGGCGAGCCGGCGTCTTTACATATTGCAAGAGCCTGCATATGTTTCCGTTCAGCATTTTCAGCCGCTAGGCAGCAATGTTTTCTATCACCAGCCATCGCAGCCGCGGCTAGCGGTTCGAGGCGGGCTCGTCAGCCAGGAGGTTTACTAATGTCAGATTCGGATAGCTTTGGACTCAAGGGGCGTACAGTTCTCGTCACCGGCTCCGGCGGTGGCTTGGGCCGTTCTCATGCGCTGCTGTTTGCCAAGTACGGCGCCAACGTCGTCATCAATGATCTTGGCGGCTCGGCCGATGGTAGTGGCGAAGGCTCAGCCATGGCCGATGCGGTGGTCGAGGAGATCAAAGCCGCGGGAGGCAACGCCGTGGCCAACTATGCGTCGGTGTCTGACCCGGCCGGTGCCGAGTCGATGATCAAGACTGCCATCGATGCTTTCGGCTCGATCGACGTGGTCATCAACAACGCCGGGATACTGCGCGACAAGTCGTTTACCAAAATGAGCGATGCCGATTGGGACCTGGTCATGGCGGTTCACGTCAAAGGTGCTTACTTGGTAACCAAAGCCGCGTGGCCACACATGCGCGAACAGAAGTTCGGCCGCGTCATCATGACCGCATCCGCCTCGGGTATCTACGGCAACTTCGGACAGGCCAACTACTCGACCGCCAAGATGGGGCTTGTCGGTTTCGGGCAGACCTTGGCACTCGAAGGCGAGAAGAACAACATCCGCACTAACATCATCGCGCCGGTCGCTATCAG
Organism: uncultured Myxococcales bacterium; assembly: GCA_964588545.1. GTDB lineage: Bacteria > Desulfobacterota > Binatia > UBA1149 > SPBQ01 > CAZPPZ01. The sequence goes on along the minus strand of CAZPPZ010000294.1, from coordinate 2,374 downwards.
CCGTATGACCGAGTCTCTGATGCCTGAGCAGATCCACGACTTCATCCGCCCCGAGCTGGTGTCGCCGCTGGTGGTTTTCCTGTGCTCGGAGAAGTGCGATGCCAACGGCGAGTATTACGAGGTTGGAGCCGGAGCGTTTGCGCGCATCGAAACTCTGCGTGCCCAAGGACTGGCGGTCAAACCCGAAGGCGACAACATCACCGTCGAACTGGTCGCCGAAAACTGGGCCAAGATCAACGATATGACAGACGCCGCGGTGATACGCTCTATAGCCGATTCAACCGGCGTTACCCTGGCCCACTGCATGTCGTAGACGCCAAGTGGCCTGACGTAGGGATGCGAAGCGCACTTTGCGGCTTCGCATCCCTACAGCGCCGCTACTGCCGCAAGGAGTAATATAAGCGATGCCAATCGACGTAAAGGCCGTGGTCGGCCAAGAATTTGCAGAAACCAAGTACGAATGGGCCCACAAGGACCAAATCCTCTACGCGCTTGGACTAGGCGTGGGAGTTGGCAGCTCCGCTACCGACCCCAAGGTGCTGCAGTACACCTACGAGAACGGCCTCAAGGTTATCCCTACCTTCGGCGTGTGTCCGACCTTCTCGTGTCTGATGGATGTGCTCAACGTACCCGGCTTCGACATCAATCCGATGATGATACTCCATGGCGAGCAGTACCTGGAGATTCTCTGCGACGAGATCCCGGTCGCCGCCAAGACCATCAACAGCGCACGCGTCACCGGTATATACGACAAGGGCAAGGGCGCCTTGGTCACCATTGAAGCGCTGACCAAGGACGAGGGCGGCCAGCCCTTGTTCCGTAACATCTTCTCAATCTTCGTCCGCGGCGAGGGTGGCTTTGGTGGTGAGTCCGGCCCTCCGGCTGGTAACGATCCTCCCGATCGCGCGCCCGATGCTTCGCTTTCCTACCCCACCATGACTCATCAGGCGATACTCTACCGCCTCAATGGCGACTATAACCCGTTGCACATCGACCCGGAGTTCTCCGCGCTGGGCGGCTTTGATCGGCCCATCCTCCACGGGCTTTGCACCTTCGGTAACGTCGGACGCGCGGTGGTAGAGGCGATGTGCGACAACGACCCAACACGCTTCCGCTCGATCAAAGCGAGGTTCGCCGCACCGGTGATGCCGGGAGAGACCATCATCACCGATATGTGGAAGGAGTCGGACAGCGACATCATCGTAACCGCGCGGGTCGCTGAGCGTGATGTCACCGTGGTGAAAAACACCAAGGTAACCATCAAGGCGTGAGCAAGAGCCGCAGCGCAAACGCGAACCAAGGCGCCGGGGCCAGCGACAGCAGGTCGGCTGGTCGGCGGCCGCGTGACCGCGAGAAGACCATTGCCAGCATCCTCGACACCGCCGAGAGGCTGCTCGAAGAGAAGGGCCCCGATGGCTTCGGTCTAGCCGAGCTCGGACGCGAGGCGGGTCTGTCTTTTGGGCTGATCCACCACTACTTTGGTGGCAAGCAAGGCCTGCTTCGCGCGGTGCTCAGACGTAACCTCAGAACGATGGGTGAAGAGGTGCGCCGCATCCAAGAGGATGGCAGCTTCTGGCACCGTGACGCGCCGGCAGCGCTGGTGGTTTTCGACAGCTTCAGCAGTCGACCCGGCTTTGCCAGATTGATGGCCTGGGGACTGTTGACCGGTCTAATCAGCGGTGACGACCTGTCCACAGAGTTCCGCGCCGATGCCAAGGCCGTAGAGCAGATGGTCGAAGCGTTTCGCCAGCAATCGCCAGAGGCCACCGGCGATGCGGCCGCGATCACCACCACGCTGCTGATTAGCGCGGTGATCGGCTTCAACCTACTACGCCCGTTGCTGCAATCGGCGTTCGAATGGACCGAGGGCGATGACGCAAACCTTCGCAAGCAGCTCGCCCGTGCCATGGTCGGCCTCGCCCGAGCCGATTAGCTAAGATCCTAATCCGGCTTTTTCGTAGTAGCGCTGGTGGTATTCCTCGGCCGGCCAGAAAACCGTCGCGGCAACAATCTCGGTCACTATTGCTGAGGCGAGTCGCCCCGACGCCTCCAGTGCCTGTTTGGACGCTTGGGCTGACACGCGCTGATGCTCGTCGTGATAGAACACCACCGAGCGGTACTGAGTGCCCAGGTCGGGCCCCTGGCGATTAAGCGTAGTGGGATCGTGGCAACTCCAAAACACCTCTAGCAGCTGGTCGTACGACAGCAGCGTGGCGTCGTAGTCTACCTCGACGGCTTCGGCGTGGCCGCTAGCACCGCTACACACCTCGGCGTAGCTAGGACGCTCGGAGTGACCGCCGCAGTATCCCACGCGCGTAGCAAGCACCCCGGGAACGCGGCCAAAGGTCGCCTCCACCCCCCAAAAACATCCTGC
>CAZPPZ010000293.1:0-3924 GCA_964588545.1 uncultured Myxococcales bacterium | reverse complement strand
CATCGTTTAGTCGTCCGCGTGTAAGTGATGACAACCCGTTCTCGGAATCGTTGTTCCGCACACTGAAGTACCGTCCCTGCTATCCCAACGGACCGTTCGCGTCGCTAGAGGCTGCGCGGCAATGGGTGGCTGACTTCGTGGGCTGGTATAACGAGGAGCATCTTCACAGCAGTATCGGTTTTGTGACGCCGGCAGAGCGCCACGAAGGTCACGACAAAGCGATTCTGAAGAAACGTCGAGCGGTGTATGAACGAGCACGACGGAGACACCCGCAGCGTTGGAGCCGAGCGGTGCGACGCTGGGATCGCCCTGCCGTCGTAGTACTTAACCCGCAGTGCAATACGGCTGCGTCAGATGAGGCGCAATGCGCGGCTTGATCGATGACGAATCAGGCGGCAACTATCTTGACATCCACCGCATAGCACAGCAGGTCCTTGTTCGTCTATGCGTAAATCACGGGCTCAGGGAGGGCCCTTATAGTGCGACGATTGCGAGGATTCGGACAAAAAAAGAGCCGCGGCCTTGCAGCCGCGGCTCTCGCCAGCTCGATCCCCTCGCCATGCGCCGTTGTATCAGCGGTAGGAAACTTGCTGACTCTCCGAATGCCTCACCGTTACCGCGCGCGAACTCCGCAACCTCTTGACGGCGCCTCGCTCGACTCCTACTAGCGACTGGCCCTGGACCAGCCTCCTCCTTTCACTCACCGCGCCTCATTCACCGCCTACCGAGTACCCATACGCCACTTTGGGATCATCCGGTAGCCACTTGCCCGGCGCCGGTGAGGCAACTCGGGAGATCTACTCAGCTGTAGTAGCAAAGCAAGTGGTGTGCCATAGCATCAACTGTGTATGGGGGCTGGGAAAGAGCCCCATTCCGAGCCACAATCTCCCTAGTCGAAGGGGCGATTGTGGACAAGAACTGGGGCGAAAGGCCTCACCGGCCGAGGGGCAGGGTGCGAGTGCAGCCGGTTCGGGTTACTAGAGGGCCTGAGGTCAATGGCGAAAACTAGGTGTTAGCGCGTAAACTGACAGTTGTTCTACTCATGGTCGTTTTGGCTACGGCTACCATACTCGGCGGATTTTGGGGCTGGGAGGTGGTCCACGGGCTTGAGCGAAGCAAGACCGTACGTCTGAACACCCTGGCCCGGGCTACCCGTGTTTCGGTCGAGAACATGCTTAAGACCGGCAGCCTCGACGATCTGCAATCGATGGTGTCGCGGCTCGAGGAGCTCAGCGACATAGTCGGGGTCTTGATCGTCAACCGTGAGGCGGAGCCGATGATCCTCCCCAACTTTTCGCCCTCGCCGAGCCTGAAGGATGCCGTAAAAACAGCGGAGCTGCCGACTACGGTGTGGTCCCAGCAGGAGGGCTGGCTGGCTCGCGTGCTGCCCTTGGTCAGCAGTGACGGCGAGCGTATCGGTGCTCTGGCGGTGGTGCAGGACTGGAAAGATATGGCCGCGCAGCGACGCACTACGCTGATGCGTGTGGCCCAGGGGGGAGTGATTCTAGCCGCCATAGTCGCCCTGGCGCTATGGGCTGCCGTGCGGGTGATGGTTGCGCGTCCGCTGGCCTTGGTAAGCGGTGTCGTAGATGCGATTGCCCAAGGTGAAACCGGAGAGTCCACGCGTGTCGAATTCGAGCGCAACGACGAAATTGGGCGGCTCGGCGCAGCGCTGAATCAAATGCAGGAGCAGCTCGAGCGCGCCCGCGCCGAGCTCGACCGCGAGCATCAGAGTAGTTTGGAGTTAGAGCGCTCGATGCATGCCTCCGAGCGTCTTGCTGCGGTCGGTGGTCTTGCTGCCGGGATTGCTCACGAGATTGGTACGGCGTTGAACGTGGTCCAAGGACGCGCCCAGTTGTTGCTCGAGGGTCCAGGGGGGAAGGGCTCGGGTGAAAACGAGCTAGCCACCATCGTTAAGCAGTGCGAGCGGATTTCTAAGACCGTGCGCCGTATGCTCGACTTCTCGCGAGCTCACGAGTCGGAACCTATACGTTGTGACCTCAACGACATAGTCGGCGAGGCGCTCGAACTGCTAGCCCCAGAGACCAAGCAAGTGCGGCTTGAAGTTGAACTGGCGGAGGCCATCCCTAAGGTCCAGGCCGATCGCGTGCGCATCCGTGAAGTCATAGTCAACTTGGTGCTCAATGCACTTCACGTCATCGACGGCGATGGCCAGCTGCGGGTCTCTACGCGCGCCAGCGCCAGCGCCAGCGCCAGCGCCAGCGTGGGTGAGGGCTTTGCCGAGCTGAGCGTGGGTGATGATGGTCCGGGGATTCCCGCTGAGATCCGCGAGCGTATTTTCGATCCGTTCTTTACCACCAAGCCTGCTGGCGAGGGCACTGGATTGGGTTTGGCGATAACTGCGAATATAGTTTCTGAACACGGTGGTGCCATCGAGGTCGAGAGCGAGGCCGGTGCGGGGGCTTGTTTCCACGTCTATCTGCGCTACGCCGATGCCTCTGCCGTGGCTAGCCGAGAAGCCCCCGATGTCTGAGAACAAGCCCAGTCCCGCTATCCTCGTCGTTGATGACGAGCCGGAGTTTTGCCGCTTCATCGAGGACTGTCTGGCCGCCGAGGGCTACCGCATAGACAGTGTAAACGACGGTGATAGTGCTCTGGCACTGCTGCGGAAACGATCCTTCGATGTGGTCCTGTGCGACTTTCGCATGAAGGGCATCGATGGCATCAGCGTTATCAGTGGTGCTCACGAACTCGATCCCGACCTGCCGATAATCTTGATCACCGCTTTTGGTTCGATCGACCACGCCGTCGAAGCGCTGCGTGCCGGCGCCTACAACTATCTGACCAAGCCGGTGTCGGTGACCGAGCTGCGCCTGCACGTCAGTAGGGCACTTGAGGCTCGGCGTCTGCGCAGTGAAGTCGAGCGACTGCGCGGCGTGGCCGAGGATCTCTCGTCGCTAGAGGGGATAGTCGCTCGCTCCAAGGGCATGAGTCAGGTAGTGGCGACGGTTCGCCAGCTGGAGAGATCGACCAGCAACGTTATGGTTTCTGGTGAGAGCGGTACCGGCAAAGAACTGATCGCTCGCGCCCTTCACCTCCACAGCCCGGTTCGCGAAGGCCCGTTCGTTCCGGTCAACTGCGCGTCGATTCCCGAGGCTCTGCTCGAGAGCGAGCTTTTCGGCCACACCCGTGGCGCCTTCACCGATGCCCGTGGCGACAAGCCGGGGCTGTTTCACGCGGCGCGCAACGGCACCCTGTTCCTCGATGAAATCGGCGAGATGCCGCGTTCGTTACAGTCGAAAATGCTGCGGGTACTCGAGGACCGGGTGGTCCGGCCGGTGGGCTCCACCGAGGGTGAAGAAGTAGATGTTCGGGTTATCTCGGCTACCAATCGAGATCTCGAAGCCGAACTCGGCCGGGGGTTTCGCGCCGATCTCTATTACCGCCTGCATGTTGTCGAGATAGTCATTCCACCGCTGCGTGAGCGTCGTGAGGACATTCCAGCGATTATCGACGTTTTCCTCCAACGCAAGGCCAACGGTGCTGCGCCGATGCGCTTGACCCACGCGGCGCTGGAGCTGCTCAGTGCCTACCCCTGGCCGGGCAACATTCGCCAACTACAAAACGCTCTCGAACACGCTACCGCGTTGGCACGTGGTAGCGTGCTCGATATCGACGACTTCCCCGACTCGATCCGCCGCAGCCGTCTTCCCGGACACCAGCAGGCGGATGTGCCCGGGGGTCTAGGCCCGCGGCGCACACTGCGCGAAGTAGAAGACCTCTACATCGACACCGTCCTAGACCACACCGTCGGCAATCGTACCGCCGCCGCCGCGATCCTCGGCATCGACCGTAAAACCCTCTACAAACGCCTGCGCAATAGGGGGGGATAAGTCCGTCATGTAAGCCCTTGAAAACAAAGTGAAATGGGTTTTGTTACAAAACCCATTTCACTTTGTTTTC
>CAZPPZ010000292.1:0-3926 GCA_964588545.1 uncultured Myxococcales bacterium | reverse complement strand
TTGGAGGTGTTGGTCTCAGTGAGCGGCTCGAGATGAATGTCGCCGCGCACCTCGTCTCCAGCGAGTTGCAGGACGTGCGGTCCCGAAGCACAAGCGGCCCGGTGCTCGACGGCGAGCAGCAGTTGGTCACGCTTGCGCTGCAGGTAAAGGGAAGAATCGGTCCAGGCGTGGAAGTCGCCGCTGCCGCGCAAATTCTGTCCGAGCACGGAGGCAGAGCCGTTTTTCTTGCAATGGTGTACAACAACGACAGCCAGGTCGTATTCACGCTGGAGGTTGCGCAGATAGGCCAGCAGAGCAGAGATGTGGCGGGCGTCGTTTTCATCGCCGCGATGCAGACGGACAAAGGGGTCGAGCAACAACAGTCTGGGCCGCAGAGCGTCGATGGTAATTGCGAGCCGCTGCCGGTCTCGCTTCTGATCGAGCAGAAGGCTAGAGGCGGTGATGAGGTGCAGATTCAGTGCGTCTATGCCGATTCCGCGATGCCGGCATATGCCGGATACGCGTACCTTGACCGCAGCATTGGCATCCTCAGCCATGTACAGCAGGGCCGGACCCGGTTCGGTCACGGCAAAGGTATCAAGGCAAGGGGTACCGCTGGCGACGGAGACTGCGAAGTCGAGACCGAGCCAGCTTTTGCAGCACTTGGGTGCGCCACCGATGATGCCGACGGCGGCCCGGCTCCACAGCTCATCGATGAGCCAGTTTCGAGCCGGGTCGGCAGCGGTCAGCTCAGCGATGCGAGCGACCGGTAGCGGAGCGACATCGTGATTATCTTGTTGCGTCACGGGCTGACCGCGGCGGCGAGGCCAATGTGCTCGAGCACGGCTTCTACGACGTGCTCGTCAACAAAGGCTTGGTCGCGCTGATGCGCCTCACGCAGCGAGGCCCGTAATAGCTTGGAGCCGACGCGTGGGACGCCGTGGCTGGCGCGCAAGAGCATCTCGAAGGCGGGCTCGCTCAGCAGTTTGTCAGTGGCGCCGGCGGAGTTTAGGCCGTGGTCGATCATGGCGGCGAAGTCGTCGCGGTCCAATGGCTCGAGATGCACATGCACTGCGACACGCATAGCCAGAGCGGAGTGTAGCTGCATCTTCAGATTGCGAGCGAGCGATGGCATACCAACGAGCCACATGACCAACAGGTCGCGGCTGTCGAATGCGAAGTTGAGGAATCCACTGAGGTCGATGAGGAAGCGGTCGGATAGGTGCTGAGCTTCGTCCAGGACAAGCACCGGGGTGGTGGCCTGCTCGTCCACCAGATGCATCAGTGCTTTCTTGATGTCTGACCACAGCTGGCTGCGGCGGTGACTGGGCGTGACACCGAGCTCGATGGCCACCATGCGATACAGGTCCAGGGGTGATACTGCGGTGTCGCACAGGTACAGCACGCGGTAGTCAGGGCTTGGCAGCCGTCGGCACAGCTCTCGGATGGCGGCGGTCTTGCCGAGACCGGCTCCTCCTGTCAGTACGCCCAGCCCCCGGTCATCGAGCAGCGTGTCGAAGGCGCGCTCGAGGTGTCGATGTTGCTGAGTCTCGGCGTAGAAGGTCTTTGCATTGGCGTCTTTGGGCAGCGGATGGCCTCGCAGGCCGAAGCGTTTCTTGTACATTTCAATCCTCCTGGTCATTGTCATTGTCTATGCTCCATGTGGAGCGTGTGCGTTGGTAATGCTCAGTGCGTAACTGCTCGAGCGGGCTTAGCCCGGTCGGCTCTACATTTGGGTTCGGCTTTGCCGTGGGCTTGTGCCGCGGACGACTGGCGTTGCGCACTCGGTCCAGCTCGACCGTATCGCAGTAAAAGCGGCCATCGACGAAGACCCGCGGCAAGGCTTCTTTGTCGGTAGGGTCGAAGCGAAGCTGTACCCACTGCCCAGACAGCTCGCTACGCACCTCGAGCAGGCGCCCGTGGAAACGCACCGTGCTGTCCTTACGGACTCGGCGCCGCTCCCGGTGCAGGAATACTTCGCTTAGGTCTTTTCCTGGTGGAAGTGGTCGCAGGTGATGCACCTCACTGAGCCAGTGTTCCAATGGTTCGCGTGCTGTCGTGTCGTGTTTGCGCCCATGGTATTCGACCCGTAGCCACGCGAAGTGAATAGCGTTGAGCTCCGACAGCGGCAGCGGGTGGTCCGGAAGCTCGTCGCCCACCTCGTCGCGCCATGTCCGGTGCCATCGCTCGATAACGCCCTTGGCCGCAGCATCACGCGGCTTGGTGTGCGTGGTGTCGATACCGAGCTCAGCGCAGATAGCTCGCAGCGAGTCCGCCACGTAGGCCGAGCCCCGGTCGATATAGTACCGCTGCGGACGCCCGTACTTGAGCAGCGCCTCTCTGAAGACACGCTCGTGCTCGACCGCACCCTCACTGAGTGTAAAAACACTCGCCGTCATGAATCGTGTCGCCGAATCGATCTGGCTCAACAGGTAACTCTTGCGCACGCGCTTGTCGGGCGTCAGCACCAACGGACCATGCATCGCATCGCCCACCCACAGCTCACCCGCATGTTGCGCTATCCACGCTCTGCGCTCCTTGCTTGGGCCCGCTGCCGTTGCTGCTGTCAGGCGACTGGGTCTGGCGCTAATGCCTTGCGAAACCAGCAGTCGGTGCACACTCGAGCGGCTCAGCTCGTGCTTTTTCACCACTCTGGCGCGCACGAGCATCTTGATGATGCGACTGATGGAGCGCCGTGGCTTCTCAAGCTTGGCCCGCACGATCAAGTCGGCCACCTCGGCACCGATGGCCCGACTGCGCCCACGGTCATCGCGCCCTTTGGGCATCAACGCCTCGAAGCCGCCGGATTTGTAGGCATAATACCAGGCCTCAACAGTGCGCCATGAAATCCGCACCGGCCGGCCATCGGGTAGCTCATGCACTCGGGCTGCTGCCTGCTCGCACAGACAGCGCACGTCGCCGTGCTGCAGCCGAGCGCTCACCAGCGGACCCAGCACCGTCGCGCGCCAGACCGCGATTTGTCGTTGGTACTCTTCGTCCATTCCTGTTGCGTAGCGCATGTCGATGGACTCAATTGGGGGGATCGTATCCGGCCCCAGAGCCCATCCCCCGCAGCAACGGGAGGCCTCGCGGTTTACATGAGACGCACTCCATGCATTAGCCTATGAATAAGCGCGGCAACTGCCCACATCGGCCTTCCCAGTGCGGACAGCACTTGGGAGCGCGTCACCTCGACCCCAAGCTGTTGGGCGACGGCCACCAGACAGGCATCGGCGCTGCTGGCCAGCAACTGCGAAAGCCTACGACCACTTGCGCTGAGTCGACCACGCCAGCGTCGCACCGTGCGCACTGACGGGCGCCTGGTCGCCTTTATGACTGGGCGTTTCTGCACCTCCAACGCCTTGCCAGCCTCAGCCGCCCCGGCCGCCTCACAGGCTTGCTGTACAACCGGCCAGTTGAACCACAGGTGCCTCGCCACAAATGCCGGAAGCGTCTGCCACCGGGCACCGCATCCCATGCAACGGTGGCGCACCACTTGGACCACAACCAGCATCGCAACAAGCTGAAAAAGCCGGCTACGGTAGTCGTGAACGTGCAGCACGGGGTGATAGCAGCTCGGGCAGCAGCTGGGACGGTAACCGCCAGGCGCCGCCAGCCGTCTCTTGTGCGTCTCGTAGTCTAGTACGTCCACGGCTATCAAAGTCCCACCTTTTTGACTGGACCGATACGGCCTGGACAGGCATGCTGCCTCTTGCGGCAGAGCGGATCTGTTTTTGGTCATGGGGCCTCCGTAGCTTTAATCAACTCCTGAGTGCCCTACCTCTGCCGCTCTTCTCAAGCCCCCCTACAAAATGTCTCGTCCCTCACTTTTTCCGGGACCAATGCCTCCTCTGCAACATCGCACCCGAGCATCACGCGGGACATAAGCTCGCTAGCGCGAGTTTACTAAACTGAGTCGAAAACGACCTCTAATAGTATGTTTTTAC
>CAZPPZ010000291.1:0-3935 GCA_964588545.1 uncultured Myxococcales bacterium | reverse complement strand
GTTTAGTTTCCAGTTCCCGGCTAGTAGCGGCGTACGTGTGCTCATGGCCTCAGCCCTCCTTCGCTTCGAGCGCGGCAATGCCCGGCAGGGTCTTGCCTTCGAGAAGTTCCAAGGACGCACCGCCCCCGGTAGACACGTGAGTGATCTCAGCAGCGCGGCCCGAGCGCGCCAGCGCCGCTATAGAGTCGCCGCCCCCGACCACCGAGATCGCCGCCGAGTCGGCCACAGCGTTGGCCATGGCCATGGTGCCCGCTGCGAACGACTCCCACTCGAACACGCCCATCGGGCCGTTCCATAGGATTGTTCGCGCCTTGGCAAGGTGATCGGCATAACGAAGACGCGTGGCCGGACCAATGTCGAGGCCCATGAGGCCCTCGGCAATGTCGACAGCGTCAATCGCCACGGCCGCGGCGCCAGCATCAAACTCCTCGGCGCAGATGTGGTCGCTGGGCAGCTCGATGTTGACGCCGTGGGCGGTGGCCTCGGCCAACAACTCGCATGCCAGCTCGATCTTGTCTGCTTCGATGCGTGAAGATCCGGTGCTGTGGCCCGCGGCGGCCAAGAAGGTATAGGCCATCGCGCCGCCAACCAAGATGGTGTCGACCCGCTCGAGCAGGCTGCGCAGTAGCAGCATCTTGTCGGATACCTTGGCGCCGCCGATCATCGCGACGTAGGGTTTCTCGACTTGATCGAGCAGCCCCGAGAGGGTGTCGATCTCGCGTTGCATCAGCAGTCCGGCGGCCGCCGATTCAACCAGGCTGACAATCCCCGCGGTTGAAGCATGGGCGCGGTGGGCCGCGCCAAAAGCATCGTTGATATAGACATCCGCGTGGCTGGCCAGTGCCGCTGCGAAGGCTGCATCGTTGCTCTCTTCACCAGGGTGAAAGCGCAGGTTTTCGAGCAGCAGTACGTCTCCGGGAAGCAGCGCTTCGATCAAGGTCTCGAGACGCCGGCCGATACAGTCGGGGGCGAGAAGTACGTTGCTGCCGAGCAGCTTGCTGAGCTCGGTAGCTACCGGCGCCAGAGACAGTTCCGGGTTGGCTTTGCCCTTGGGCCTGCCCAGGTGCGAGGCGAGAATCACCCGGGCGCCCGCCTGCCGCGCATACTCGATGGTCGGCAAGGCGGCGCGGATGCGCGTGTCGTTGGCGACTCGGCCGTCGATGAGCGGCACATTGAAATCGACGCGGATGAAGACGCGTCGGCCGCCAAGCTCGACTTGATCGATGGTCTTCATCGCGTGGACCCTGGTCTACAGCTTTGCGCCGATGAACTGCACCACATCGCAGAGCCGGGTCGAAAATCCCATCTCATTATCGTACCACGAAATGATCTTGGCGAAGCCGGGCTCGAGAACCTTGGTGGCTAGTGCGTCGAATATCGAGGAGTGGGTGTTGCCGTTGAAATCTGTCGACACCAAGGGAGCATCACAGTACTCGAGAATGCCTGCCAACGGTCCCTGTGCTGCTGTCCGCACCGCCGCATTGATCTCGTCGGCGTCGGGCTTCTTGTCGGTTTCAAACACCAGGTCGACTACCGATACGTTAGGCGTAGGCACGCGTATGGCCATACCATCGAGTCTGCCATCGAGCTCGGGCAGCACTAGCCCCACAGCTTTAGCCGCGCCGGTGCTGGTGGGGATCATCGACAGGCCGGCGGCACGAGCGCGGCGCAAGTCACCGTGAGGCAAGTCGAGAATCTTCTGGTCGTTGGTGTAGGAATGGATGGTCGTCATCAGACCGCGCTTGAGCGAGAAGCTGTCGTTGAGCACCTTGGCTATCGGCGCCAGGCAGTTGGTAGTGCACGAGGCATTGGAGATCACGTGGTGGCTGCCCGGGTCGTAGCGGTCGTGGTTAACCCCGTAGCACAGCGTGAGGTCGGCGCCCTTGGCGGGGGCCGAGATTATTACCTTCTTAGCACCGGCATCGAGATGGGCTTTGGCCTTATCCTTACTCGCGAACAAACCGGTGGCTTCAATGACGACGTCGACCCCAAGCGTTCCCCACGGGAGTTCCGAGGGGTTGCGCACCGACAGTACCTGTAGGCTGGCGTCATCGATGGCCAGGTTGCTACCGTCGGCGCTGACCTTGCGAGGAAAGATGCCGTGTACCGAGTCGTACTGCAGTAGGTGGGCCAAGGTAGGCGCGTCGGTCAGATCGTTAACGGCGACGATGTCGATATCGCTACGGTCGAGGCTGGCGCGTAGCATGTTGCGGCCAATGCGCCCAAAACCGTTGATGCCTACCTTTATACCCATCGTCTGCGTCTCCTCGTCTACGGCCCGTTGCGGCGTGCGGTCAGGGAGCGGTCCTTGCTCAGTAGGATGACTGCAAGCTTGCGGATTCGCTCAGAAAAACTCGACACGTTTTCCACGATGTCGGTGCAAGGTCAACCCCCGGGCTGATGGCGGCTGGAACGGTGGGGCCACTTTGACAGCCTCCAGGGGCCATACTACCTTGCTATGGCGGTGGATGTGGCGAGGCTGCGGATAGGTATTAAGTGGTGCCGGTGACTACGCAACCGAGCATCATCAGTATGATTTCGGGCGCCGGCCCGATCGTTCAGGCCGTTCTCTATATCCTCATTCTCGCTTCTGTCGGTAGCTGGGCCGTGGTGCTCTACAAGTGGGGGCAGATTCGCCGAGCGCGTCGAGGCTCGGACCGCTTTGTCGCGAAGTTCTGGGAGACCCGCAACCTCACTGAAATGGCCAAGGCCTGCGAATCGATGCCCGACAACCCCGTTGCAGGTGTCTTCAAGGCTGGCTACCAAGAATTGGTTCGCCTGCGCACTAAGAAGAAGTCGGCGCCCGAGGGCCTGAGCACTGAGCTCAGTGGTGTGGCTAACGTGGAACGGGCTCTGCGGCGTGCGGCTCGTCTGGAGTCTACCCGGCTCGAGCGGCTGCTCACTTTTCTGGCGACGGTGGCTAGTGTCGCCCCCTTTGTCGGCCTGTTCGGCACTGTGTGGGGAATCATGAACTCTTTCATTGGTCTGGGGGCGGCGGGCTCTACAACTCTACAGGCGGTTGCGCCGGGTATATCTGAGGCTCTGATTGCCACGGCGATGGGACTGGCTGCGGCCATACCGGCGCTGGTCGCCTATAACCATTTTGCCCGTCAGGCACGGGTGATGGCGGTGGAGATGGAAAATTTTTCCTCAGAGTTTCTCAATATCGCCGAACGTCACTTCCTCGTCTGAGGCGGAGTAGTCGATGGCCGGAGGCATTGACGACAGCGGAGGCGGTGCGATCTCGGGGATCAACGTCACGCCGCTGGTCGATGTGATGTTGGTGCTGCTGGTAATTTTCATGGTCACCGCGCCGATGATCGAACAGGGCGTGACCGTGTCGCTCCCCAACGCGCAAGGCTCGGCGGTAGCTTCCGACGAGCAGCCGCTGGTAGTATCGGTCACTGTCGACGGCCATACCTACCTAAATGACAGCCGCATGGCGTTGGATGAATTGACCGACAAGATCGTCGCCATCAGCAAAGAGAAGCCGCGTACGGTGGTCTATCTACGTGCCGATCGCGACGCCAGCTATGGAACGGTGGTCGCCGTGATAGCTGCGCTCAAGGCGGCAGGGATTGCCCAGATCGGTATGATCACGCAGTCGCAGGAGCTTTGACTAGGTGAGTGCATGGCGGGACGAGGACAAGCCCGCTGAAGGCGATTTCCGCTGGCGCGAGCCCAGCCTGTTTCGTGCCCTGCTGCTTTCACTGGCGGGCCATGGCGTGCTTGTCGCCATCCTCTTCATTTCTTACTGGATCGACGGAGCTGCGAAGGCTCCGCCGATTGTCTATACGGTGGGACTGGTTTCGCTAGACGATTCGCGCTCGCCGCTGCTGGGCGTGGGCCCGCTGGCCAAGAAAGGCAAGAAGCTGCGGATTGCGCCCGCGCCTAAGCCCGCGCCCAAGCCTGCGCCTAAGCCCGCGCCTAAGCCC
>CAZPPZ010000290.1:0-3937 GCA_964588545.1 uncultured Myxococcales bacterium | reverse complement strand
CACGGTGGAGGGGGTCACGCTGGCTGGACCGCCCGCGGCGTGCGCGGGCGCGGTGTGCGTAAATGGTTGATCATGCCCCCCTGTCCGTCGGTCTTGCACACACGGACCATCTCTTCGACCAGACGAGCCGGATCGGGCACCACGGTTACAACGTGGAACGCGGTGACGAAGTCGAAGTAGCCGTCGGCAAACTCTAGAGACATAGCATCCATCTGTCGCAGACTAATATGCGCATGCTCGACAGCGTCGCGCTTGGATTCAGCGTGATCGAGCATTTCCTGCGATAGGTCGATACCCACCACCTCGCAATGAGGTGGATAGGCATCAAGTGACAGGCCGGTACCTATACCGACCTCAAGAATGCGGGCACCTGGCTTGATATCGAGGCCGCCAACGACACGGTGGATGCGCCTGGCGAAAACTCGCGTAAAAACATGGTCGTAGAACCCGGATAAATCCGAGTACAGACGACTCTTATGCGGTGATTTCACCCTCTCCACTTTGTCACCCGAACGACTTGGCAAAAGTCTTCCTTACCACACCGCCTCGCAGCATCCCCTTGGTACCGGGACAACGCAAGAGCAGGCGAATTATCACGCCGCGCATGGTGCTGTCAATACTGTCATACGCCTGAGGTCAAACTGCCCTTTTGTCCCGACCACAGTTCGACTACGGGGCTGGCGATGAAGATCGAAGAATATGTTCCCGCTGTCAAGCCGACTATCAAGGTAAAAGCGAATCCATGGATGACGCCGCCACCGAGGGAAAATAGGACGAACAAGACCACAAGCGAGGTGCCAGTGGTCAAAAGCGTACGCGATAAGGTCTCGTTGATGCTGGCGTTGATCACCTGGGAGAGCTCTCCCCGCCGTGTACGGTGGAGATTCTCGCGAATACGGTCTGAAACTACCACCGTATCATTGACCGAGTAGCCGATAACCGTCAGCAGAGCCGCCAAGGCCGCTAGGTTTACCTCTACGTTGTACAGTGACAACGCACCGAGAGTGATGAGGACATCGTGCATCAACGCCACTGCAGCGCCCACGCCAAAGCGCAGCTCGAAGCGAATCGCGATGTAGAGGCCCATGACCAGAGTCGCAAACAGTACACTGAGCAGTCCACGCCGACGCAGATCTGCGCCAACCTGCGGGCCGACCAGTTCGGTTCTCAGCTCGGTAAAGCCGCGCTCGCCGAAAACTTCACGCAAACGTTCCTTGATCAGCGCGGCTGTGCCACCACCAACGTGCTGGTCTGCGGTGGGAACGCGCAGTAGGTACTCTCCGGGCTGACTCTCGAACTCCTGCACCGAGATTTCGCCGACTTCGAGCCCGGCAATCGCGTCGCGCACGTCGCCAATGCTGACCTCGGTGTCAACGCCGATATGCAGCATCAGGCCTCCGGTAAAATCGATACCGTAGTTGGGGCCACCCTTGAGCACCAGCGAGGACAGGCCCGCCGCTATCAGCAGCCCCGACAAAGCGAAGGCCGTCTTGCGCACACGAATGAAGTCGAAAGCAATTCCTGGTCTGACTATCTCAAGCACTATCCCGCCTCCTAGATGCTTAGCTCGCGGCCGGCGTGGCCGCTAAGCGTCAGGTCATGCAACGCCCGGCTGGCAAACACCGCACTGAAGATGGTGCTGGCGATGCCGATGCACAGCGTCAAGGCAAAACCCTTGATGGGGCCGGAACCGAACTGGAACAGCACCAGTCCAGCTAGAAACGTTGTAATATTCGAATCGAGAATGGCCGGAAGCGCATGGCTGTAGCCCCCGTCTACGGCTGCCCGCGCGGTCTGCCCCTGGCGCATCTCTTCACGTATGCGTTCGTTGATCAGCACGTTGGCGTCCACCGCCATCCCCAGGGTCAGCACTATGCCGGCGATACCTGGCAGAGTAAGCGTGGCACCGAATCCCGAAAGCACTCCAACCAGTAAGATCACATTGATAATCAAGCCAATGTCGGCGATAACCCCGGCAAAGCGGTAATAGATCAGCATGAACAGCCCCACAGCACCCCCGCCGATGGCAAAAGAACGAATGCCGGCGTCGATAGAGTCGCGTCCGAGTGACGGACCAACGGTTCGTTCTTCGGCAATCGTTACCGGAGCGGGCAAAGCGCCGGCGCGTAGTACGATGGCCAGATCCCGGGCCTCATCGAGGGTAAAACTGCCACTAATGCTGCCCCTACCCCCGCCTATACGCTCGCGTATGACCGGCGCACTTTGCACCTTGCCATCAAGAACGATCGCAAGTTGACGGCCAACGTTTTCACCGCTGAGCCGCTCAAAGAGCCTCGCCCCGCTGCCGTTGAGCGTGAAGATGACGTAGGCTGAGCCGCCGTAGTCACCGGGACGGTGACGGGCGTCAGAGATGACATCCCCAGTCATCAGCACTTGTTTCTCGACGTTATAACGTACAGCGCTCGACAGCCCGGTGGCCGCGTCGACCTGTTCACCCTCCATGACCACCGTGCCGGGTGCGTCGGGACTGGTGGCTAGGAGGTGAAACTCCAGCTGAGCTGTACGTCCAATCAGTCGCTTGGCGCGTTCGGGATCTTGCACTCCCGGCAGCTGGACCAAGATTCCGGTGGCACCGGTTCGCTGAATGGTAGGCTCAGAGACACCAAACTCATCAACACGGTTGCGGATAGTCTCGAGCGCCTGGTCGATTGCAAATTCGCGAATCGCCTCGACTTCGAGCGCAACCAGGGCGAAGCCGTAGCGTCGTCCGCTCACGCCTTTGGACTCGAGGTTAGGATAGTTGGTCTCGATATAGGAGGACAGGTCGTCCGCTCGTGAGCGACTGACGAGCTCGAAGCTCAATCCAATCGGGCCTTCTCGCTTCCAATCGCGCGTGGCGATCTCGTCGTCGCGTAGATCACTACGCAGCTGATCTACAAGCAGATCAACCGAGTTCTCCACTGCCTTGTCGGCATCCACGTCGAGAACCATGTGGATACCACCCTGCAAATCGAGCCCAAGACGAATCGGCTCACTCGGCAAAGCCACCTTCCACCAATCCGGCAGATTGGTCGTGAAGTTAGGAACCAAGCCTATCACTGCCAGCAGCACAGCCGTCGCGACCGTGCTCAGGCGCCACCTAAGTCCACTACTCACCCCTACTACCCCTCCTTCTTCTTGGCATCCGCGAGCGCCCCGATCTGCGCGCGGTCAAAACGGACCTGAACGTTAGTGGCAATCTCGAGAATGACTTCATCGTCGCGGACCTCGATCACGCGTCCGTGCAGGCCGCCATTGGTTACTACCCGGTCGTTCTTCTTGAGGCCGTCAACGAGTTTCTGGTGCTCCTTGGCCCGTTGCTGTTGGGGCCTGACCAGCAGGAAATAGAACACCGCCAAAATCAGCAGCAGAGGGAACAGCCCCTGCAACCCTCCGGCTGGAGGCCCAGCTTGGGCCATAACGAACTCGACCGTGTCCATCGTGTTTAGTTCTCCCTTATCTCTTACTGAGCACGCTGCGCCGCGAATTCTCGACTGAACTCAGCATAGCAGTCCCCGGCCAGTGCCTCGCGGATCTCAGCCATCAGCCGTTGGTAGTATCGGATATTGTGCACACTCGCGAGCACCGCCGCCAGCATCTCCTTGCGCTTGGCCAGATGATGGAGGTAGCCGCGGGAAAAAGTTCTGCAAGTATAGCAGTCGCAGTTCTCTTGTATCGGCCGATCATCGAGCAGATGCGCGGAGTTACGCAGCGCCATCGTGCCTCGCGAGGTAAATACCGTGTTGTTTCGAGCGTTTCGCGTTGGGATCACACAGTCAAACAGGTCGTAGCCCCAGCCGCAAAGTGCCACTAGATCCTCGGGCTTTCCCATCCCCATCATGTATCTGGGCTTGTCGGCCGGCAGCAGCCCCACCGCGAAGCGCGCGATACACATGGCATCATCACGATCCTCGCCTTCCGCAAGCCCCCCAAGCGC
>CAZPPZ010000289.1:0-3959 GCA_964588545.1 uncultured Myxococcales bacterium | reverse complement strand
TGGTGTCGACGAGACGCATCTCGAGCGTCAGCTTGCTGCGCGACTTGCTCTTCGAGACCGAGGCCTGGTCACGGGCCGCCGAGATCCAGGAGCGGGTAGTAATGATCTCCCCGGAAGATCCAATCGAGAAGAACCGACTGCTGGGCGCGCGTTTCGAAGCCGCCATGGCCTGCGACGGTGGCGCCAGAGAAGCCGCACTGAGAACCATCCTCGCCTCTGATCCGGAGTTCTTGCCGGCGGCGCTGGCGCAGGCCGAACTCGCGGAGAATTCAGGCGAACTCAAGCAGGCGATAAGAATCCTCGAAAAGGCCATCCGCAGCGGACCACGGGTTGCCGCGCTCGATGCCCTCGAACGGCTCAATTCGCAGGCTAAACCGGCGCGCATGGCAAAGCGGTATGCGAAGCTGCTCGACAGCCAGCGGGAGTCGCTGACGCTGCGCTGTCGCGGTCCTCGTTACCTGCTTCAGCACGGGATGGTCGACGCAGCCGCCAGCACCCTCGACGCCATTGCCGAACTCTCCGAGCTAAGCGAGGTTCAGGCAGTTTGGGCACAGATCCACGAGGCTCGTTCTAACCCTGAGCTGGCCCATGCCGCATGCCGGGCGGCGCTCGGGGCGGGCCACTACGCTGCGTCGACTCTGTCTTGCCGGATCTGTGCCGCCACAGCATCCGCATGGGAGCCGCGCTGCCCTCAGTGCCAAGCCTGGGGAACGCTCGAATCCGCCTAGAAGCGAGCCCGCTTACTGGCCGCAGCCGGGCTGATCGACGCCCGGACACAGGATCTCTGAAATCACCGCCAGGCCGGCCAGATCGTGGACGTCGCCGTCTTGCTCAGCAACCGAACTAAAGCTAACCGACTCGGGCAGGCCCCGGGCAAAGGACTCTCCGCGCAGGGCTTCAGCCTGGGCGGCACTACAGGCTTCGATATAGTTGCTGACCATCCACTGCGCCTGCTCCGCGCTGATGCCGGCGCTCTGCAGCGCCGCGACCCAACGAGCTGCGGCGTCCTCGTCAAGACTCAGCGCGGCACCGGGGGGTGGCTCGTGCACCCGGTTCATCACCACCCCTCTCAGCGCGACGCCAAGCTCGGCCATCCTCGCCGTCAGGAACTCACTCTCGCCCAGCACCTGTTCGTCTGCTCCAGCGACCAAGACGAAGGCCGTACGCTCGCCGCTGAGCAGCGACCGCACCCTGCGGCTACGTTCGGTGATCCCATCGAAGAGCCCCTCCATGGCTATGAAGAACTCCGAGATCTGCCTGAGGGTCTCCCCTCCGGTAGCGCGCTCGATGCGTTCAAAGAGAAACTGGGCGGTACGGCTGGCGGCCTTCCAGGCGCCCCAGCCCAGCGAGAAGTAGGGCTTAACCAACCATCCCATCATGCTGCGGTCGAGAAAATCCTCGAGCCGCCTGGGTGCCTCGAGGAAATCCAAGGCGTGGGCCGTGGGTGGGGTATCCAACACGATCAAATCGTAGCGACCGGCCTCATCGATGCGGCACAGTTCCTCAACCGCCATATACTCGATAGAGCCTGCGAAAGAACTCGAAAGCTGTTGATAAAACTGGTTATTTAGAACCGCCGCGCAAGCCTCAGGCGAAGCTGCGTGGCGGGTTATGAACTCATCCCAGGCGCTCTTCTGGTCGAGCATCCCGGCCGAGAGACTGCCACTGATGCGAAGCGAAGCGGCAGCCAGCGCCGCGGCGCTGATCTCCTCGCCACTAGCGCTCAAGGCTTGCAGGCCCAACGACTGGGCCAGGCGCCTGGCAGGATCGATGGTCAACACCATGGCACGCCGGCCGCGCTGGGCCGCGGCCAGGGCCACGGCCGCAGCGATGGTGGTCTTTCCCACACCGCCACTGCCCACGCACACGACAATTCTATGGTCATCGATCAACGACGCGATACTCATGGCTGGCCTTCCTCGCCAAAGCGTCCGATCAACCGGGCCAAGCTCTCGACTTCGCCGAGCCCGAATTCTTCGCTCACGAGCAGGGGCAAACGCCTCGGTGTCCGACCAACAGCCGCCTCGAAATGCGCCAGGCTACTCTCCTGTAAGCGCTGCCAGCCAAGGCTGCGAGTCGCACTCAGACGCAAACCCTCATAAACAGCAGCCACGCGCTGCTCATCACCCAAGCCCTGTCGCTGCAGGCCGAGCCCTTGAAGTTGACGCAGTGCCACATCGCTGCCCTCGGGCGCAAGGCGACGGCAACGATTGACGAACACCTCGCCAATTGGCAGCCCCATCTCTCCGCCAAGGCTATCGAGGATCTGTCTGGCCTCAACCAGGGGCATCTCCTCGGGAGTAGCGACGACGTGCACCGACGTCGTCGCCGAGTCTTTGAGCAGCGCCTCTATGCGCTGTGACTCGCGGTGCACCAAGCCCGAGCCGAAAGTACTAGCCGCGGTATGCGGCATCTGCAGATACTGGAGACTGTGCCCAGAAGCCCCGGCATCAACCACGATGACATCCCACAGCCTCTCGCCAAGGTCGTTACAGCGCTGATACTCGTACCACACCTTGCCCACGCTCATCAGCTCTCTTAGACCTGGAGCCGCAGCGACAAAGTGACGGTAGAGCGGGCTCGCGACCACCGAAGAGAGCAGCCGCCGGATCGGCACCACCAACTCTAGATACTCGGCCAGCGCAGCCTCCCCCTCAAAACAAGCCAGGTGGAGCCCGGGACGCACCTGCAGGGGCCGACCGGGAAGCAGATCAGCGGAGAACAGCCTGGCCAAGCCCCCTGCCCCGCCAAACTCGACGGCCAGCACCCGCGAAGACCTGGTCAGCGCCTCCAGCGCCAGCGCCGCAGTAACGGTCGACTTGCCGACTCCGCCCTTGCCAACGACGAACTGTAGCCGAGTAAACGACACCCGAGGGGCATACGCCGCGGGCTGTAGGCGGTCAACCCCAGCGCGGTTCGCTCAGCGATAGACCCGGCACCCCGCCGACGGTAGATTTTGCCTATGAACAGCACCTACACCGTTGCCCCCCGGGTGCTGCGGGCAGCCCTGCTCGTGACTTTGAGCCTGATGCTCAGCGCCTGTAGTGCACCGCCCCCGCTCGGCGAAGAGGAGCTTTTTGCTGAGGCCAACCAAGAGTTTGAAAGTGGCGACTTCACCATGGCCTCGCTGCGTTATGACGAGTTACTCGAACAGCACCCCTTTTCCGACCTCGCGGAGCTCGCCAGGCTACGCAATGCGCACGGCTACTACCTCAGCGGCAACTACGACAAGGCTATCGCGGCATTCAACGATTTCGAGCGACTCCACCCCACCAGCCCACTGCTGCCCTTTGTCGAGTACACCGTGGGGATGAGCTACCTCGACCAGGCTCGGCCAAGTGACCGCGACATGTCTTCCTCGGAAAACGCGCTGAGGCAGTTTGAACGCGTTCGCGACCGTTACCGTGGCTCGCTGTACGGTCGCCTAGCCGAGTACCGAATAGGTCAGAGCCGCGAAAAACTCGCCAGCCACGAGCTCTATGTAGCCGATTACTATTTGCGCACCGGCCGCGACAAAGCTGCGCGGGCGCGCTACCGCTTCGTGCTAGAAACCTACCCTGAGACCGACACTGCCCACCTGGTGCGCCAGCGTCTCGACGCTATGGACGACGGCACGCCTACGGGCTGAGCAGGTTGATTCTCACAGCGGCGATTAGCTCGGAATCGACGCCTATCCCCTCTAGATAATCGCGCGTAGAGCCCCAGCAACGGTCCAACTCGCGCAAGGTATGGCGCATTCGCTGCGGTGGACTCGAGGTGAGGTAGGCAACCGCCTGCGCATCGAGTCCAGAGCAGAGTAGCTGCTCACGATAGCGCCGGAGGAGTTCGGCCAGGTAGTGTTGAGAGCGTGAATAATCGGCAATGATCTCCTCATCACCTACACCCAGGACGCGCAACAACACAGCCGCCACCACCCCGGTGCGGTCCTTACCCCCGGTGCAGTGAAACACCAACGGCCG
>CAZPPZ010000288.1:0-3968 GCA_964588545.1 uncultured Myxococcales bacterium | reverse complement strand
GCATCCTCGCCGGTGAAGGTATAGGCCTCGCCGCCGACGAACATCAGGTCGAGCAGGTTCTCCTGACTCTCGACCGTGCAGGCGAAGGACGCCGCCACCGCCACCGCTTCCTCGAATACCTCGTCGCTGGTGGCGGCGGTGGCGAAGGTATCGAGTACCAGCGCGTGGCGCTCGAAGAACTCGTCCTGGTACTCCTTGACCACCGGCGTACCAATGCGCGCGAAACTCTTCCAGTGCACCCGCTGCAACGGGTCCCCGGGGCGATAGTCGCGCAGCCCGACGAATTCTTCCGTATCGCCCTTGGACGCGGCCTGGGTGACCCCGCCGTGCTGGTAGATACGCTTGCCGGGCAGCGATATCGCGGGCAGCGGATAGCGGCGCGGCAGCACCAGCAGGTTGGCCGCTGCCCGCCGCCGGACGACCGCGCGCACCAGCCCGAGGGGATCACTGCGGGCCAGTGTCGCCGCGGTGAACCTCAGCTCGCCGCGACGCGGCGCACACACCTCGACCGCGAATTCGACCTCCCGTCCCGGGTCGAGTCGTGACAGCTCCAGTGGCGCGATCCGCGGCGGGCGGCGCTCGCCGACCAGCGCGCTCCAGCGCGCCCGTACCCCGCCCCAGGCCGCGTGAAAAGTCGCGGAGTCTGGGCGCGGATTCGGTGGCGCGAGCGCCGGCCGAAGAAGCAGCGGCGGTGCCAGAGGAGTCTGCAGCGGAGCCCGGGGCCGAGGCCGAGCCGGAAGAGCAAGATCTTGCCGGCGAGCTGAACTTTTCGAGCTTTGTAGTGGGCCTGGCCTCACAGGCCTTCATGTTCCTCGGGCTTGCTCCCGATTCCCGCTCAGGTGTGGTTGCAAAGGACCTCGCCCAGGCGCGGGCGATGATTGATATCCTGGCGATGCTGCGTGAGAAGACCGCCGGCAATCTCGACGAGGACGAAGATCATTTGATGGAAGAGATGCTCTACGAGCTTCAATTACAGTACGTACGTGAAGTACGTGGAGACATGCCAACGGAGGGTAACAACCAATGAGCACTGGCCGATCTGCTCTGACCGCCACTCTTCTCGTAGGTGCGATCATCGGAATCGCGGTTACGGCTTCGGTGAATAATCGAAGCTGTGCCTCAGCCGAAGAGGTCGTCACACTGGAGCCAATGCCGGCGGTGCTGCCGGTAACCGCGGGCGAGACCAGCACCTCGATCGCGCTACCGAGTTTTGCCGAGGTGATTGCTCATCTTCGGCCTTCGGTGGTCAATATCTCGACGGTGTCCGAGGATAAAGAACTGCGTGGCCACGGTGGTCGCGATCCTTTCGAGTTCTATTTTCGCCGCCCCGGACCGCGTCGAAGCCTGGGCTCTGGCTTCATCCTCTCGGATGAGGGCTACATTATCACCAACCATCACGTGGTTGAGGATGCGACCAAGGTAGTGGTGCGCTTGCACGACGATAAGGAGTATGAGGCCGAGGTCATCGGGGCCGACGCCAAGACCGATATCGCCGTGATCAAGATCGACAGCGTCGAAGGCTTGGTGCCCGTGGCTTTGGGCGACTCCGATAAGCTCGAGGTAGGGGAGTGGGTTCTGGCCATAGGCAATCCCTTCGGGCTCGATCACACGGTGACGGCGGGTATCGTTTCGGCCAAAGGCCGACGCATCAATCGCCCCGACGAGAGTCCCTACGACGATTTCATTCAGACCGACGCTGCGATTAACCCGGGCAATTCCGGTGGACCGCTGGTCAACCTTGCCGGCCAGGTCGTGGGTATCAATTCGGCGATCTTTTCCCGCTCGGGAGGCAACATCGGCATTGGTTTTGCCATCCCCGTGAACATGGCGCGCGAGATCGTCCCTCAGTTGAAGGAGACCGGGCATGTTACCCGCGGCTGGCTCGGGGTGATGATTCAGCCTGTAGATGACGACATCGCCGGTTCTCTCGACTTACCCGAGGCCGCTGGTGCGTTGGTCGCCAAGGTCTTCCCCGACAGCCCGGCCGCCGAAAGCGGCATCGAGGTAGGCGACGTTATAGTCACTTTTGGTGGAACCCATGTCGCCAAGTCTACCGATCTACCCTCGATCGTTGCGAGTACCAAGATCGGCAAGACAGTCGATGTAGAGGTAGTACGGCGCGGCAAGCGTAAGACCATCGATGTCACCATCGCCAAGCTCGAAGACGGAAGCGCCGAGGGCAAGCCGGTCAAGACCGAGCGTCTCGGCCTATCGGTTCAGGAAATCACCCCTGAGATTGCTGAGGAGCTGGGGCTGGCCAAAGACCAGCAGGGCGTTGTGGTGTCGTCTGTGACGCGCGGCTCGCCTTCTGATGAGGTCGGGCTGCGTGCCGGTGATGTCATCGAGATGGTTGGCAACTCGCCGGTTAGCAGCGTCGCCGAGTTCCGCAAGCTGGTGAGCGAGCGTGGGGCGGAGCAGAGCGTGCTGTTGTTGGTGCGCCGTGGTGACCAGACGCTGTTTCGAGTGATCAAACCTGACGTCGAGTGAGCGACGCCGCCGCGGAGCCCAGCCAGCGCCGCTCTTGGCTGCGCGCGGCGGTCTCACTGCTGTTGTTGCTGACACCGCCGCTGTTGGCGGCGGCGGGGCTCGGCGGCTGGTTGGTCTACCGTGATATTGAAGGTGTCCTAGCCGAGAAGTTTGCCGGCCGCCGTTGGGATTTCCCTTCCAAGATCTACTCGGGTGCCTATCCGCTCTATCCAGGCTTGGCCACCGACGCGGCGGCCTTGCAGCGCCGCCTGTCGGCGCGAGGCTACCGACGCGTAGATCGTGACCCGGCTGCGCGTGGTGAGTATCGCAGTGGCGGTAGCCCGCCCCGCTTCGACATATTTCTGCGGGCTTTTCGCTACCCCTCCCATCGTGAGACTGGCCGCTTGGTCAGCATTCAGTTTGGATCCGATCGACGCATTCTTAGCGTTGCCGACTTAGATGATGGCGGCGGCCAGCGCTACGATTTGGCCCTGGAACCGGCGCTGATCACCGGGCTTCACGGTGACCTGCGCGAGGATCGTCGCGAAATGCTGCTCGACGAGGTGCCGCTGCCCTTGGTCAGGGCGATCATCGCAGTTGAGGATCGCCGCTTCTTCGAGCACCACGGTGTCGACCTCCAGGGGCTGGCGCGGGCTTTGGTGGTTAATCTTAAGGCGGGAACAATTAGGCAGGGAGGATCAACACTTACACAACAATTGGTGAAGAACTTCTTTCTGACGCATGAGCGCAGTATTGCCCGTAAACTCAAGGAAATGGCAATGGCCGTGGTCATCGAGACCAAGTTGAGCAAGCGCGACATCCTCGAGAACTACCTCAACGAGATCTACATGGGCCAGAAGGGGCCGGTGGGCGCCTTTGGCATGTGGGAGGCGGCCGACTTCTATTTTGGCCGAGAGCCGCGCGAGCTGACGCTCGGACAGATGGCGATTTTGGCTGGTATGATTCGCGCTCCCAACTACTACTCCCCCCATCGCCATCCCGAGCGCGCGCGAGCTCGTCGCGACGTGGTGCTCAGGGTTTTGCTCGACCAGGGTGACATTAACGAGGCTACCTACCGTCAGGCTGTGAGCGAGGATGTCGAGACGGTATCACCGGTAACCCCGGTACGCGGCGCGTCCTTTTTTGTAGAGTTTGTGCGCCGCGAACTCAGCCAAGCCTATCCCTCGGAAGTGCTCACCAGCGAGGGCTACTCGATTTTTACCTCCCTCGATCTAGAGCTTCAGGATATCGCCGAGCGCGCCGTAGCCGAGGGCTTGAGCAAGCTCGAGCGCGACCATCCTCGTCTGGCCCGCCCGGGAAATTCCCGGCTCGAGGCTTCGCTGATCTCGATCCACCCGCGTACTGGTGCGGTTCTGGCTGGGTTCACCGGATCCCGGACTCCTACTGGGAAACTACCTCGGCTACTGGCTGACCGGCGCGGCAATGATTGGTGTGGGGATGCTGGCATCCAATATTCTCTCTTCCCTTGCAGACGCGTGCGC
>CAZPPZ010000287.1:0-3983 GCA_964588545.1 uncultured Myxococcales bacterium | reverse complement strand
CCCCTGGGGCGGCCCCCCGCCCCCCGCGGTGGCCCGGGTGCTGGCGGGGGCCGCGGCCGCCGAGCCGCCGCTGATCGAGGTAGCCGCACACGGAGCCGCCGATCTCGAGCATTCCCGCAGTGAGCTCAACGCTGCTGCCCGTTCGCTGGCGCCATGGGCGGGGCTGGCACTGGGGCTCGCGCTGACCGCCGGGGCCTTCGATTACGCCCGACTTCACCGCAGCAGTGCGGCCTTAGAGGCTCGAGCCGAGAGTATATTCCGCGAGGTGATGCCGCCGGGATCACAGGGCCCGGGACAGCGCATCAAGATGCAGCTGCGACTACGCGAACTCGAGCACCGCCAGAGCGAGATCGCCGGCTCAGGACCCGCATCAAGCCCTCTGGCCGTACTCGCCGAGATGTCGGCAGCCCTACCAGTCGAGCTCGGCATCGAATTCGACACCTACTCCTACGATCCGCCGATGGTCAGGCTGCACGGCCAGGGCAACAGTTTCGAGACCGTCACCAGAATACGACAGGCCTTGGCGGCAAGCGGTCGCTTCGGTGACATCGAGGTCAGCAACGTAAGATCGAGTGTCAGCGGCGACAGCGTCGAGTTCGAACTGTCGGTGCGCCTCGGTGCTGAGAGTAACCCGGCATGATGCAGCTGCTTCAGCAGGCCCGACACGCCATCTCCGTGGCCATCGGTCGTCTAAGCCCACGTGAACAGCGCCTGGTAGCAGTCCTCGGGGTATTGATGGCGTTGGCAATCCTATACGTTGGCATGATCGAACCGATAGTCGGCGCCCGAGGGCGAACCGAGAAGCGTATCACTCAGCTCTCCAACGACATCGCCGAAATGAGCACGCTCGCCAAGCGAATTGCGCTGCTCGAGCCGCAGGTCGGAGCGGACGCCGATACTGCCACCACCGACGCCGACTTTTCGTTGTTTTCGTTCATGGACCGCGCAACATCCGCGTCGGTAAAGCCCGAGGCCATCACCTCGATGAACCCGACCCGGCGCCAGGTGCGCGAGGGCATCGAGGAAACCACCGTGGAGCTTCGCCTGACCACGGTCTCGCTTTCCCAGGTCGTCGAGCTGTTGCGTGAGATCGAATTGGCCGAGCACCCCGTCTATGTAAAAAAGGTGGAGCTCAAACGCCGCTACGATGACCACACGCGCTTCGACGTAATCTTGATTGCCGGCGCGCTTTCGCGAACATGAGACGAGTCTGTATCTTCGCCGCGCTAGCGCTAGTGTTTCTCGCCTGGACTTTCCCCCACCGGCGCGTGGTCGAACACTTGGTCAGCGCGCGGCTGACCCCGCTGGGGCTGACTACCACTTTCGATGAGGTATCGTTCTCGTGGTGGCCGTTGGGATACTACATCGAGGGAGTGGATATTTTGCGAGCGCCATACTCTTTGCACCTCGATTCACTCTACCTTTCGCTTCATTGGAGCGGCTTCATGCAGTTCGACGCCGACGGCTGCGGCGGGAGCTTGCGCGGAAGTCTACGTCGCGAGCGTCGCGGTGACGAGGAGAGGCCAAGCGGGACCCGCACCCTCGAGCTGGTCTTCGACCAAATCGACCCCGCGCGCTGTCTCGGACTCAACGGCTTGACAGTATCCGGAACTTTCGGTGGCGAGTTGGTTCTCGCGGCTCTCGGCCGCGGCGACAGCAACAGCCCCTTGGGTCGTGCAGCAGCTAGCGGACACCTCAGCCTTGAAGGTCATACCGGTAGATTTTCGGGGACACTGCCTTCACGCCCGGGCAGCACCGGCAGGCCTATCGGCGAATGGAGTTTCCAATCAGCAACCCTGGAGGCTCAGCTGCGCAACGGCCAAGTACTGCTCGAAGACGCGAACGCGCTAGCCGAGAGGGTAGAATGGCGCGTCACCAAGGCTCGTCTCGCCCCGTCTGCGGGCTCTTCGCCGCTAATCCTTGCTGACCTCAACGCCAGACCCGCCGACGGCTCTCCGCGGGCCAAAGCCATCATCGGGCTCATGCCCAAAGCCGGTGAACGAGACGGTTGGCGACACTACCGGATCTCAGGAACGCTCGACGCACCGCAAATAATCGGACTCAAGTAAGCCGCGACGCCTCAATGCTTGGCCCCCGACAGCTGCTCGGCGACCGCGCGCATCAGCTCTACATTATGAGAATGTCCGGTCTTGCGTGCATGGATATCCCCTCTCAAAGGCCTGCCCAGCAGATAGCAATCGCCGATCAAATCGAGAATCTTGTGGCGAGCCAGTTCCTCGGGGAAACGCAGCTCGGTGTTTACGATCCCCTGGTCTCCTATCAAGATAAAATTGCCCAGCTGGCCCCCCTGGCCAAGCCCGGCAGACTCTAGTGCGCGGATCTCCTCGACGAAGCCGAAGGTGCGTGCCGGGGCGATGTCACGACGAAAGGCCCCAACATCAGTCATCTCGAAAACAAAGGTCTGCTCACCGACCGGGTCTGGATAGACCAGCTCATAGCGGATTCGCAACCCATCGTATGGGCGAATCGATATGAACTGATCGGCAGCGGGGTCGATTCGGATTTCTTTGTCGACAGTCACCGCGGCCACAGCTCCGCCTTGATCCTCGACGCCCACGGAGTCGAGGAGGTCGCAGATCTCGACGGCTGAGCCGTCGAGAATCGGCACTTCACCGTCGACCTTTACCAGCAGGTTGGTGATGCCGTAGGCGTGCAACGTGGCCATCAGGTGCTCGATTGTGCGTGCTACCAGACCGCGTTTGTACAGTGTGGTAGCGTAACCCGTAGAGTCGACATTATCGACGTGGGCCTCAACGTAGTCCTCGCTGCCGACCCGGCCAAAGCGAATCCCGCAGCCCAACCCCAGCGGCAACAGTATGAGCCCGGTACGTACGCCACTGTGAAGCCCCAGCCCGCCGCCGACCACACTGCGTGCAATGCTGCGCTGGACGACCAAGGGTGCGTCCGCGACCTGGACTTCGCCAAGTCCGCCGTGACCGTGTTGCCCCTCTATCTCGACCTCAGAACCGTCCTCGAGAGCACGCGACACCGAGCTGAGCAGAGCATCAATAGAGAAGGGTTTCTCTATGAAGTCCACGGCACCTAGCCGCGTAGCCTTGACGGCAACCTCCACGTTGGCATGCCCCGACAAAACGATAACCGGAAGTTCGGGCTGTTCGTTCTTTAGTAGAGAGAGCACCTCGATGCCGTCGAGCTCCGGCATCCACACATCGAGCAAAACCAGTGCCGGTGGCGCTCGGCGAATGCATTCGACCGCCTCGATGCCATGAGTGGCAATCGCCACATCATAACCCTCGTCGCGAAGCACACTGCCGATCGAGGTGCGCACACGCTCATCGTCATCGACCACCAAGATTCGCGTCTTCACCATGACGGCTCTCTTATCACGCCCATCGCCCGCCTCGGCTTGGGGTTCGCCAACACTCTGCTAGCCACTTCCGACACCATCGCCGGCACAACTCGCGGGGAACTCTATAACTACGCGAGTACCACAGGGCTGGTGCTCGTGTAACCGCACATAGGCCTGGTGGTCCGCAGCAATCGACGAAACTATGGCCAAACCGAGCCCGGTGCCCTCCGCTTTGGTCGAAAAGTATGGTTCAAACACCCGAGCTCTAATCTCCGCGGGTATTCCCGCTCCACTGTCACACACCTCGAGGCAAACGCGCTCCAACTCGGATTCAAAACTGGTGCGAACGACTATACCCGCCGCTTCGCCGCCATCGTCCCCAACCGCGGCGACGGCGTTACTCAGCAGATTTACCAGCGCGCGCTTGACGCCTTCACGGTTCATCAGTATCGGCGGCAGCCCGACACCAGCCTCAAAAGATATCGAAAGATTGGGGTGGGCCTGACGAAACAGCGGGAGGGTTTCGTCTACCAGCTGGTTTAGATCTTGGGGACGCTTGGCTGCGATCGGCTGGGGGGGGGATTGCGGGGAGTCCTTGACGAGGGTCTTTTGGTCTTTCACCTTATTCTGCGTGGTGGCGGTGGGGCCCACG
>CAZPPZ010000286.1:0-4010 GCA_964588545.1 uncultured Myxococcales bacterium | reverse complement strand
AAATCGTGGAAGAGGTCGACGTAGGTGAACCCGTCACCCTGGGTGCGATCGAGCAGGTCGATATTGGGAAATCCAGCGGCGCCTAAATCTATGTCACAGGAAGCCGCAACGTCATCGAACATGACCTGCAAGACTTCGCTCAAACGACGATCGGCCTTTCGATAACCGGTGGGATCAACACGCCCAGGCCAGGCCGCGGCCGCGCGGCAATCCAGACCGACCTCACCCTTGTCAGCCGCGCTCAGGCAATCACTACGGTGACGCATGCGGCCGAGAAACGCCCGGCGTAATCGGTTGGCGATGGCCGCTCGGCATTGGCGTTCGTCAAAGCCAACAGCGGCCGGCGTATCTCTATAGGCGAGGTCGAACATTCGCGCCGCCCGCGCCTTCATCAGGTCAAAACCACAGGTTGTAACCGCATCCCATAGGTCGCTGGGTGGAGAGCATATTAGATCGAGGCCAAGAGACGACGGCGGTATCGCCGGGGAAGTAGCACACTTGGCGTTAAGAGTGAGGGCAAGTTGGTTGCGCCTGCCCTGTAGCTTAGTAAGCTTGCTATCGAGCTTATCCGAACCAGATCCTGGCCCCAGAGCAATGGGCGGATCAGCCGTGCAATCGACGCTAGCCGGTAGCTCGCCCGCCATTTTCTCGTTTTCGCACAAAGAGCGCGCACGCAGCACCTTGCCGAAGCCCAAAAGCGCGGTCTTCTTGATCAGCAGGGACTTACATTTCGCTGCACGATTTCCGGCCCGAGCCTGAGCCGGCACTAGCACAGAGAAGGCCAGCACGGTCACCAGTGCGGCTAACAGAATCGGTGTCTTGAAGCGGATAGCAATTGGCATAGACGTCCTTGGGTACGGGTGTTTGCGAACGCGGCTCGGGCCCGGGGTTCACCCCCCCTTTGCGTACCTAGATTCTACGGCAAGTCGCTTCTCAGCAAGCCCCTGCACCCACTCAGTCGCGCCACGGCGGATTAAGCGGCCAGCTAGAATACATTACGCTTTGTAGTCTGGGCGTAGCCGAGCTTGGCAAGCCGTCCCCCGATTGGGGGGGTAAAGCATTAGAGTCCGAAACCGTGGCATGCCGCCCGAGCAGCGAGGCCCTTCATCCCCCGAGAACCCCGGCTTCGCGCAGCCTCGCAATAGCGACGTCGTCATATCCGAGAAGCTCCCTTAACAGCGCTTCGCCCTGCTCACCCACGCCCGGAGCCAAGCTCGGCTCGGGAAGCTGCTCACCGGCAAATTTCACCGGGAACGGCAGCATGTCGGCGCCGTGGCGCCGGTGCGGATAGAGGGCAAAGCGAGACTTGAACTGCGGATCCTCGGCAATACTCTGAGGAGTGTTGACCGGCGCGATCGGAAAGTTAGCAGCCTCACCAAGCTCGATCCACGCGCCAGAGGCTCTGCTCTTGAAGATATCGCGCAACTCGCGCTGCAGCTCACGATTGCCGCGGGCATGATCGGCAAACTTCGACCCCGGCCATCGCTTGAAGAGATCAGCACGGTCCACCGCCTCACAAAAGTTCTTCCAGAAGGCCTGCTCCGACGCCATAAACAGCACGTGACCGTCGGCCGACTCATAGATCTGATAACGCACACCTTGCTTCATACCGGCGGTTCCCGGCTCTCGCCGTTCGTAGTTATCCGACTTGTTTCCAGTAACCTCATCTGCCGGCCGGGCATACGCCATCCAGGTCTCGCTACGGTACCAGTCCATATAGGCGGCCGCGTCAGATTGACCAATCTCCAACATACAGCCCTGACCACTGGCACGAGCGCGGATTATGCCGGCAAGAATCCCCAGCGCACCAAACATCGGCCCGGCATGCATCCCAATTGATGCATGTTCGGGAATGTAGCAGAAGCCATCATCATCATAGGCCGGCTTGACGATCCCCGCCCAAGTATCGAAGGCTATGCCATGAGCCGGCAGATTGGCGTAGGGCCCGGTCATGCCATAACCGGAGATGTTGCAGAACACGATGCGTGGATTGATCTTCTTGAGTTCGTCGTAGCCCAGTCCACGCTTAGCCAGAGAACCCGGACGCATCGCTTCGACGACGGCGTCGGCTTTCTCGACCAGCTGTTTATACACGGCAACAGCCTCAGGCTTGCGCAAATCAAGGACCAGACTCTTCTTGCCACGGTTGATGTGCAGGTGGAACAAAGAGTTGCCGTTGATAATCGGCCAGGTCATTTCGCGAACGTAGTCGCCCGAGGGTGACTCGATCTTGATCACCTCTGCACCAAGATCAGCCAGATGCGTACTAATCGCCGCCGGACCAAGTAGCGAACTTTCGATTATGCGAACGCCGCCTAGCGGTGCCTCGTTACCATGTGCCATCACGTCTCCTCAATCGAACGTCGAAGTCTTATCGAATAACCACCGGCCAAGAAAGGTCAGTCAACGGTAGACTGCAAAAAGCTCTTCTGGTTCATCACTCCGCTGTCCTTGAATGGCCTCGCGCGCTAAGCTCGCAGCCTTGGCGATGGACCCAGCGAGCGCGAGTCACGACTACACCAGACACCGCATAGGCGGCTCGGACGAGGCTAGCGCCTACGGCGCGGCGCTGCTCGAATCGCTAGGTTTTGCGGTCGCAGCAGATACGAGACGCGCTGCTTACGACCCGCTGCGCGACTGGGCAGCATCGGGAGCGATGGCGCTAAGCGGAGAGCCAGGCCAAGCGTCACTCGGCCCTTGGCACCTGGCTACGGCGATGCGCGGAGCGCTAGCAGCTCTGGCCAATGTCAGCACCAACCCGCTCGCCTACGACCTCGACGGCCCTGCCCTGCTTGGCGAGCGCGCGGCCATCTTCGGCTATCAGCGCCGTGGCCGGATCTCACCCGGTGGAAGCTGCCATCTGCTGCCCTCGCTGGGAGGCTGGCTGGCGGTAAACCTCCCGCGGTCCGACGACGTCGAGCTGCTCCCGGCCTGGCTCGAAGACAGCGCGAGGAGAGATACTTGGAACTGGATCCAAACCTCACTCGCTCGGCGATCCGGCGCTGAGCTGCTAGAGCGCGCCCGGCTTCTCGGCCTGGCTGTTGCCGAGGTCCGGTCGCCCTCAGCCACACCGCAGCCGTGGTATCGCAGCGCGCTCCACGGTCGGCCGAGTAGCCACAGCAGCCGACCCGGCCCGCTGATCATCGACCTCTCGTCACTATGGGCTGGCCCACTGGCCACCCACCTTATGCAGCTCTGTGGAGCAAGAGTGATAAAGGTCGAGAGCCGCCGACGCCCAGATGGCGCGCGCAGCGGCCCCGAGGCTTTCTACAACCTGCTGAACTACGGCAAGCAGAGCGTGGCATTGGACTTCGGCTGTCCCAGCGACCGCCTGGCTCTGATCCGACTACTGCGCAACGCCGACATCGTAGTCGAGAGCTCGCGCCCCCGGGCACTGCTTCAGCTTGGCATCGATGCGCGCGCTCTGGTCGAAACTGTGCCCGGACTGACCTGGCTGAGCATAACCGGCTACGGCCGCCGCCAGCCACAGCGCAACTGGGTGGCCTTTGGCGATGATGCCGCCGCCGCCGCCGGACTGGCGGTAGCGGCAGGCAGCGAAGAAGCGCCGGCGTTTTGTGGCGATGCCATCGCTGATCCGCTCACCGGCGTCCATGCGGCGCTGGCGGCGCTGGCCAGCTGGCACCAAGGCGGAGCCCGGCTTGTTGATATTTCACTGCACGATGTCGCAGCGCATGCGTTGCAAGCCGGCAAGACTCAGCCGCGACGAGCGAACACGAGAGTCAGGCCAGAAGACGTCGCTGCGCCGCGCGCCCGCCAGCCTTTGGGAAGCGCCCGTCGCCTTGGAGCCGACACCAAAGCGGTGCTCGCAGAGTTCAGTTCGCGGTGCTGATCCGAGCTGCCGAGGTTGGCGGCCACTCGCCGCTAGACCTGAGAACCGTCGGCGGCGACATCGCCGAGATCGGTCACCACCTGCAGCCACGAGGGGAAGAGCGAGTGATCGACGGCGCCGGTGGCGCGCGTGTCCCGGGGCATTCAGCACACCCAACGCT
>CAZPPZ010000285.1:0-4011 GCA_964588545.1 uncultured Myxococcales bacterium | reverse complement strand
GGCGCGCGCCGCCGGGGGGCGGGGGGGGAGAACAAGTGGGTGGTGGGCGAGAGCCCGGGGGCGAAGCTCTTGGCGGGGCCCGGGCCTCGAGCAGCTGACGATCTCGAGCAGCCGCTGAGCGACGTTCATGCCAGTGCTGAGTATCGTCGTGACTTGGCCCGTGTGCTGAGCCGCCGGGCGTTGCAGGAGGCCGCGCTTCGAGCTGCGGCAACAGTTTGAGTGGAGCCATGGTGATTGCCAAATCGAGGACTATTCGTATCCGCGTTAACGGTAAGCCCTACGAGGCCAGGGTAGAGCCGCGCACGACTTTGGTCGATCTACTCCGTGGTGAGCTTGGACTCACCGGTACCCATGTTGGTTGTGAGCACGGTGTGTGTGGTGCCTGTACGATTCTATGGAACGGGCGCGCGGTGCGTTCGTGCATTATGTTGGCGGTTCAGGCCGACGGCTCGGAGATCACTACCATCGAGGGACTGAGCGACGGCAGCGAGTTGCATCCGATACAACAGGCCTTCATGGAGGAACACGGCCTACAGTGCGGTTTTTGTACGCCGGGCTTCATCCTGTCGATCAAGGAGATGCTTGAGCGCAGTGGTGATCCTTCCGACGAGGAGATTCTGGACGTTCTCGGAGGTCAAGTCTGCCGATGCACGGGCTATCAGTCGATATTGGCTGCGGTGCGTTCTGCGGTGCGCAAGATGGCTGATGCCGATGATGTCAAGGTGGGCACAGAGTGAAGATTCCGACGAGCATTGAAGAGCTGCCGACTAGCAATCCGCGCTATATTGGCCGCGGTCTCAACCGTGTTGAGGATCCTGCTCTGCTTACCGGCCGCTCTCAGTTCATAGACGATGTTACTCAGCCTGGAATGCTTCACTGTGCCATCCTGCGTAGTCCTCATGCCCATGCGCGTATAGTCTCTGTGGATACCAGTGAGGCCGAGGGGCTTGCGGGTGTTGTTGCTGTAGCTACCGGAGAGGACGCACGGCGCTGGACAAATCCTGCGCCAACTCTTCCCGAGGGCTGGGGTGGGCACTGTATCGCGACGGAAAAGGTCCGCTTTGTTGGTGAGCCGGTAGCCGCGGTCGCGGCAGTTAGCCGTTACGTTGCCGAGGATGCGCTCGAGCTCATTCGGGTAGAGTACGAGCCTCTCGAGGCCGTTGTCGACGCTCATGCGGCTGCTGTCTGTAAGAGCCCGCTGATTTTCGAAGAGCATGGCAGCAACGTCATGCTCAAGCGGGTGTTTACTTGGGGCGAGGTTGATCAAGCGTTTGCCGCGGCGGATCACGTAGTTACCGAGAGCTACCGCTGGAACCGTCTCGGTGCCAATCCGCTCGAGACCTTCGGCTGCATCGCGAAGTGGGACGTGCTCGATAATAGTTTGACGCTATGGGCGAGCGTGCAGTCGCAGTCGCATGTTGCGTTGGCTCGCTCGGCGGTGCTCGGCATACCGTCGAACCGGGTCCGGGTAATCAGCCAAGCCCACGGTGGGAGTTTTGGCGGCAAGGGAGGCTTCCGCGGTCCAGACATCGCGGCAATTCTCTCGCGTAAGGCCGATGGTCGTCCGATCAAGTGGATCGAGGATCGCATTGAATATCTATCGGCTGGTGCAGGCCAGTCTTGGGATCGGCATTACCAGGTGGCTTTGGCGTTGCGAGAAGATGGCACGATCACGGGGCTCAAGGTCAAGTTGCTAGATGATCTTGGCGCTACTGCTGAGGCTTTCGGTTCGCTGTCTGCTGCTAAGCCTCTGGCTGCCTTTACCGGTTGCTACGCTATTGCTGCGGCCGAGTACGATTTGACCATTGTTGCAACCAACAAGCTGCCCGGTAGTCCTTATCGCGGCATGGGGCCACCGCCGCATAACTGGGTGCTAGAGCAGACGCTCGACTTGGCTGCACGCAAGCTCGGCATCGACGTGGCCGAGATCCGCCGAAGAAACTATATTCCTGCCGATGCTTTTCCCTATACCATCGCCAGTGGCAACGAATACGACAGTGGTAACTACGAGGCTGCGCTCGACGCGGTCTTGGATATGGGGGGGTATGCCAAGCTGCGCGAGCGTCAGGCCGAGGCGCTGCGCGATGGGCGCTACCTGGGCATAGGCCTGGTCAATACCATCGAGCCCGGGGTCTTCGATTGGAACGCCTACGCCGTCGTTGGAATGCAGGGCACCGGAGTTCCCGAGGGCGTGACGGTGGCCATCGACATCTTCGGCAAGCTCAGCGTCAAACTCGGATTCTCGTTGGAAGGGCAGGGCCAGTACACCTTGGTCTCGCAGGTACTGGCTGACTACTTCAGCGTCGATATAGATGAGGTCCGCGTGGTCTATCAGGACTCGCTCGCCGCACCGCCGCACTTTGGGCCAGGGGGAAGTCGTCTCGGGGTGGCTATCACTGGCGCTGTGCTTGGTGCTTCTAAGCTGCTAACCGACAAGCTGTGCCGAGTAGCGGCCGTACTTCTGCAGACCGATGTCGACAATGTCGAGTTCCAAGATGGGGAACTACGCATCATCGCTATGCCCGAGGCCAAGATCCCGTTTGCGCAGGTTGCCGGCGCCATGCTGGCGCGCAGTGACCTGCTGCCGCCTGAGATCGATCCCAACCCCCAGGCTACCTACGCGTGGACTGCCGCTGGGCGGACCGAGGCTGATGATCAAGGGCGGGCCAAGAGCTACCTGACAGCTGCTAATGCTTGTCACCTGGTCCTTGTTGAAGTGGATGTCGAGACCGGCATGGTGGCGATCCTCGAGTACTATATTGTTGACGACTGCGGTACTCGCCTAAACCCCGCTACTGTCGAGGGTATGACTCAGGGGGGAGTAGCTCAGGGTGTAGGCGCTGCGCTACTTGAGGAGTACGTCTACGACGACGACGGCCAACTGTTGACATCGACGTTTATGGATTACTTGATGCCCAGCGTGCACGATGTCCCCATGACCAAGAAGAAGGCCTTGGTCACGCCTTCGCCGTTTACGCCTCTAGGGGCCAAGGGGGTCGGCGAGGGGGCTATGCACACCACCCCGGCTGCGCTGATGTGCGCGATCAATGATGCTCTTGCGCCGCTCGGGGTCTCGGCTTGTGAGGTTCCCGCCGCACCCAAGAGGCTCTGGAGCCTCCTGGCTGCGGCTAGGGATGAATAACCCTTTCTGTCTTATGGGAGGGTAGTAGTTGTCGTTGTCGTTGTGGTTGGCTCCGGTGCTGGCGGAAGCTGAGGCCCGGGGCAAGCGAATTCCATCGGGAGACGTACGACTACTGATAGCACTGCGAGGGTGTCCGAGGCGCTTACCGTTCCGCTGCCGTTGACATCGCATACACATAGTGGGCACTCGGCCAGTCCGACCGAGGCGTGAAGTGAGAGCAGAGCATCGGAGACCGTAATGTCGTCGGTTGCCGTGTCCACGGGGTTGCCACAGAGGCTCACACAGTTGCCGACGTCACAACGTTCGCATAGCGGGTCGCAAGCCGGCAGATCCACGCACTCTCCGTCCATGCAGATGCCGTCGAAGCTGCAAATGCCGTCTCCGGGCTGTCCACAGTTGAGCCCCTCGTTGACTGACAAGACTTCGCAGTTCTGGAGTTCCTCGTTGCACTGAGCGGCTGCGCACTCGGTCTCTAGTGCCGCGCAGTCTAGAGGTTCCGCGCCTGCCTGGCATCCGCTTTGCGGATCGCAGCGCTCGTTGCCGTTGCAGAACAGGCCATCGTCGCACATCACGTCGCTTGGAGCGTGGGCGACACCCGTCTCCTCACTGCAACTGTCAACCGTGCAGGCGATACCATCATCGAGGTTGAGGGGAATTCCCGCTGTACATCCGCTGATCGGGTCGCAAGTTTCGCTGCCGTTACACGACAAACCGTCGTCACAGTTCGGCGCCGCGCCACCCACACAGGCGCCGGCAGCGCAGGTGTCGGCGGTGGTACAGGCGTCTCCGTCATCGCAGGCGTCGGTGTTGTTGTCGTTGATGCAGCCACTGGCCGCGTCACAGCTGTCGGTAGTGCAGAGGTTGTCGTC
>CAZPPZ010000284.1:0-4037 GCA_964588545.1 uncultured Myxococcales bacterium | reverse complement strand
CTAGAATCGGATCGCTCGAGCCAAACAACATTCGGGCTGCCAGGATGGCAGTGACCAGGGTCGAGCCGAGCACTCCCTGGCTGCGGCCATGGGGAAAGATCTTCTGGGTCAGCCTTATGGCCCGGTGGATCACACCAAAACCACAGAACATTCCGTACTGTACTCGACACTGGTCGCCGAGATCGACGCGCAAAACCGGCCGTTCGACGATGCGCGCCGAACAGCTGCCCATACTGGCATCTTGCAGCAGCCCCTCGAGTGCCGTGACCGGGTCGCGGTGGCTGCCGATATCAAGAGCCACCATGCTGGTGCGGCCGCTGCGCAGCGGCGCGATCAACGGTAGGCGCTTGAAGGGTCCGTCACTGAGGATCTCGGTGAGTGCCCGCTGAAGCGTGCCGTCACCACCATTAACCGCCAGAACGTCGATGTCTTTGTCGGCAAGAACAGCCAACGCCCCGGCCACGCCGCCGCCATCACGTGGGCTAACCATGACAACCTCCGGGTGGCCCTGGAGGAAGGCCGCAACCTTAGCTGCTCTGCTGCTCCCCCCACCTGCCCGTAGATTACTGAGTACGCCGACCCG
This sequence comes from uncultured Myxococcales bacterium, assembly GCA_964588545.1. Taxonomy (GTDB): domain Bacteria; phylum Desulfobacterota; class Binatia; order UBA1149; family SPBQ01; genus CAZPPZ01. Next base: position 3,454 of record CAZPPZ010000284.1, on the reverse strand, counting down.
CACGTCGATTTGACCAATCCCCCCTCCAGGAGACCTGGAGCCCAGTCAAAACCTAACTTTGACGGCCGTTTTTTTCCAACAGCCCCAGGCACGCTTGGGGCCGAGTCGGCCCAGGCTAACGGCGGCTGAGGATATCGGCTACCAGGTCGAGATCGGCAGGCTTGTCGACATCGATGGCGCACTCGGCAAAGGGCATTTGGATGAGCGCTACCCTAACCCCAAGAATACGCGATACTTCGCTAACCGCAGTATCGGCGTCAAAGCGTCCGAGCGCATAGCGCAATAAATTGCGCAGTCCGAACTGTCCAATCAGACGAACAGGACGCTTGCGATAGCGCTCAACGCTGCTCCAAAACCGAGCCACAGAGGCCGCCTTATGATCAATAAGAGCGAACAGGTTGGCCCCGGAGAACCCTTGGCTACCGAGGCGAACAAAAGTGCGACGAAGATGCGGGTAACTGGCACGAAACAGCGTCTCGGAGACCACCCCCACGGCAACCTCAGCCCCACTGCTAAGGGCTTCAGCCCAAAAGTGCGAGAGCATCTGCGCAGTAAGCAAGGCATGGTCAGCCGTGGTCACCAACAAAGGACCCGCACTCGCCGAGGCCTCAATAAAATCGGCCACGCTTGCGGCTGGAGAAGCCGCACTACAGTGGTGCTCGACACGGATTTTGAGACCCATCTCACTAAGAGCTGGTAGTGCCTGTAGTAGATCGCTACGGTCAGAACTGATCGCCAGCCGGCACAGCCCCGGCTGGGCCGCAACGCTGCGCAAAACGTGCTCTAGCATCGGCCGCCCGGCCACCTCCAACAGTGCCTTGTGAGAGCAGCCGGTAACGGCTGCCAAGGGCTCTTTCTCGCCGCTGCGGCGTCCCGCAAGCACCAGAGCTGAGAAGCTATAATCACCCACCACCCGGCCATCCTAGTCCGTGGCGGCCCCCGCGTGCAATTCGCGTGGTCCTCTTGCCAAGGCTCCCGCCGGTTGACGCAGGACCACGAGCATGCGAACGCTTGCGCCGAAGATGCGCTTGTTGATCGTTTTTGCCCGCGCCTATCCTTGGCGCTCTGCGGTAATGCTTACCTGCCTATTGCTCGCGGCAGTATTCGAGGGCCTGGGCCTGTCGAGCCTGCTGCCGGTGCTGAGCATCGTCACCGGCAAGGACGCGGTTCCAGGTGCCAACAGCTCCAAGCTCGAAAGCATGATCACCACAGCCCTTGCAGGGGTTGGGCTAGAGCCCACGCTGGGCATCCTGCTATCGGTACTGGTGGGCGCTATGGTGGTAAAGTCGGGGCTGATGATCATCGCCCAGCGCGAGGTGGGCTACACCGTCGCGCACGTCGCCACTGACCTACGCCTGGAGTTCCTGCGTGCGCTGCTCGCCTCGCGCTGGGAGTACTACATACGCAAACCCGTGGGCAGCGTAGCCAACGCCTTTGCCACCGAAGCTTTTCGCGCCTCGCAGGCCTATCTATACGGCATCACCATAGCCTCGCTGTTCGTTCAGGTGGTCGTGTATGCAGCACTCGCGATAGCTGCCTCCTGGCAGGCCACACTGGGTGCAGCAGCGGTCGGCAGCGTCGCGCTGCTGGCTCTGAGCCGCCTGGTGGGTATGACCCGCCGCGCAGGGACGCGGCAGACTCGTCTGATGAAGAGCCTGATCGGTCGCCTGACCGACGTGTTGTGGGCAGTCAAACCGGTCAAGGCCATGGCTCGAGAGCGGCTGATAGCGCCGCTTCTCGAACACGAAACCCAGCGCCTCAACAAAGCTCTGCGCAAGGAAGTCCTCAGCAAGGAAGCTCTGCGTGCCTTGCAGGAGCCGCTGCTGGTGGGCGCGATATCTCTGGGACTGTTCGTCGCACTGTCGTGGTTCGCTATCGAAGTCGACAAAGTGATCCTGCTGGCGCTCTTGTTCGGCCGCCTGCTCGGGCATCTCAACCGCATGCAGAAGCTCTACCAACGCATGGCGGCCTGTGACAGCGCCTTCTGGTCACTGCGCAGCGCCATCGATGAATCGGAAGACCAGCGCGAACGAAGCGGCGGGGCGCTGGTCCCCGACCTTCGCCACGCGGTCACCCTGCGCGAGGTAGACTTCGCCTATGACGACCACCAGGTGCTGCACGACGTGTCGCTGGATATCCCCGCGGGCAAGGTGACCGTCATCGTCGGCCCCTCGGGGGCAGGTAAGACCTCGGTCGTGGACCTGGTCTGCGGTTTGGTGCGGCCGCAAGCAGGCAAGATATGCGTCGATGACCTACCGCTGGCCGATGCCGACATGAGCGCCTGGCGGCAGCGCATCGGCTACGTCCCTCAAGAAACCTTTTTGCTGCATGAAAGCGTTGGCGTAAACGTCACCCTGGGAGACCCCGAGGTCGCGAGCGCAGACGTCGAAGCCGCACTCAAAGCCGCGGGAGCCTGGGACTTCGTACGCACCATGCACGAGGGTTGCGACACCCCGGTTGGAGAACGCGGTGCCCGGCTGTCGGGTGGGCAGCGCCAGCGCATCGCCATCGCGCGTGCGCTGATCGACCAGCCCCAGCTACTCATACTCGACGAAGCCACGGCCTCGCTCGACCCGACCAGCGAAGCCGAAGTCTGCGACACCGTAAGGCGACTTCGTGGAGCCGTGACGATACTAGCGGTGTCTCATCAAGTGGCTCTGCTCGACGTTGCCGACAAGGTGTACCGAATCGAGGATGGTACGATCAACGAGGTTGATGCCGCCAAGTACCGCTCTGACCGTATCCGCGATATCGCCTAGGTCTAGCCATCCAGCCACGAGATCATCGCTGCCCCACGAACGCGTTCGACCAGCGCTTGGACGATGCGGACACTGTGGAAGACCAGCGAAACTACCGTCCAAACCGCAACCGTGACGAACCCTAGATCGGGCCTGGCAAGCAGAGTCGCTGCACTGAGCAACAGCAAGTTGGGGTTACGCCGCGCGGTAATCAGCCGGAAGTGGGAGTCGATCGGCCGCCACGCGTGTAGCTCCAAACCAAACAACGCTATGAACAGGCCCTCGAGCAAACGTCCGAACACGTAACCGCCAACGATTATCCACAGCGCAAGACTGAGCTGCGAGGCAGCCATGGTTCCCGCCGCGGCCAACCCTGCGGCCCAGGCTGCATACCAAAAGGGCGGGTGCACGAGATCGATGCCGTGATCAAAAACGTTGCCTATAGGCGAGGAGGTAAGAGTAACCCTAGCCAGCTTACCATCGACGGTGTCGAGAAAAGTCATGGCCCAAGCAGCCAACAGGCCGCTGACGAAACGTCCCTCGGCAAACAGCCACATCGCCAACAGCACCAGCAACAGGCTCAAGAAAGTCACGGTGTTGGGCTTGATGCCCCTCTTCGCCGCCCAGCGCGTGACGTGACTGGCGGGGAAGGGGCACAGCCACCTCGGTATGAAAGTGGGCACGCCCTTTCTGTCACCCCTCAACAGTCCAAGCGG
>CAZPPZ010000283.1:0-4038 GCA_964588545.1 uncultured Myxococcales bacterium | reverse complement strand
AACATCGAGAGCCTCACGCCGACTCGCTGCCAGAAACTAGCCGGGGCAACGAGTCCTATCGGAGCGGCTCGCCGCTTCAACCGCCGGCTTCCTAGCCAGGAGCTATAGCAAGCGTTGCGTGAACCGCGCCGCTTGGCCAAAATCAGCCGCTGACCCGGATTATTAGCGAACACTCGATACTTGTTCGGGATTTATCCGCTCAGTACTTACGTCGGCTATCCATGAAGGAGGTAGGAACCAAGACATGGCCAAGGTATTCGAAAAACCCACCGAGCTACTCGAGGCGGTGGGCCAGCAGCTGGGCTGCAGTGAATGGATTGAGATTTCCCAAGAACGCATAAATCGCTTCGCCGACGCCACCGGTGATCACCAGTGGATCCACGTAGACGTTGAGCGCGCTAAGCAGGGCCCGTTTGGCGGACCGATCGCACACGGATACCTGACACTGTCGATGGTGAGCATGATGCTGCCGCAGATAATCGAGGTGCACGGCATCGCCATGGGAGTAAACTATGGCACCGACAAGGTACGTTTCCCCGCACCAGTACCGGTAGGGTCGAAGATCCGCGCCTCGGGTGAACTGGTAAAAGCCGAGGAGGTAAAGGGCGGGGGGATCCAGGCCACGGTGCGCGTGACCATCGAACTAGAAGGTGGCCAGAAGCCGGTGTGTGTGGCCGATACTATCGCTCGCTACTACCCAGGCTGAGTAGCCACCGCAGACTAGGGGTGCTGAGAACTCACCGCGACTATCTCTCCGGTCATATAAGAAGAGTAGTCGCTGGCGAGGAAGACGATGACGTTGGCTATCTCCCAGGGCTCGGCCGCGCGGCCGAAAGCCTCGCGCCGGGTCAGCTCATCGAGCAGCCCCTCAGGCGTGACCTTGGCAAGGAACTCGTGCATGGCAAGACTCGGTGCTACAGCATTTACACGTACACCGTAGTCGGCCGCCTCGATGGCAGCCGAGCGCGTCAGCGCCATCACCCCAGCCTTGGCGGCCGCATAATGAGCCTGCCCCTCCTGGGCACGCCAGCCGAGCACCGAAGCATTGTTGACGATGACACCGGCCCCCTGCCCCTTCATATGGCGCAGCATCGCCCTGGTCATGCGAAAAGTACCGCCCAAGGTAACGTCGACTACCGCCTGCCACTGCTCGTCACTCATGTCGACCAACTTCGAGTATCCGCCGAGGCCGGCGTTATTAACGAGCACATCAATTCGGCCAAGCTCGGCCGCAGCAGCTTCGATCAAGCCGCAGACCTGATCTTCTTTGGTTACATTGCAGACACAAAGTGCGGGCCGCGCACTCGAGACTTCGCCCAGCTTCTCGGCCGCCTCGCCAAGTCGGCGCTCGTGCATATCACTGATCATCACGCTCGCGCCTTCTTCGATGCAGCGTTTGGCGGTGGCAAAGCCGATACCGGTACCAGCGGCGGCAGTAACCAGCACGGTCTTGCCTTCAAGAATGTTGCGGCCGACGGGGTAAGACGGGATGTTGTTCGCCATAGTCATTACTTTGCGGCTTGAGGACGTGGCTCTCTGGGCAGCCCGAGTGCGCGTTCACCGATGATGTTGCGTTGAATCTGGTTAGAACCAGCGTAGATGGTATCCGAGCGCGTAAACAAGAACATGCGCTGCAGTCCGGTGAGCTGATAAGGCCAGGCCTCGGCAATCTCACCGCGGGCGCCCAACACATCCATCGCCAGCTTACCCAGATCGCGGTGCCAGTTGGCCCAGTAGAGCTTGGTTATCATCGCCTCGCGGCTGAGCTCAGCTTTGGCCGTGCTGCTGAAGATCCGCAGCGCGTTAAAGCGCATTACCTTTAGACCTATCCAGGCATCGGCCAGACGTTGGCGCATCAGCGGATCCTTGGCCTTGCCGTTGGCCTTGGCGATCTCAAAGATCGCATCCAACTCGTTGGCGAACATGTGCTGCTGGCCCAGAGTCGAGGCTCCACGCTCAAAGGCCAGGGTGGCCATGGCCACCTTCCAACCCTGGCCACGCTCGCCGACGATGTTGTCGGCGTCGCTGCGAGCTCGCTCGAAAAACACCTCGCTGAACTCCGAGGTTCCGGTCATCTGCACTATCGGCCTTACCTCGACGCCAGGCTGATCCATCGGCACCAACAAATAAGAAAGCCCGCGGTGCGCGCTCTGCTCGGGCTCGGTCCGGCAAATAGCAAAACACCACTGCGACCACTCGGCCCCCGAGGTCCACACTTTCTGTCCGTTGATCTCCCAGTACTCACCTAGCAACTCGGCCTTGGTCTGCACGTTGGCCAGGTCCGAGCCGGCGTTGGGCTCGGAATAGCCTTGGCACCACAGCTGCTCGCCGCTGACTATGCCAGGCAAGAAGCGGCGTTTTTGCTCATCGCTGCCAAAGGCGATGATGGTCGGACCAATCAGCGTCTCGCCGATGTGACCAACACGGCCGGGAGCGGCAGCGCGAGCATATTCTTCATAGAAGATCAGCTGACGGGTAAAACTCAGGCCCCGCCCACCGTGCTCCTTGGGCCAACCCACACAGGTCCAGCCCGCGCGTCCCAGTTCGCGTTCCCAGTCCTGCCGCCGCTCGAACATCGCATGCTCATCGCCAGGCCCACCGCGGCCTCGCAGCTCGGCAAACTCTCCGCTGAGATGGTCGGCCAACCAGCCGGCTATCTCCTTGCGAAACTCTTCGTCCTCTTCACTAAAGTGTAGATCCACGGTGTAACCCAGCAGCGCCGCTCCGGAGAATTGGCGGCCCAGCACCGGTATACGAAGCAGCCCAAGCCCAAGCAACCTCAGCTGCTCGCAAGCCCGCGCTACACACCGCTCATTGAGCTCGGGATTCGATCGCGCCGCTGGCGATGTAGCTGGCAATTTCTTCGCGGCTAAGCCCCAAGAGTTCACCGAAAACGTAGTCGTTGTGCTGGCCTATCGACGCGCCAGTGTCTGTGGTCGCCCCGACCGTAGCGGTCAACCCCAAGGGAATGCCGTTGGCCACGACCTTACCCTGCTTCAGATGAGCAATTTCCTCGAAGTAACCGCGGGCAGCCAGATGGGCATCGCGATGCAGCATGTCCTCTATGCTTTGCACCACCCCGGCAGCCACCCCGGCGCTCTGCAAGCTGTGCATGAGTTGATAGGCATCGAGGCAACGGCTCCACTCGGCAATGGCTCGGTCAAGCTCGACGGCGTTGGCCAAACGCCTGGAGAGCGAGGAAAAACGCGCATCGACGGCCCATTCGTCGTGACCGGAAACCTTACATAAGGCCAGCCACTGCTGTTCGCCAAATACCGCGATCGCACACCAGCGATCCTCTCCTGCGCAGGGATAGCAGCCGTGGGGAGCTGCGTGCAGCGAGCGGTTGCCCAGCCGCCGTGGCTCGCCCTCGCCGCACAACTGCTGCATCAGCTCTACGCCGATAACGCTGGCGCTAGCCTCGAGCTGCGAAAGATTGATGTATTGACCACGGCCACCGGCGCGACGGTGCTCGAGCGCACACATGATGGCGAACAAACCGTGCAGTGCACTGAGCGGGTCGGGATAGGCGTACTGGGTCATGGCGCCGGAGCGACGTTCAATACCGGAAAGAGCTGCAAGGCCGCAGAGAGCCTCTAGGTTGGGCCCCCAGCTCACGTAGTTGCGGTGGGGTCCGCTATCGCCATAGCCTGAGGTGGAGAGCATGATCAAATCGCTACGGTTTTCGCCCAAGACCTCCCAGCCAAGGCCGAGTTTGCCGATAACACCCGCGGCGTAGTTCTCGATGACCACGTCGCAGCTGGCGGCCAGACGCTTGGCAAGTTCGACAGCGCTGGGCTTGCCAAGATCGAGGGCGACGAAACGCTTGCCTGCGTTCCAATCGGTAAACCACGGTGACATCTCTGGCTGGGTATCAAGCTCGGGATGCCGGGGAGAAACGTACAAGCGCGGCACGTCGGGGTGGCTGTGAGATACTACGCGAATCACCTCGGCTCCACACCAAGCCAAGAAGCGTCCGATCCACGGGGCGGCCATGCCGGCGGTACATTAGAGAAGACGCCGGGCACCCAAGAGGCC
>CAZPPZ010000282.1:0-4043 GCA_964588545.1 uncultured Myxococcales bacterium | reverse complement strand
CGATACCAACGCTGCAAGTGAGGTTGCAGCAGAGACCGATCCCGAATCGATACGCACTCGTGAGTCCTGGCGGTGCACGTGATCGAGTAACTTCGAAGCGATCGCTGTGGTTTGTTCGACGCCGACTGCTGCAATGTCGCTGCTGTACAGATCCGCGACCGGGCTAACTGCTGTGGGGTCGGGCAAGCCGTTGAACTCATCGGCCGGCGTAGACTTGGCCTGTGCTATACCCTCGGCGACACAGCGAGCGAGGGTGTCCGCGTCGGTGGCGTTGGCGGTGATGAAACCCAGACGCTGGTCAATGAGTACGCGCAGTCCGAAGATGACCTCGTCGGTGCTCTGAACCGAGTGTACGTCGCTATTTTCGAGCGTGGTCTCGACCACGTTGCTCCACGCGGCTACGGCTTCGGCGGCGTTGGCGCCGCCATCGAGGGCGCGCTCGATGAGGTCTTCGCACAGTCTTACAAGATCACCGGTTTCCACTACTGCTCGCCTCCCAACAGCGCCCGACAACGTATGTAGGGTCCGCCTGCATCAACCTTGGCGGGTTGTCCCTTGCCGCAGTAGCCTGAGCCTAGATCCCAACGAAACTCGGTGGAGACGGCATCGACGGTGCCGAGCACCTCGAAGGCAATCCCCGTCATCGTGACTCCGCGGACCAGCTCGCAGAGCTTACCATCGCGGATACGCCGGGCTTCTTGCACGCCGAACATGAACTCGCCGGTAGCGTCGGCCTGCCCGTTGCGTGGGCCGTCGAGCAGGTAACCGTCCTTGGTAGAGGCGATCATCTCCTCTAGATCGGAGTTGCCTGGGGCAAGATAGGTATTGCGCATACGGATCAGCGGTTGGTCGGAGTACTCCCATGCCCGCGCATTGCCGGTTGGGGCCACACCAAACTTTGCCGCGCTTTCGCGGTTGTGTAGGTAGGACTTCAGTATGCCGCGGTCAATTATCGTGGTCTTGCCAGCGAAAACGCCCTCGTCATCGACGGGGATGGTGCCTCCGGCCCCATCGTAGAACTCCGAGCCTCCGCTGTCGCACAGCGTGACCAGCTCGCTGGCTACCCGCTGCCCGATCTTGCCGGCGGCCACTGACCCGGCCTGCACGAAGTCGGCCTCGACGGTATGGCCGATGGCCTCGTGGACGAGCAAACCGACAATCGACGGAGCCAGGATCACCGTGCTCCTGCCGCCTTCAAGACGCTTGGCCTGCAGCAGGTCAGTGGCGGTCTTGGCGGCTTTTTCAGCGTAGCGCTCGCCATCGCCGTGACGGAACAGACACTCCCAACCGCCGGTAGCGCCAATCGACTCGAAGCCGCTTGAGAGTTCCCCGGCCTTCTCGGCTATGGCCTGTATGCGCAGTTCCGGGCGTATAAGCCTGAACGACGCCGCTGCACCATCACTGGTGACGATCGCCTTCTCTTCGTAGATCTCGTTGTAGGAGCAGGCCGCCGACTTGATGGCCGAGCCGCCGCGGCGCACTGCCTCTTCATAACTGAGGGCCATGGCGATCTTTTCTTCGAGAGAGCGCTCGAGAATCTCATCGATACCGGCAAGGTCGAAATTGCCGCGGGCTAACTCGGTAGGCGGTGGCGGTTGGGTATGGTGGGCGCGCGCAGCAGCGGCTGCCGCTCCTCCGAGCCGGGCACGCTCGACCGCCGACGCGATTGCGGCAGGCTCTAGGCTACCGGTGGCTGCAAAGCCCCAGCCGCCCCCTTCGAGTACACGCACGGCTACGCCAGAGCGTTGGCGGTACTGGGTACGTTCGACCTTACCCTTTTCGACGCCAACGCTGCGCGTCGACTTGCCGTGGTAACGCAGCTCCACGAAACCATCGGCGGCAGCGATAACTTGTTGTAATACCTCGAGTGGTTCACTCATCTTGTGATTCTACCGTGCTCCTTTGCCGAGCCCTGGTTCAAATATGTACGCCTGGAAGCCGGGATTATTATGCACAGCTGTTTGCCAAGCCTCCCTCGGCGTTATATTCACGCCCCCCGTGGATGCCTCCGGCGAGCCATCAGCGCAAACGCCAGCGCGCGTGAAGGTGCATGTACTGAAGTGCCGGGGGCAGTCCTGTGGAGCTCTGTTGGCCTTTGAGGAGACGGATAGGGGTTATCTGCTTGGGCAGGTGCTGGATCTAGCGGTTGTGGATGGTGAGAAGCGGTACTTTCCGTGTCCGAAGTGCGGAGGCCACCAACTCGTCGAGGAGTACGTTCACGCCGGCAAGAAACGCGTCCGTGTCTGTGGCTTTGAGTCAGCTTGAGCCTCAGGGGCTGACGACGTCCTCGGCCTGACGCTCGGGGCGCCCGCTGGCCGCCGATACTCTCGACGAATCTGCTCCGAGATTGCGTGGGCGCACGCCCCCCATAGTGGGTATGCGTTTTTGCAATCTGTTGCTGCGCCTGGAATGGCAGCTAAGTACGTGATTAATAATGATATTTGCTAATAACAGCAGGGGCACGGTGCTTGCTCATAGCAGCGCAACTATGAGACATCGTGCATTAATGCTATCTGCTGTGAGCTTGGTTATGCTGCTTGCCGCCAGTCCTGGATCTGCAGCGCCCGAGGCTTTGCCTGAGGCGGCCCAGGTTGGTGTTGCTACTGCGCCGATGATGCGGCCAAGCGCCAGTCAGCTGAAGCGCCTCTATCATCTTGAGCCCTACATCCGTTACTTTACCTCGCTGGCCTACGGGCCCGATAACGCCCGTATCTCCGCCGATTACATCCGTGCGCTGATCCTGACGGAGTCGGCCGGGGACAAGTGGGCGAAATCGCACAAGGGTGCCCGAGGTTTAACCCAGATCATTCCTTCTACTGCCCGCGCAGTCGCTAGCAAACTCGACCGCAGTGGCTATGACTACCTCTACGTCGACGAAGCCGTGTTCGAGCATCTCGCCGGCGAGGATCTCTACGATCCGGCGCTTAACATCTTGATCGCGTGTTATTTGAGCGCGACCTATCATCTGCGTTTTGATGGCCGTACCGATCTGGTGGCTTCGGCCTGGAATGCCGGACCCGGCGCCGTGGCCCGTTACGGTAACGAGCCGCCTCCCTATCCCGAGACTCGTCAGATGATCTCGCGGGTACAGGGCTACCTCCACTATCTAGAGAAAGTAGCGATCCACTGAGTGGACGCCGACGCGTTCAGGGGCGATAGGTATCTTCGCGCCAGTGCGTATCATCTGCTCGGCTGGGCAATCGTCGGTGTGGCCGCGACCCTGCCGCTATACTTGGCTGTCTGTGGCCAGATCTGGCCGCAACTGTGGCAGTGGCTGTATCGTCTTGCGCTGCTTGGGGCGGGGCTTATCTGGTCTTTTGTCTGCGAACGGCGGGCCTTGAAGATCTGCGGAGCGCCAAGCGTGCCGGCCCGCGTCGGCGTGGCCCGCCTGATTCTCGTGGTAGTGGCCGTGGCGGCCTCGGCCACGCTGCTGTTGGTCGCTCACTCAGCCCAGTACATAGCCGCTGTGTGGTTGGCGGCTGTGGCCGTGGCGTTGGCGGCCTTGGGCTGTTGGACGCTGCCGCTGTACCGCGCTAGTGCTGCTCTGTTGGCCGCTGCTGCGCTGCTAGCCTTTAGCCTGGCACAGGGCGACCCGAGCTTAGAGAGGCTGCTTAGCATCGCCTGTGTGTGGAATGGCTCGCTGGCCATCGTCGTCATTCCCTGCGCCGTGGTGCTCCACCGCCACCATCTCCTGCGCGTCGACGACAACTCGTCAAAGGTGCGGCCGCGCGCGGTTTGCGCGGTATTGGCGCCATCTCGGCCGTCGAGACGGCGGCGCTGGAGGACCTCGAGGCGACCTTCAAGTGATCCGCGTCGTGCGGCCGCCGCGACGGTTGCGCAGCGGAATCAGCGACAGCACGCGTCCCTCCACCTCCAACTCTTCGCCGCCGGCACAGGTCAGACGGGCGCGAAGCCGTTCGCTGGGCTCGGGCGGTTCGGATGAGAGCGCCTGACGAATCTCGAATGCGGCCTGGGTGGCCTCGGCCACCGCTTCGAAGGACAGCAACGCGACGCGCCCCTCGTCGTGCGTAGCGCGAAGGACT
>CAZPPZ010000281.1:0-4045 GCA_964588545.1 uncultured Myxococcales bacterium | reverse complement strand
GCGAACCTGTGTGGCCCGCATCACCGCCCCATAGCCCGCCGCGACCACAGGCGGGCCAAAGCCGGGCGGCCGCTTGCGCACTAGCCGCCACAGATTACGCGCCTTTAGATAGGCGGCAAGCTCGCTCATGCCCGAGCCAAAGCCGCGGTGGCCGCGGTGAGCGATCTCAGCCGATGGTTCCACGCGCGGCGCCATGCCGGCCGAGCGCGCGCGCAGGCAGTAGTCGACCTCTTCGTAGTAGGCAAAATAATCCTCGTCAAGACCGCCGATACGCTGGTAGAGGGCGCGAGTGACCAACAGCGCGCAGCCCATAACTCCACCTACGTGGTAAGAGCGCTGACGCGGACGCCGGTAACGCAGGGCGGTGCGCGGCATCCACGCAATAATCGGCCAGAAGCGCTCGCCCAGCGAAGCCGCCGGGGCGCCGGGCCAATCCGCCGCTACGCGTGGGCCGATTGGCCCGCTTTGCGGATAGGCCTGGGCACAGCCGGCGAGGTTCTCTATGGCATCGGGGACCACCACGGTGTCGTTGTTTAGCAGCAGCACACACTCGCAGCCCTCGGCGAACAGCTTCTCCATGGCAACGTTATTACCGCCAGCGTAGCCGAGGTTTTGGGCGAGCAGCAAAGTGTTGGCGCCGTAGGCGCCGGCCATGCCGGCTTCGAGGGCTTGGCGATCAGCGGCATCGGAGCCGTTGTCGACCACCAGCACGCGCATGCTCGGATAGTCGCAGTGCTCGAGCGAGGCCAGGCAACGCAGCGTGGCCTCGGCGTCGTTGAAGTTGAGGATTACTACACCGACGCTGGGGCAAGGCCTGGACGGGCTTGGCGCCGGGTCGCCGGCTTCGAGCAGCGAGGACCAGGAGCGCGCCTGCGCCGCCGGGCCAAAGCGCTCGCGCATCAGCCGGGCGCCGCCCCGGCCTAGACGCCGGCGCAGCGCCGGGTCGTCGGCAAGATCGGCAATAGCCTGGGCAATGCCGCGGGCGCTGCCCTGGCACAGCGCGATGTTCTCGCCGTCGGCGAAGACCTCGCGAATCGCCGGGGTATCGGCGCTCAGCACTGCGGTGCCGACTGCGGCTGCCTCGTAGACCTTGTTGGCAATTACCATCTTGGCCTTAGGTGAGCCGCCAAAGGTGCCAAGGGCGATGTCGGCGCGGGCTATTCGCTGGCCAAGCTGCTGGTAGTCTACCCAGTCGAGGAACTCGACCTCGGCGCGGGTGGCACGAATATGGCGCTCCAGGCGACCCCGGCTCTCGCCTGTGCCGATGAAGACAAAACGCAGATCACCGCGGGTGGCCAGTATGCCAATGGCATCGGCGACTACATCGAGACCGTGCAGCGGCAGGTACTGGCCGAAATATAAGACCTCGGTCTTGGTCTCGCCGTCAGAGCTTTGCAGCCCATTGGCGCCGCCCTCCTCCACCTCCACCTGGCTAAAGGCCGAGTTGTCGACGCCGAGATAACACACGACCACCCGCGAGGGGTCTACGCCGAGCTGCTCGATCATATAAGAGCGATGGGCGTAGCTATCGGCGACCACCACGTCGGCCGCGCCCAAGCTCAGGCGGTCGAGCCAGCTAAGTAGACGCTGGCCGAGGCTGCCGCGCGGGTATTGGCCACGATCATCAACCAGGGTCTCGGTCAGGGTAACCAGCGGCGCGAAGACTATGTGGGGACGGTGGCTGGGCGTGAGCAGGCGCAGCAACAAGATGTCGAGCTGACCGTTGAAGCCGATCAGCACCACTGGCGAGCCGCCGCTGCGGTGCCAGCGCGCGGCCAGACGGCCGGCAGCGCCAAGCCAGCCAATAGCGGCTGCGATCAGGCCAAGCGGTGAAAAATACGCTCGGTCTTTGTCGCGAGTCTTCTCCCACAGAGCCTGGTGAATCTCTACCAGCTCACAGCCGCAGGCGCGCAGGGCATCGGCATAGATTCGGTTGGCGCTATGGCCGCGGTTGTAAGTGCCAAACAGGCAGACACGCATCAGTCGGACTCGTGCAGCTCCAAGCGGCGGATGCGCAACAGCGCATCCTCGAGAATGCGGCGGTTGGCACCGATGAGATCCGCAATCATACCAAAAAGAATCGCCTGGAAGCCGACGATCAGCAGCACTGCCGCCAAGATCAACGACTGAATCTGCCCGGCCCCGCCCCGGGTTATATAGTAGTAGACAAAACGCGCACCGATCAGACCTCCGCCCGCCAGCAGCACGCTGCCGATTATGGTGAAGATGCGCAGCGGGTTGTACAGGGCGTAGATACGCACGATGGTCGACAGCGAGCGGGTAAGATAGGTGCGCACTCCCGGAAACAGCCGCGAGGGCCGCGACGTGGCTTTGGCCTCTACATCTACGTGGGTGACAAGCAACTGCTTCTTGCCGGCCTGGATGATGGTCTCCAGCGTATAGGTAAAGTCGGATACTACATTCATGCGCAGCGCGGCCTCGCGCGAGAACGCGCGAAAACCGCTGGTAGTGTCGGGAACGCTGGTCCCCGACAGAGTCCGCACGAACCACGAGCCCAGGTACTGAAGTCCGCGTTTTAACAGCGAGAAGTGCGCGAGGCGGTGCGGGTTGCGGTTGCCCACCACCATGTCGGCCTCGTGATGAAGGATGGGGCCGATGAGGCGCTCGATGGCATCGCCGGGATACTGATTGTCGGCGTCGGTGTTGACGATGATGTCGGCACCGCGCTTGAGAGCGAAGTCTAGGCCTATAGAGAAGGCTCGGGCCAGGCCTTGGTTTACCGGCGCGCGCAGTACGTGATCAACGCCGTGGCGGCGGGCCACCGCCGAGGTTAAGTCGCTGCTGCCATCATCGATGACGACTACCTCGATGCTGTCGATGCCGTCTAAACGCCGGGGCAGCTCGGCCAGGGTGGCCGGCAGCGTCTCTTCTTCGTTGAGACAGGGAATCTGGATGACGAGCTTCATAGTTCTAAACGTCGATCACAGCGTCTAAACAGCACTGGCAGCGACAAACGCCTCGATTCCCCCCCGCCTGAGAGCCGGTAAGCCGACAAAATCCTCGCAAGCGTGGCCAGCCTGTGCAGTCTATCACGCGAGCATATAGCGCGACCAACAAGGGTTTTCCCTTACCACGATTTTCTTTGCCCCCCCAAAAGAGGGTAAGAATTTATCAAAGGCATAACGGATATCGTATTTTTCCTTGACAACGTTTCCGGCCGACCCGTATAACCGTTACCAAAGCTGCTCGAAGCAGGTGCACGGGTCTAAACCGGTGTAGCCGCGGAGGGCAAAGCTTCAGGGTGGAAGGGGAATGCTTCTCCTTCACGCTTTGCAGCCCGAAACAGCCTTCAGGAGGAGGAAGCAATGAAGAAAGTCCTATTTTCACTCGCTGCTGTCGCTGCGCTCTCGTTTGTAGCCAGCACGGCATCAGCACAATGTTCGTTTAACGAGCCAGGCAAGGCCAAAGGCATCAAGACCGATATGGTTCGTTCATACTCGGCTTGCCCTGGTGTAACCATGGCTGCGCCTAACACCGTAACCATGGCCGGCGTGCCAGGTTGCATCGCTCCGGTATCGGGAACCCCGGTTACCAGGTCGGCCTTCCAGTTCAGCTCGAAGGGCAAATGCTCGCTCAAGACTTCGGCCAAGCTCGAATCGCCTTGTTCGACCGGCACCGGTATTGATTGCTCGAACTTGACCCTCAAGGCCAAGTGCGGCGGCATCACCGAGCCTGACGGCGTGACCCCGATCTCGAGCGGCGCGTGGTCGCTGAACACGGTTGCCCGTACGACCTTCAACGATCAGACCGGTGGTGACATGACCATCATCGATTTCCCGGCTCAGTTCTCCTTCGGTACGCCTAAGAAGGGCAAAATGAAGATGCAGCAGGACACCAACGCCCTGCTCAACTTCCTATTTGGCCCGGGCTCGGAGCTTCCGGGCTGCACGGCGATCGAGATCGTTTCGGTCAGCATTGCTGATCCGGTCGGCGATGTCTTCGCTGTAATGGGATCGTCGACGCGCTAAGCGACGTTTCGCAAGGCTGCAAAGCGTTGCCTTACTGAAGGGGCGGCACTCCGCAA
>CAZPPZ010000280.1:0-4090 GCA_964588545.1 uncultured Myxococcales bacterium | reverse complement strand
GTGGCTGCGAAGTAGATGTAAGCGCTATCGGCGGGGGCGAGTGCGGCGTGTAGCGCCGCCTTACCAGGGTTGCAGATGGGACCGGGAGGCAGCCCGACTTCGGTATAGGTGTTGTAGGGGCCGGGCTTGCGCAGCTGTTTATGCAGCAAGGTCCCATCCCAAGGTGTGCCGGCGGCTTGTAGGCCGTAGATGATGGTGGGGTCGGCCTGCAGTCGCATACCGCGACGCAGACGGTTGTGAAACACCGATGAAACCAGCGGTCGTTCGTCGCCTCGCGAGGTTTCTTTTTCGATGATCGAGGCCAGCACCATGGCATCAGCGACAGCACTGGGCTCAAAGCTCAGCTCTTCGAGTAGCTCTTTGATGACGGTACGGAATCGCTGTAGCTGCAGGTGGGCAATTTCTACGGCGCTCATGTTGGGTGTCAGATTGTAGGTGTCTGGATACAAGAAACCCTCGGCGCAGTTGGCCTTGGGCGAGGCCCCGGCTTTCTTTAGAAGCTCGGGGCTACACACGGCCTGGTAGTAAGCATCGGCAGAGACGATTCCCTGGTCTTCGAGCAGCTTCCCGACCTCGAGCCAGGTGAGTCCCTCGGGGATGGTTACGCGAACGGTTGGCTGGGGATCGGTGCAAATCTCCCGCAGTACTTGCTCGGGGGTCAGCGCGCCTTCGAATATATGTTCGCCGTGGCGAAACGCACGGTCGAGACCCTGCATGCGTGCCATCAGCAACAAGGCACGTGCGCTACGAATGATGCCCTTTTGCTGGAGCTGCTGGGCGACCTCGCCGGCGGATTGCCCGCGCGCGATCTCCACGCTGACGGCCGGTCGCACCGAGACGGGCACGGTCGCCAAGAACGATAACCAGCCAAAGCCCACTGCCAAGAAGACGGCCACACCGACCAAGTATGCGAATATTCGTCTGTTCATGCTTGCCGGTAGGCCGGAGTATCGAGGTAGGCCTGGAGAATCAGCACAGCGGCAAGCTTGTCGATTACCTGGCGACGTCGGCGTCTGCTGGCACCGCTGTCGATGAGCACTCGCTCGCTTTGCACGCTGGTCAAACGTTCGTCTTGATAAGCGATATCGATCGTCGTTTCCTCACTCAAACGTTTACAGAAGCCACGTACGCGCTCAGCCTGCTTGCCCTCGATACCGTCCATCTGTATCGGCAGGCCGGCAACAATCAACCCGACATCGTAGTCACCGAGCAGTGTCAGGATCTTTTCTATATCTCCCACTATCGAGTGCCGCTCGACCACACCAACGGGTTGCGCAGTCATATGTAAGGCGTCGCTTACGGCGACGCCGATGCGTTTGTCGCCTATATCTAGGGCGGCGATGCGTTGCTTAGCTGGCTGCAAATTGCTCTCATCCGCCCGGGCGGTGTCGGCTCGGACAGGCGCGCAGGCTAACGCCGTCGCCCTTAGCTGGCAAGCATTGTGAATAGCTATGAGATTTCTCTCTCAAGTGAGCGTAATGAATTGACTTTCTGCAATCCAATAGGCACCTTGGACGATAGGCCCTGACGAGTAGGAGTGCGCTATTGGTGGCACTCTGCGTCAAAGCGGTCGTGCCTGTTGCAGTGTGGTGGTGGATGTCTGATGCGAAGGCCTGGCGTGCCTTCGGAAGAACCCTAACAAGCCCCCCGGCGGTGATGATCTTCACTGCCGTGTTGGTCATTGGTTTAAGCGCAGACCGTCGCGTCGATATCGGTGCGATTGCCAGCATTCGCTATGAGCCCAGCCTGCCGACGGCGTTCAAAGTTGCTCATCACCGCCCCGGTCATCACCAGGCGGCAAAGGTCAGTGCGCCCAAGATCGTCAAGGCCGAGGCTGTCGCTGCCATGGTCGGGCCACCCGAGCCTCTGCGGCTGGCCAAGACTTCCCTAGACAGCTTCCAAGGCGCCGAGACGCCGGGCTTCTGTAGTGCGCCCGAGCCCTCGGTCGGAACCGCCGCAGCCCCAGCAATTGCGCCGCGACCCCATCCCGAGGTCGTCGTTGCCAAGCTGGAGACTGTCAAGGAGGAGAGCGGTTCCGCTAGTGATGCTGCGCAGGTTGGCCCGCAGATACCCGAGCCGCTGCGTTTGGCGCGGCTCAGCGCTGCGGCCAAGAAGAAGCAGGCTAGCCAGGAGAGACTCGCCGACGAAGAGATTGAGCCGAAACGCGCGGTGGTGTTGGCCAAGCCGGTTTCGGCCCGGCTGGTCCGTCTTGATTCGGGTTTTGTTGGTCCGCCCCTGCCCGGAGATTATCGCAGCCGCCACAAGGCTCCAGCCCAGTCTACGGTCTTGGCGATGCTGGCCAGCTACGACGACAACGCTTTCGTAGGGCCGATGCGTCCGCTCAAAGAGTCGCCCACGGCTCACGAACATGCTCTGCCCTTTAACCCACTGGCCGAGCAGGCTTTTGCCAAGGTTGCAGTCAAGGCTGCGGCGATTCCGAGCGCGCTCGAAGAACTCATGGCCACCGACGACGATCTGCAGACGGTGCGCTATATCCGTGACGTAAAACACCGTATCCGCTCGGGCGAGACTTTCTCTGAAGTACTCGGAACCGCAGGGCTGTCGCCGCGGGAGGTCGATTCGTGGATCTCTGCCACCAAGGCCTTCTACAACGTTGACCGCGTATACGCGGGCCAGGAGATGGAGCTGGTTCTCGATATGCCCGAGAAACAGCTCAAGCGCATGAAGCTCGAGGTCGGCCACGACTCGGTGGTGGTGGTCGAAGAGACTGCCGCTGGTGTGGTTGCGCGCCGCGAGGACATCCAATACGAGCGCCGCCTGCGTGTGGTGGGCGGTGTCATTGATCACAGCCTCTACGTTGCGGCGGTCGAGAAGGG
This sequence comes from uncultured Myxococcales bacterium, assembly GCA_964588545.1. Classification (GTDB taxonomy): domain Bacteria; phylum Desulfobacterota; class Binatia; order UBA1149; family SPBQ01; genus CAZPPZ01. The sequence continues at coordinate 1,253 of CAZPPZ010000280.1, read as the reverse complement.
GATTCCCGACCGCGTGATCTCGGACATCGCCGAGGTTCTCGGCTGGGAGGTCAATTTTGGCCGTGACCTGCGTCCCGGCGACATGTTTCGTATTATCTACGAAGAGCTGACCCGGGTCGATACCATGGAACAGCGCGCTGGCCGTGTGCTGGCCGTCGAGATCGTCAGTCGTGGCAAGAGCCACGAGGCCTTCTACTATCGGACCAACAACCGCGTGGACTCGGGATACTACAACCGCAAGGGCGAGGGGCTAGGTCGCGCCTTCCTGCGCTACCCGGTGGCCTTCTCACGTATTTCGTCGCAGTTCTCCAACGGCCGCTTTCACCCGGTGCTGAAGCGGCGCATTCCGCACTACGGCGTAGATTTTGCTGCGGCTACGGGGACACCGGTAAAAGCGGTGGCTGATGGTACGGTGTTACGCGCTGGATGGTTCCGCGGCAACGGCCGCTTCGTAAAACTCCGCCACGATTCTGTGTATGAATCGGGCTATGCCCACCTCTCGCGCATCCCCAGTAACATCAAGCTGGGCGTCAAGGTTAACAAGGGTGACATCATCGGCTACGTCGGCTCGACTGGACTGGCCACGGGACCGCATCTGCACTTTGCGCTGTACCGTCGTGGTAAGTACATCGATCCGCTCAAGGCCGACCTGCCACGGGCGCGCTCCTTGTCGGGGCAGGAGCTGGCGGGCTTCCACATGAAGATCGACATGATGGACCGCGCCTATGCCGAAGGCGGCGAAGGCACTGAGCGTTCCACCCAGGTTGCGGCGCTGCCGGTCGAGAGCCGCGAAGAGCTCTCGGAATAGTCATACTGGCGCGGCGGCAGCTACTTGCCGGATTTTTCCTTTATGACGTCTCGGATCGGACCCCACAGCGCGGCTCCAGCGGCAATCAATCCCGGTAGCAGCGTCTTTTCGTTGTTGAAGGTCAACGGTGCGCCAAAACGGTCGGTGACAACCCCCCCGGCCTCCTCTACCAGCATGGTCCCAGCGCAGATGTCCCATTCGTTCTTGGGGGTCAGCGAGAAGGTCGCATCGGCCTGTCCGGCGGCGATCAGCGCGAACTTGTAGGCGACGCTGCCGGTGGGCTTGACCTGCATCAGGTCTTCGTAGTCCTGCCATTCGCCGCGTTTGACCTCGGAGCGGCTGGCTAAGACCCCGGCAGCCATGGTGTTTGGGATGTCTCTGCACTGAACCCCCTCTCCGGTCTAAGATGTGGCAGTGCCGCGGGGCGCGGCGCAGAGGTTCTCTT
>CAZPPZ010000279.1:0-4096 GCA_964588545.1 uncultured Myxococcales bacterium | reverse complement strand
GGTGGCCCACAGAACACTAGCCCGACCCATGGCAAGCGCTGCCGCCCGTGCGCCGACCGCTGCGGGTCTAGGAGGGCGGAACGCCACGACCACCTCCACCCGACGCTGGCTGCGCAGCGCTTGTTCGACCTGTGTAGAAATAACCGCAGTGCTCGAGCTGCGGGCGGGCCCGGGCAAAGCTACGATAGCGGCCAGCATTGTTGCCACGCTCACTTCAAGAGGCTTGATCACAACGCCCCCTCCTTGCGGCAACTTGGCTAGAAACAGCAGCCCAAGACTACGGCCATCGATACGCCTAATGCAAGAAAGTGTTTGCCTAGTCAAAAAATCTCAGCCCCCCCCCATTAGGGTCTTTTCAAGTCAGCTCTACCGGGCTAGTCTCTGAACTGACAGTGGTGCTGCGGACGCGGTGATGGCGGTCAATACCTACCCAATGATCAAACGAACGCTGCCTGGGCTCGCCCTGGCCCTGACCACGGCGTTTTTTGCCGCCACTGCCCCTCAAGCCTCGGCCTATTCGTGGTCGACCCCGCGGGCCATGCACCCGACCCGTGCCGAGGCCAAGCGCCTTGAAGATATCCAGCCCTACATCGAGTACTTCACTTCTATAGGCTATGGACCCACGGCTACCATGGTAGACCCGGCCTATCTGAGAGCGCTCATTCTTACTGAATCATCGGCGCGGCCGCGGGCTCGCTCGCCCAAGGGCGCTCGCGGCCTGACACAGATACTGCCAGCCGTCGGCCGCAGCCTGGCCGCGCGGCTTGCCGCCTCCTCTACCGACTACGATTACATAGATGAGGCCCAGCTTGGCGAGTTCCGTAGCGAGTACCTCTACGATCCCGCAATCAACATCCTTCTCGCTTGCTATCTTACGGCTCGCTACACGGCCCGATACGGCGGTCGTTCCGATCTGGTCGCGTCGGCGTGGAATGCCGGGCCCGAGGCCGTCGACCGCTACGGCAAACGCCCGCCGCCCTATGCCGAAACCCGTGGACTGCTGCTACGCCTGCACGGCTACATGACCTTCCTGCGCGGCGGCCACGCGCCAATGTGGAGCGTCCACCGCTGGGACACCTATGGAGCGATGACTTCGGGATGGGATCTCGACTACAATGCTCCGGGCTGGAACATCGGTTGGTCGCAGCCAAAGTAAAGACCATAGGGTATGCTCGTCGAGTGAGACTCACGGTTGCTGCTGGCATAACCTGCGTGCTGCTTGCCGCAGCGAGCACGCCCGCTGTATTCGGGGAGGAGCAGCAAATGGCCGAAAAACACAGTGCGCAAGCCCGGGACTGGGTAGTACCGGCTTCAGCGCCAGGCGCTGAAGCCTTTGGCGCTGATTTGCGTCGACGCATGCAAGCGGAACTCGCGGGTCTACCGCCGAGTTACCTACCTCGGACCCACCACCTCAGTGATGAAGGCGCCCCGCGTTACAGCAATCGACTGATTCTAGAGGCCAGCCCCTACCTGCTCCAGCACGCACACAATCCAGTTAATTGGTACCCGTGGGGGGAGCAAGCCTTCGCCGACGCCAAACGCCTAGGGCGCCCGGTATTTCTCAGCATTGGCTATTCGACCTGCCACTGGTGCCACGTAATGGAGCGCGAGTCGTTTGAGGATCCACAGCTTGCACGCTTCATAAATGAGCATTTTATAGCCATCAAAGTCGATCGCGAAGAGCGCCCCGATATCGATAGCATTTACATGCACGCCATCCAGACCTTAGGGCAAAGCGGTGGCTGGCCGATGACCGTCATCTTAACTCCCGAGAGAGAACCATTTTTCGGTGGGACCTACTTCCCGCCGAGAGCCCTGAAACAAATCCTCACCGAGGTTGCCAGCGTATACCGTGACGATCCCCGGCGCATTGCGACCATCGTGGCCGACGTTCGCAAGCGTCTCGCCTCGGTCACAAGCGTCAGCGATGCGGGCGAACTCGCAGGTGCTGAGATCATCGAAAAGGCCGTTCAGGCGTTTGAAAGTGCTTTCGATTCTAGTTTTGGGGGCTTCAGCGGCGCCCCCAAATTCCCCGCGAGCTCTACGATTAGCCTGCTGCTACGCTACTACCGCCGCAGCGGCGACCAGGCGGCTCTGCATGCGGCCACGTTTACACTCGAACGTATGGCTGGCGGTGGCATCTACGATCAGGTTGGCGGAGGGTTTCATCGCTACTCCACCGACTCGCAGTGGCTCGTGCCGCATTTCGAAAAGATGCTTTACGACAACGCCCAGTTGGCGGTCAGCTACCTAGACGCGTATCAAGTCACCCACGACCGGGAGTTGGCGCGGGTAGCACGTGAGACCCTCGACTATGTGCTTAGAGAGATGACCAGTGACGAGGGCGGGTTCTACTCGGCCACCGACGCCGATAGTGCCGACCCCAGTGGTCATCTGCACGAAGGTTGGTTCTTTACCTGGACGGTCGCGGAACTCGAGGAACTGCTCGACCACGAGCAACTCAAGCTTATCCGTGAACACTATGGTGTTGGCGAACAAGCCAATTTTGAAGGCCGTCACATCCTCCACATCGCGCGACCGCTGGCCGAGGTCGCGGACCAACTCGGCCTTGATGTCGACGAGGCACGTCGCCAGCTCAACTCGGCGCACGGGCGGCTCTACGACGCCCGCAAGCAGCGCACCCCACCCGGAACCGACACTAAAGTACTGGTGGCGTGGAACGGTTTGATGATCTCAGCGCTAGCGCGGGGTGCCCGTGTACTTGGCAGCACCGAATACGCCGCCGCCGCCGAACGCGCGGCTGCTTTCTTGTGGTCAAAGCTGCGCCGGCCCGACGATCAGCTCTACCGGTCATGGGCACGGGGACGCGCCGCCAACGACGGGGTACTCGACGACTACGCTTTCTTTATCGCCGGCCTCCTCGACCTCTTCGAAGCTACGGGAGACTCCGTTTACTTGGAGCACGCCATATCGTTGCAACGAGTCTTGTCGGAACGCTTCGCCGACAAGCAACACGGCGGATTCTTCTTTACTGCTGCTGGTGCAGAAGAGTTACTCGTGCGCGAAAAACCCAAGTACGACGGCGCCGAACCCACGGGGAATGCCGTGGCCATCGGCGCCTTGTTGCGCCTGGCCGAACTGACAGGCGAAGACCACTATCGCAAGGAGGCAGAACGCAGTATCCGCGCTTTCGCGGATATCCTGATCGGCTACGCCGCGCCCACCTATGCCGCGAGGATGCTCATCGCTCTGGACTTCTATACCGACCGGACCAAGGAAATCGTCATCGTCACACCCAATGCCGCGGCCAGTGCGGATGCATTCCTCGAACGTTTGAAATCGACCTTCCAGCCCAACTCAGTGCTGATAAGAACCGTGGAGGGCCAGCACACCCAGCAACTTGCCCAGCACGTAGCGCTGGTACGAGATAAGAAGGCCCTCCAAGGCAAGACCACCGCCTACGTATGTGAAAACCGCAGCTGTGATCTGCCGACTTCCGACCCCGAGCTGTTTGCTGAGCAAATTGGCCGTGTATACGGCTATGCTCAGGCCCTTCCCAGCGACGAGTAACTCGCGCCAAGTACAGGCCTTGTCATCAGCTAGCGCAACCATCGTCGCCCCCTTCACCGGTGACCAGTGACTGGCTAACCGATGAGCACACAGAAGGCCAGGTGCTCCGGGGTGAGACGGCGCACCCACGCAACCTGACTGACTTACACTGGGACACAGGCCCGAGCCTCCGCCGAAAGAGGCTTGAGCATTGTTTGCCCATGAAAATTGCTCCCCGTGTAATGCCTCGTGTGGATAGCTCAGCTGCCGGTCTGCGCCGACGGTGGCTTTATCTGCATCCGCAACATCGCATCAAAGCCACGCGCCCCCAACCACTTGCGTGCTCCCATCAGGACACGCGCGGCGGCTGTAATCGGGTATCGATCGCGTGGCTTGGCAGCATTGATCGCCTTCTCTATCACCGCGGCAACCGCATCCGGCCCCGCCGCCAGTCGTCCCATCGGCCCCTCGTAGGCATCGACGATCGACTGTTTCAAGAATTCGCGGAACTCATCGTAGGCGGCGTGCTTGTTCTCCACCCACTCGGCTTTGGGAGGTGCCGGGCTCCCGAACGCGAGCATCTACC
>CAZPPZ010000278.1:0-4108 GCA_964588545.1 uncultured Myxococcales bacterium | reverse complement strand
CCGAAGACAGCTTGGTAGTTGTGCTCTCCCACCACGGCGAGGAAATTTTTGACCACGGAGGCATCGACCACGGCAGCAGCCTCTATGACGAACTGCTGCGTGTGCCATTGATACTGCGTTTGCCCGCCAACGAGCATGGCGGCCTGCGTGTGGCCACTGCCGTCAGCTCGATCGATCTGCTGCCAACCTTGGCCGAGTACCTGGGCTTCGAGGCGCCACCAGAGATTGCAGGACGCTCGCTCATGCCGATGATCAATGCCCCCTTGGCAGCTGAGCAGCTGGCCATATACTCCGAGGGGATCCACCACTCCGGCTACCAGCAGGCTCTGCATTTTGGCGAGTGGAAATACATCGTGACCGTCGGCATCGATGAGCACAGCGCGCACAAACCGGTGGCCGATCGCCCACGGCTCAGTGAGGGACTGCACGTCGAAGTTGAAGGGATCGCCACAGCGGATGGCCGTTTTCTAGCCAACAGCATTCTCATACGTGAGAGTCAGCAGTCCTCACGTAGCCGCGTCGCCGGGGTCATCCAAGCACTAGACTCGCGATCATCACGGATCGATGTTCTCGGCTTCGAGGTCGAGTTCTTGCCTTCAGCCAAGCTGCTGGATCATCTCGGAGGCAGGCTGGAGTTCTCCTCGCTGCGCGAGGGCCAGATGGTCGCCGTGTACGGACATGTCAGAACAGTCTCGCGCTTCGTTGCTGAAAAGCTCATCGTTCGTGGTCCCGCCAAGAAGACCAAGGCCAAGTTGGATGGTAGGATAGCCAGCCCGGTTACAGCCAGCGGCAGCCACAGCATCTTCGAACTGGTTGGCCGCTCAGTGAGCTTTGACCGAAAGGCCAGCATCGTCCGCGAGGGCCAGTCGCAAGAGCCACCGGCCGCCACTAGCGTAGCGGGCAGCGAAAAAGGTGACCCCTGGGAGTTCGCGCTTAGCCACCAGCTCGAACGCCACGAGCTACTCTATAATCTAAGCCGTGACCCCGGCGAGTTGCACGACCTGGCCGCAACCGAGCCCGCCCAGCTCGAGCAGCTGCGCTCATTGCTCGCTGAAATCCGCGCCCGCTCAACCAGCCAGGCGGCCCCTGCCCGCGAGCTCAACACCGAGCAGCTCGAATCTCTGCGCGCGCTCGGCTACGTGGACTGAGCGCCGTCGCTAGCACATTTCCAAATCAGCTACAGGGCTGGCGAAGAAAGAATGGCCCAGCCGTTAGCCGCCGAAATCACCGAGCGGTCGACCGGAGGTCGCCTCCCATGGTCGCGACACCAAGACCTCGGCCAAGCTCGAGTCGCCCTGTTCGACCGCTACCGGCATCGACTGCTCGAACCTGACCTTCGTCGCCAAATGCTCTGGCGTCATCGGGCTGGATGGCGTAACGCCGATCACAGAGGGAGCATGGTCGCTTCAAATGGTCATGCGTAGCACCTTCGACGACGCCAACGGCGGTGATATGACCATCATTGATTTCCCGATTCAGGCGGCCTTTCACCCGCCTGCTCGAGGCAAGATACGACTCAGGCAAGACACCAACGCTCTGCTCAACTTCCTAGACATCTTTGGAAGCAACGCGTTTCCCGGCTGTACAGCCGTCGAGCTACTATCGGCAGCTGTCGTCGACCCGCAGGGCGACGTCTTCGCTGTCATGGGGTCCTCTACCCGCCGCTAAGCGCCTCAAGCGGGCCGCGCGTCATAGAATACTGGGTGTAGGATGAAATGGGTGCGGGGGAGGGATTTGAACCCTCGACCTGCGGGTTATGAGCCCGCCGAGCTACCAGACTGCTCCACCCCGCGGGCGGGTTCTACAGACCGGCTGCTCCGATGTCAACTTCGCGGGCCTCTGCTGGCGCGCTTGGCTTGCAAACCAACGGCAAACTTCAGTTCAACAACTTCATCGGCGCTCAGACGGCGCAACTCACCGGCCGCAAGTTTGCCAAGCTTGAGTGGTCCGATGGACGTGCGCCTCAGCTTCTCCACCCTCAACCCAACCTTTTCACACATTCGCCTTACCTGGCGGTTACGGCCCTCGGTTATGCGCAGATCCAACCACGCCTTGTCGGCCGTGGTGCGAATGATACGCGCGTAGGCGGGAGCGGTCATGCCGTCTTCAAGCCGCACACCACGACGCAGCCTGGTAATGGCTCGCTCGCCAGGGATGCGGCTGACCTTGACCAGATAGCGTTTCTCTACGTTGTAACCGGGGTGGGTAAGCCTCTCGGTCAGCTCGCCATCGTTGGTTAGAATAAGCAGGCCAGAACTATAGAAGTCGAGACGGCCCACTGGGTAGAGACGCCCGGCAAAGCGCCTGGCTAGATTGCCCACGCAGGGCCTACGCTGAGGGTCCGACATAGTCGTGACCACGCCTACGGGCTTGTTCAAGGCGTAGTACTGAGGCCGTTGAGCACGCCCCAGCAGGCTACCGTCCACCTTTATACGGTCGCGCAGCGGATCGGCGCGGGTACCCAGCTCGGTGACGACCTTGCCGTTGACCGAAACCTCGCCGTTACGGATCAGCTCCTCGGCCTGGCGCCGCGAGGCCATGCCCGCTCGCGCGATGATGAGCTGCAAGCGGATGCCCTTCGAGTCAGCCGCCGGTGTTTTAGCGCTACTAGCTTCGCGCCTCGCCTTCGTGCTCGCGGTCTTCTTGCTCTGAGCCTTGGCCCGCAACGTCGTCGCTGTCGGCTTCGCGCTCCGCGGCTTGCTCGCCGCCTTCGAAGTTGATCTTGGGGATGCCTTCTTCTTGGTCGTCGCCACGGTCGCCATCCTCCTCCAGCGGAATCACACGAGCGGCCGCTTCTTCGCCTCGCTCTGCGAAGCCACTGGCATCGGCTACGCTTTGAATCTCCTCGCCGAGCTCGGCCAGCGTGGGTAGGGACTTGATGTCCCTTAGCCCAAACGTCTCGAGAAACACAGGTGTGGTCACGTACACCAACGGCCTCCCCGGAACGTCGCGTCTGCCGGCGATACGCACCAAGCGTCGCTCGACCAGACTCTCGAGTACTCCCGAGGAGTCTACGCCACGAACCATCTCGACCTCTGCGCGAGTGGCAGGCTGCTTGTAGGCAACGATCGAGAGAGTCTCTATGCCGGCGCGGGTGAGGCGGAAGGGTCGCTCCTTGAAAAGCTGCTTCACATAGCCGTGGTGTTCCGGAGCGGTGCGGAACTGCCAACCACCGGCGACCTCGGCCAGGCGGCAACCGCGTCCTTCGTACTCTTTCCGCAGGGCGATCAGCGCCGCTTTCACCTCGGCAGCGCTAGCGCCGCTGACTACTTTGGTGATCTGGCGTAGCGAAAGAGAATCTCCAGAGGCAAAGATCAGAGCCTCGACCACCGGCTGAAGGCGGTCTATCGGCCAACAGCCACCGCCGCTTTCAGCCGCAGCCGTATCCTGCTCGAGCTCGGTGGTGGTATCCTCGTGCGTATCGCGCAGTGGAAGCCCCTTCCACGCCGGCTTCTGGGGCGCCGGCCTCTACCTGCTGTCCATAAGTCTCGGCCATAGCAAGCATGGCATCGTCAACATCATCATCGGTCAGAGTGACGAGTATCGGCCCTTTGTTGACCTCCTGCTCGACCTCGAGGACCTGCAACTTGATGAGTTCGAGCAAGCCGACGAAGGTCGCAATGATGAAAGCCCGAGAGCTTGCGCCCTCGAAGAGTTCCTGAAACTCCACCCGGCCTCTGGCCCGAAGTACCGCGACCATCGAGCGTACGCAGTCGGCTACCCTACACTCTTCTTCGGCCAGGGTGTGGGGCTTGCGAGTAGCCGCGGTAACCAGCACGCGGCGCAGAGCCTCGAGCAGATTAGCCATGTCTACGTTGGCCAGTTCGGGTTCCTCACCATCTTCGCGGTCAGGCGGCAAGGGATCGCGGCGAAACACATCGCGCCCGAGCAGTACGCGGTCGCGCAGTTCGTCGGCGGCCTCGCGATAGCGTTGGTACTCAGCCAGCTGGCGCACCAGGTCGGCGGCAGTGTCGTCGGGCTCGCCTTCTTCGTCGTCGTCTTCCGCCGGCAGCAGCAGGCGCGACTTGAGGTACATCATCGTCGCCGCCATCAACAGATACTCCCCAGCCACGTCGAGGTTGAGCTCCTCCATGAGACCCAAGTACTC
>CAZPPZ010000277.1:0-4115 GCA_964588545.1 uncultured Myxococcales bacterium | reverse complement strand
GGCGTGCCCCCAAATATGGAAGCCCCCCCTCGTCACCTGGGTCCCCGGCCCGCGAATCGACTCCGCAGCAACCCCTCCAATGGCTTCGCCGGCACTTACGAGATGGCCTCGAGCCAAATCGCGGCCGTAACAATACGCACACACCCCTCGCGCCGCCTGGCAGGTAAGCACCGAGCGGATCTTGACCCTCTCGATACCAGCCGATTCGAGGATTTCGACGCGTTCTTCATCTATCTCGGCATTGGCCGCGACCAGCACCTCGTTGGAGAAAGGATCGACGATGTCTTCAAGGGCAACGCGACCGAGCACTCGGTCGCCGAGCCGCTCGATGATCTCTCCGCCTTCTATCAACGGAGTGATTTCGATGCCGTCGAGCGTGCCGCAGTCTGTCTCCATGATCACGGTGTCTTGGGCCACGTCGACCAAGCGGCGGGTCAGGTAACCCGAGTTCGCGGTTTTTAACGCGGTATCGGCTAGACCCTTACGGGCACCGTGAGTCGAGATGAAGTACTGTAGAACCGTCAGGCCCTCGCGGAAGTTTGCCGTAATCGGCGCCTCAATGATCTCGCCCGAAGGTTTAGCCATCAGGCCACGCATACCAGCAAGCTGGCGCATCTGTTGGGCGCTGCCACGAGCACCCGAGTCGGCCATCATATAAATAGAGTTGAAGCTCTGTACCGAGATCTCCTTGCCGTCTCCCGATGAAATCATATCGGTGGCAATACCGCTCATCATTCGATCGGCGACCTTGTCGGTAACCCCAGCCCAAATATCCACGACCTTGTTGTAACGTTCACCGTTGGTGATGTTGCCAACTTCGTACTGCTGCTGGATCTCGCCAACCTCGTCCGAAGCTTGGGTGAGCAGTTCAGCCTTGCCCTCGGGGATCTTCATATCCTTGATGCCGATCGAAATGCCCGCCTTGGTGGCCATGCGGAAACCAAAGTCCTTGAGTCTGTCGGCGAGCACGACGCAGCTCTTGTTGCCGCATTCCCGGTAAGTGACATCGACGAGCTCACCGAGAGCACGCTTGTTCATCACACGGTTGACGTGAGAGAAGTCGACACCATCGGGGACGACCTCGTAGAGCAGAACTCGCCCTACCGTTGTCTCCAAACGCTCGCCCTTGTAACGAACGGTTATGCCCGTATGGAGCTCGATCGCGCCTTGATCGTAGGCAACACGAACCTCCTCGAAGCTGGCAAAAATTCGGCCGCCGGCCGCCTCACCACGGCGCTGCCGGGTGACGTAGTAGAGCCCCAAAACAATATCCTGGGTCGGCACGATGATCGGTTTACCGTTGGCCGGAGAGAGGATGTTGTTGGTCGACATCATCAACACCCGGGCCTCTACCTGTGCCTCCACCGAAAGCGGCAGATGCACGGCCATCTGGTCACCGTCAAAGTCAGCGTTAAACGCCGCACATACCAGCGGGTGCAGCTGAATCGCCTTACCCTCGATCAGTACCGGCTCAAAGGCCTGAACACCGAGACGGTGAAGCGTCGGGGCACGGTTCAGGAGCACCGGGTGCTCGCGAATGACTTCGTCGAGAATATCCCAGACCTCGCCACTCTCCTTCTCAACCATCTTCTTGGCGCTCTTGATGGTCGTAACCAGGCCCTTCTCCTCGAGTCGTCCGTAGATGAACGGCTTGAACAGCTCGAGCGCCATCTTCTTGGGCAGGCCGCACTGGTGCAGACGCAGCTCGGGGCCAACGACGATCACCGAGCGTCCAGAATAATCGACGCGCTTGCCAAGCAGGTTCTGGCGGAAGCGTCCTGTCTTGCCTTTGAGCATGTCGCTCAGAGACTTAAGCGGTCGCTTGTTAGCGCCGGTGATAGGCCGGCCACGACGACCGTTGTCAAAGAGCGCATCCACTGCCTCTTGAAGCATCCGTTTCTCGTTGCGCACGATGATATCGGGAGCATTGAGCTCCATCAGCCGCTTCAAACGGTTGTTGCGGTTGATCACGCGGCGATACAGATCATTGAGGTCCGAGGTCGCAAAGCGGCCGCCGTCGAGCGGCACCAACGGCCGCAGGTCGGGGGGAATAATCGGGATTACTTCCAGGATCATCCACTCGGGACGAGCCTGCGACCCTTGAAACGCCTGCAGTACCTTGAGGCGCTTGATATATTTCTTGCGTTTGGCCTCGCTCTTGCTCTCGGACAGAAGCAGGCGCAACTCTTCGGCGATGTCGTCAATATCGAGGCTCTGAATGATCTTGCGCACCGACTCCGCGCCCATCGATGCGGTAAACGAACCGGGGCCGAACTCCTCGATCTTGGCCCGATAATCAGCCTCGCTAATCAGGGTGTTCTCTTCGAGATCAGTGTCGCCGGGATCAACCACGATGTAGCTCTCGTAGTAGAGAACCTTTTCGAGCTCTTTCAGCGTCAAGTCGATCAGCGTCGCAATGCGGCTGGGAAGACTCTTGGTGAACCAGATATGCGCTATCGGCGTAGCCAGCTCGATGTGCCCCATGCGCTCTCGGCGCACTTTCGACTGGATGACCTCCACTCCGCACTTCTCGCACACCACACCACGATGGCGCATGCGCTTGTACTTACCGCAGTTGCATTCGTAGTCCTTGGTGGGACCAAAGATCTTTGCGCAGAACAGCCCGTCGCGTTCGGGCTTGAAGGTACGGTAGTTGATCGTTTCCGGCTTCTTTACTTCGCCGTGAGACCACGAGCGAATCGTTTCCGGCGAAGCGATACCGATCTGGATCGCGGCAAAGTGACGAGGGTCTTTGGGCTTGTCGAAGAGTTGCGTGATAAGATCTTCCATCAGGCAGCTTCCTCCTCTACTTCGATCAGCTTGACGTCGAGCGCCAGCGACTGAAGTTCCTTGACCATGACGTTGAACGACTCCGGTAGACCCGGCTCGAGCTGATGCTCGTTCTTCACAATGGCCTCATACATCCGCGTCCGTCCGGCAACATCATCAGATTTTACCGTCAGCATTTCTTGGAGCGTGTAGGCGGCTCCGTAAGCCTCGAGAGCCCACACTTCCATCTCTCCTAGTCGCTGTCCGCCGAACTGCGCCTTACCGCCAAGCGGCTGCTGAGTTACCAGCGAGTAAGGTCCGGTAGAACGAGCGTGGATCTTGTCGTCAACAAGGTGATGCAGCTTGAGCATGTACATCACACCTACAGTGACCGGCAGGTCGAAGAGTTCCCCGGTCTTGCCATCACGCAGGCGTGACTGGCCGCTCTTGTCGAGGCCTGCCAGCGAGAACAACCCGAAGATCTCGTCCTCCTCGGCCCCGTCGAACACCGGCGTGGCCATATGCACACCACGCGCGGCTTGTTTGGCTAGTTTGATAACGTCGTCATCATCAAGCCCGTCGATGAAACTAGCCACCCCATCACCAGCGTAACTAGCCTTCAACTTGTCGCGAACCGCGGCTATATCCCCAGCCTCGGCTGCCTCACCGATTTGCGCTCCCAGGCACTTCCCCGCCCAACCGAGGTGAGCCTCGAGAATCTGACCGACGTTCATTCGAGAAGGCACGCCGAGTGGGTTGAGACAGAAATCTACCGTGGAGCCGTCTTCGAGCATGGGCATGTCCTCTACCGGGACGATGCGCGAGACCACACCCTTGTTACCATGGCGACCCGCCATCTTGTCACCGACCTGCAATCGGCGCTTGATGGCCACAAAGATCTTGACCATCTTGATCACGCCAGGAGGTAACTCGTCGCCCTGAGAGAGCCGTTCTATCTTGGCATCAAACTGGGCGTTGATGGTGTTGTTACGCGAGTTCATCGCATCGACGATGCGCACGACCTCTGCCTCCACCTTCTCGTCGCCGACTTTGATTTCGCCCCAATAGCTCGAGGGAACCTCGCTGAGCATCTCGGCGGTAACGACCTCGCCCTTACCCACCAACACCTTGCGAGTATCATCGGTGAGACGTGTCGCTGCCTCCTTGCCCACGACCAACGCCGAGATCTGCGTCATCGCAGATTGACGGATGATACGCAGCTCGTCCTGGCGGTCTTTCTCTAGACGCTCGCGCTCGGCGTTCTCGATGCGCATCGCACGCTCGTCCTTAGCTACGCCCTTGCGCGAGAACACCCGTGCATCGATCACCGTACCCTCGGCCCCTGG
>CAZPPZ010000276.1:0-4174 GCA_964588545.1 uncultured Myxococcales bacterium | reverse complement strand
GTTCGCACTTAGCGATGCAGGCTACGAAACCGTCATGGTCAACTGTAACCCCGAGACCGTTTCGACCGACTACGACACTTCGGACCGGCTGTATTTTGAACCGTTGACGCTCGAAGACGTGCTCGAGATCGTGCGCACCGAACAGCCTTACGGCGTTATCGTACACTTTGGCGGCCAGACACCGCTCAAACTGGCCAACGCGCTCGAGGCCGAGGGTGTTCCAATTATAGGCACTCCGCCTGATGCCATCGACCGCGCTGAAGACCGTGAGCGTTTCCGTCAGGCGCTCGAGAAGTTGGGGCTGCGCCAGCCCGAAAGTGACACGGCGATGACCGTGGCTGAGGCCGAAAGTATAGCCGAGCGCATCGGTCTGCCGGTGTTAGTGCGGCCTTCCTATGTTCTTGGTGGCCGCGGGATGGTGATAGTGCGCGAGGCCGACTACCTGCGCCGCTATGTCGAGCGTGCCATCGCCAGTTCTCCGGATCATCCTATACTCATCGACAAGTTCCTCGACCACGCCGTCGAGGTCGACGTTGATGCCATATGTGACGGAACACGGGTGGTGGTTGGTGGCATCATGGAGCACATAGAAATGGCCGGGGTGCACTCGGGGGACAGTGCCTGCTCGATTCCGCCGTGGTCGCTGAGCGTGCCGATTCAAGACGAGATCCGTCGTCAGACCCAAGCCTTGGCTTTAGAGCTAGGTGTGCGTGGTTTGATGAACATTCAGTTCGCGGTGCTCGACGACACCGTTTATGTGATCGAGGTCAACCCGCGGGCCTCGCGCACGGTACCTTTCGTGTCTAAGGCCGTGGGGGTGCCGTTGGCCAAGATCGCCGCGCGGGTTATGGCTGGCGAGACCCTAGAGCAACTGGGCTTTAGCGAAGAGGTCGTTCCCGAGCACACTTCGGTAAAGGAAGCGGTGTTTCCCTTTATCAAGTTTTCTGGCGTCGACACCATCCTCGGTCCAGAGATGAAGTCCACCGGTGAGGTCATGGGCATTGACCACAGCTTTGGCCTGGCTTTCGCCAAGGCTGAGATTGCCGCGAGTAATGCCCTGCCCACCAGCGGTATTGCTCTTATCAGCGTGCGTGCCGAAGACCGCCCGTACATAGAAAAGATTGCCCGCCGTTTTGCCGATGCGGGGCTTGAGCTGCTCGGTACCGAGGGGACCTCGGCATTTCTGCGCGAGTGTGGATTGCCGTGTGGCAGCGTCAACAAGGTGAGTGAGGGCTCTCCGCATGTGGTCGACGCGATCTTGGGTGGTAAGGTCAGCGCAGTTATCAACACCTGCGGCACTGCCCAGAGCATCCGCGAGTCGTTTACCATCCGCCGCGCCGCGCTCGAAACGGGAATAGCCTATTTTACTACCATCGCTGCCTCCGAGGCTGCCTCGGAGGCAGTAGCGCTTCTCGACGGTTCCCCGCCGAGTGTGGTTGCTCTGCAAGACATACACACAGCCCCGAGCATTACTGCCGATTAGGCTCGGACTGCTGGCGTGAAACTCGACGACCCTGTCCAGTACATCAAAGGCGTCGGGCCGCGGCGAGCAGAGGTTCTCGAGAAGGGTGGTTTCTCGAGCATTGAAGACCTGCTCTTTCACCTTCCTTTTCGCTACGAGGATCGCCGCCGTATAGTTCGCGCCTGTGAGGCCGCGGTCGGCGACGAGGTAACCTTGGTAGGACGTATTAGTGGCGTACGCGAGGTGCATATGCGTCGGCGTCGTGGTTCGTCGATGCTCCAGGCCATTTTTGACGATGGCACCGGAGCAATCGCCCTGATCTGGTTTCATCAGGCGTCATTCTTCAAGAACAAGATCGACGGTTCCGAACGTTGGCTGGTTCATGGCCGACTGGAACGCGGCCGTCGTGGCGCTGTTCAGATCATCCATCCCGAGATCGACGCTGTTGACGAGGGCAGCGACGGCACCGACGTTGCCCGCATCGTTCCCGTCTATCAAAAACCCACGGACCTGCCCGTTGCTGCGATGCGCGGAATCATCGAACGGGTCGTCGAGGGGGTAGTATCCCAAGTTCACTCAGCGGTTCCGGATGCGGTGCGCCAACGCTTGGAGCTGATGCCCCTTGCAGATGCGCTCCGCGCCGCTCATTCTCCGCCCGTAGAAGTCGATTGCGACGACCTTCAACGTCTGGCGACGCCCTGGCACCGTACCCTGATCTTGGAGGAACTGTTTACGTTGCAGGTGGGCATGAGCCTCAGGCGTATGAGCCGTGAGGCTCTGGTCGGCAACGCGATGCCCGAGACGCCCGCACTTACCGATGAGTTGGTCGCGCTTTTGCCGTTTTCGTTAACCGGTGCTCAACAGCGTGTTATCTCGGAGATTGCGGCCGACCTGGCCAAGCCCCATCCGATGAACCGTCTGGTTCACGGCGATGTTGGCAGTGGCAAGACCGTAGTTGCCTTTGCCGCGGCACTGCAGGCGATGAAGGCGGGCTATCAGGTGGCAGTGATGGCCCCCACCGAGCTGCTCGCCGAGCAACACTTCCGCACCATGGCCGAATGGGCCGAGGCTCTGGCCATTCGTATTGCCATGCTCTCGGGTTCGATGCGTGGCGCCGCCTCGGCTACCGTGCGAGACCAACTCAAGGTAGGGGACCTCGATTTGGTCGTCGGTACTCATGCTTTGGTCCAAGACGACACCGGGTTTGCCAAGCTTGGGCTGGCGATCATCGACGAGCAGCATCGCTTTGGAGTAATGCAGCGGGCCGTACTAAAGGGCGAGGGCATAGATACCTTGCTGCTCTCAGCCACGCCTATCCCGCGCACTCTCGCGCTGGCGCTTTACGGCGATGTAGATGTGTCCTTCCTCGACGAAATGCCGGCAGGGCGAAAGCCGGTTACCACCAGGGTCATTCGTGCCCGCGCGCGCAGCAAGCTCTACCGGAGCTTGGCCGCGGCTCTGCAATCGGGCACCCAATGCTACGTCGTCTATCCCCTGGTCGAAGAGTCCGAGCTGATGGAGCTGGCCGATGCGACTTCCAAAGCTGAGCAGCTCCAGGCCGGGGTTTTCAAAGACTACCGCGTGGGTCTGCTCCACGGCCGCATGAAGCCGGCCGAAAAGGATGCGGTAATGCGTCGCTTCAAGGCTGGAGATATCCACGTACTGGTGGCAACCACGGTTATCGAGGTTGGCATCGACGTTCCCAATGCCACCATCATGGTGGTGGAACACGCCGAACGTTTTGGCCTGGCGCAGTTGCATCAGTTGCGTGGCCGGGTGGGTAGGGGGGGCGGCGACGCGTTTTGTTGCTTGGTGGCCGACCAGGCTCAGGGCCCCGACTCCTACGAGAGGCTACGGGTGATGGAGACCACCACTGACGGTTTCGAGGTCGCCGAGGCTGACCTGCGCCTGCGTGGTCCTGGCGAGTACCTGGGTACCCGTCAGGCCGGTGCACCCGCGTTTCGCGCGGCTAACCTAGTGCGCGATGCCGAACTATTGGAACTCGCTCGACAAGAGGCTGCGGCTTGGTTGGCAAAGGATCCCACGCTCAAGAGCCGTGAGTCGGTCGAGCTCAAACGCACACTCAAGCGCCGCTGGGGTGAGAAGCTGGCTCTGGCCGAGGTCGGATAGCCGCGGTTCCTGCTATCGCCTACTGCATGATAGAGCCGTGCCTAGCAGTCGAGTCCGGCACTCGGCGGCAACGAAGTTCGACTCCGTGCATTCTCCAAGCGTGGGGTCACCGAGGACTATTGAGGCCTTGAAGGGGAAGTCGGTGGTACCGACGGTGTAGCTGCCGTTCTTACCTTTGACACGAACTTTCACGCGCCTTGCTGCTTTCTTGCTCCGGTCTTGGAACATCATACGGACCAGACCATTGTTGACGGCAGCTGACTTGTCGATAAAGGTCCATTTTTTGCTGACCGAGCCGCGCAGTGTCCAGCCAGCGGTGCCTTTACCGCCGAAGTTGCTGGTCGGCAGCGTGGCATCAAGGATGGTGTTGCCAGATGTACCCTCGACGACAATGCGAACAGGTGTCGAGCGTGGATCGAGAGCCGCGAAGCTTCGGCCGAGAGGCAGCAGGAACTCGCCGCTTAACTCGGTACGTTCGTCGCCGAGACGCAGATCCGTCCCTGCGAAGCGGAAGCGTACTCTACTCTTGATGGACAGGAACTGCTCCGTGTTGAACACCGCACAGGCATCGCAGGCATCACC
>CAZPPZ010000275.1:0-4180 GCA_964588545.1 uncultured Myxococcales bacterium | reverse complement strand
GACTCGCGCAACTCAACCCACCCATGCCGAGCGAGAGCGGGGGATGGACGGCGCGGGTCCCCCACGGGGTGCGCCGGCTGGCCAAGCTCGAAGGCTTCAACCCCGCCGGCTCGGTCAAGGACCGCGCCGCCTGGAACATGATTCGTCGTGGTCTCGAATCCGACGAGCTGCGACCCGGAAAGACCATACTCGACTCGACCTCTGGCAATACCGGCATCGCCCTGGCGATGATCGGTGCGGCCCTGGGCTACCCAGTAAAGCTCGTTATGCCCGAGAACGTCTCCATCGAGAGACGCCGTATTATAGCCGCGTACGGGGCCGAGCCGGTATACTCAAGTGGGCTAGAGGGCTCTGACGGCGCGATGCTGCTGTGCCGTCAGATTCACGCCGCCGACCCCGAGGCCTACTTCAAACCCGACCAGTACTTCAACGAAGCCAATCCCGAAGCCCACTTTTTGACCACCGGGCCCGAGATATGGGAGCAGACCAGCGCTGCCGTCACCCACTTCGTCGCCACTATCGGCACCAGCGGCACGCTGATGGGAACCGGACGTTACCTCAAATCACGCAACCGCGACGTCCAAGTCGTGGCGGTCGAGCCCGACGATGCTTTTCATGGCATCGAGGGTCTCAAACACATGGCAAGCTCCATCGTTCCTGGTATCTACAAGGAAGAGGAGCTCGACCTAAGGCTCGGAGTATCCACCGAGGCGGCCTATGACATGGTTCACCAACTAGCGCGCAAGCAAGGAATTCTCGTTGGCCAGTCTTCGGGAGCGGCGCTGGTTGGTGCACTAGAGGTAGCACGAAGTATCGAGCGGGGCTGCGTGGTGTTGATATTCCCTGATTTCGGCGACCGCTACCTATCAACCAATCTGTGGATCGACCGATAGACGAAGGAGAAGATTATGGCGCTTCAGCGGTTCTATCTGACCTACAGCGTGGAGTTGATCAAGCAACCGATCATTTACAATGTCGGCCACAAGTTCAGAGTGATCACCAACATACGCGGCGCGTCGATCTCGGATCAGCTGGGCATCGTGGCCCTGGAGCTCGAGGGCGACGAAGAGGAAGTCGCGGCAGCGGCGAAATGGATCGCCGACCAGGGTGTCAAGGTGGAGCCGATACAGAAGAACGTCATCGAGTAGTCGAGTGCAGCTAGGTGAAGGATGATCGACAAGCTCGGCTTCCGCTGAGCGATAGTGATCTCGTACGCTATTCGCGCCAGGTCATCGTCCCCGGGGTTGGGGCGGTGGGCCAGGCCAAGCTACTCGCAGCTACGGTGGCGGTGCTCGGCAATAGTGTGGGCGTAGCCCACGCTACCAGCTACCTTGCGGCCTCTGGCCTGCGCACTATCAGCTCCGCAGGCGGCGAGCGTGCCGAGTGCTACGTGTTTGCCGGAATTGACGAAGTTCCCGCCTCTACTCGTAGGCTCGTGCTTGCGCGCCAAGTTCCGCTGGCCTGGTACTCGCTCAGAGGAACTATCATCAGCAGTGGCGCTGACTGCTCGAGTGCCCAAGCGCACTGTCGCAGTTCCCGTCGCTTGTTGCCCGCCTCGCCCCCACCCCCCGAGCTTCACGCCGTAGCCGCCTGCGACGCAGCAGCCGTGGCCATCGCATTGCTTCTAGGCTGGGATGACCTTGAGGCTAGCAGCGAGATTGACCTTGCGTAGCCCCGCCCACCTCAAACTCGACTTGGCCGTCAAGGGCGTCCGGCTGGGAGCGAGCCTGGCAGGCGAGCGCTGTTTTTCGGGCGTCGCCACCGCACGCGATTTTGCCAGCCGCGACATCGAGCTACTGCTTCCCGATGACATTGTCGCTCGCTGTCCGGTGGGTACCAGTGCGGCCTCACGCTCCCCCTATAAGCTCGAGGCCAAGGATGAACGCTTCGTACTGTCGCATCGCGACCAGGCCGACACCCCAGCGCTCGAGGTCCGCGTGGTTCCACCACCTGATTTCTATCGTCTAGCGACCAGCGCGGGCACGCCGATGTGGCAGGTAGCCACGGTACACGCCGGCTACCTGTCGATCGATCCGGCTTCGAGCTGCGGATTCGCCGCCAAAGGCATGGCCTGCAAGTTTTGTACGCTCGAGCAAGCTGACCCTAAGCAAGAAACCACGCTGCGGTCGGTAGACGAGATCATCGAAGTCGTTCGCGCCGCCTTCGATGAAGGTGCGGCCGAGTTCGTGTACTTCAACACCGGCTATTTTGATTCCGCCGATGGTGGCTTTGCCTTTCTCGAGCCTTACATCACAGCCGTAAAGAAACACTTCAACACTCTGGTGGCGCTACAAGTACACCCCCCCAACGACGACAAGTGGATAGACCGTAGTTATGCAGCCGGTGTTGATGCCCTAAGCTACAACGTCGAGGTCTACGACGCCGCGATACTCGAGCGTTTGTGCCAGGGCCGCAGCCAAGAAATCGGCCGACAACGCTACTACGATGCCCTAGGATACGCGGCCAGCATCTTTCCGAGCGGCACGGTGTGGAGCGACCTTATCGTCGGCCTCGAGCCCATCGAGTCGACCTGCGCGGGCATAGACGCGCTTACCGCTATGGGCGTGCTCCCGGTACTGTCGCTTTTTCGTCCTCTCGACGAGACCGCGCTCCACGACCACCCCCTACCCGACCCCGACGAGGTCGCCCCGGCTTACGCCCACCTGTACACCGCGGTACGCCAGGCCGGGATCAACGTACAGCTCATGCGTGATCTGGGATACGCGATTACGCCGATCGAAGCTCGCTTCTTTGCCGGCGATGATGCTAAGTTGGACGTCGCTTTCAGCAACTTCTACCGGTCAAAACTCGGCAGCCGAGCGGTACGCGGCCTTTCGCAGCTGAGGAGAAGACTACGCGTGAAACGCGTAAGTGAATCCTTCGATTCATCGCAACTGTAAGCGCCGAGCCGCTTCGACCAAGACCGATGGATATAGTCGTCGACACCAGACCACTGTGGATAGTGCTGCTCGGCCGTAGCACCCACCTGTTCAAGCTCGCCCTGGGCATCGCAGCGTTCCTCTTTGTCTACAACATGGACCCCCCCGCCGGACTCTCGCCTCCGGGGCAGCGCGCGCTGGCGGTATTCGTGCTGTGTGTCATCTACTGGGTCTTCAATGTCTTGCCGCTGATGATCACCAGCCTGTTGGCGATCGCGCTGATCCCTCTAACCGGCGTAATGAGTTCCGAAGAGGCTTACGCACTGTTTGGGAACTCGGCAGTGTTTTTCATCCTCGGAGCCTTCATCCTCGCGGCGTGCATGATGAAGTCCGGCCTGTCCACTCGCTTGAGCCTGGTGTTCCTACAGCGCTTCGGCCATTCCCCACGCAGGCTGCTACTTGGAATATTTCTGCTCAATGCCTTCATGTCCTTTTGGATGTCGGAACACGCAGTAGCGGCTATGAACTACCCCATCGTCGCCGAGATCGTCGTCGTTTTGCGACTGCGTCCCTTCGCGAGCTCTTACGGCAAAGGCTTGTTTATAGCCCTCGCCTGGGGATCCACCATCGGTGGGGTTGCCACACTTCTAGGCGGCGGGCGCGCGCCTCTGGCGATGGCCGTGCTCGAACAAGTCTCAGGTGAACCGGGCTTCACCTTCTTGAGCTGGTCGCTGTATACGCTGCCGACCGTGGCCATCATGCTCGCGATCGGCTACCTGGTGATTAGCCACTGGTTCCCCATCGACGAGGACAGCGTGGCCGGAGCTGAGAACGTACTCGCCGAGCGGGTACACGACCTCGGCAAGGTCAGCACCGAAGAAAAGGCGATCGCTGCAGTGATGCTGATCACCGTGTTCATGTGGATTACGGCCGGGCACCGCCTGGGCCTGGCCAACATCGCGATCGCCGCGGTGGTAGTGCTGTTTGCTCTGCGCCTAATTCGATGGCGCGACGTCGAAGACTACGTCAACTGGGGCATCATCCTGATGTACGGGGGGGCGATATGTCTGGGCACCGCCCTGCATATCTCTGGAGCCGCACCGTGGCTTGCCAATCTGACCATCGGTGCGTGGGCAGACACTCCAGCGCGAGTGGTCGCTAGTTTGTCGTTAGTGGCCTGGCTACTCACCGAAGCCATCAGTAACACCGCGGTGGTGGCCCTACTGATGCCGGTGGGATTGGGAATCGCGCACGATGTCGGCATGCCGCTGGCCATGGGCGCTCCCGCGGTAGCCACACCG
>CAZPPZ010000274.1:0-4189 GCA_964588545.1 uncultured Myxococcales bacterium | reverse complement strand
TCAGAGACCGCATATTTTACTGAGTCGTGGAGCCCGGTTGCCGCCATCGGCAGGAAGCGATTAGTTCCTTTCCATCCGCCCGCGTTTGCCGTGCGGTTAGGCTCCCTGAAGTTGGCCCGTTATCAGACTGACAAACGCGGGTTCGAGTACGAAGCCTACGATCTTGCGGCTGATCCCGGTGAGCACAAGAACCTGTGGAGTGCCCGTCCGGAGTTATTATCGCCACTCAAGAATCTATTGGACGGGTACCAAGAGGCGATGAAGGCTCTGGGCCGTAAGCTCAAGTCCGGGGATTCTGTAAGCGATGGCGTTTCTAAGAACGTGGGCCTAGATCCGGCTCAAGAAGAAAAACTCCGGGCTCTCGGTTATATCCAGTAACCAGGTTATTGGCAGCCTGATTGCAAGCCTGTCACGGCGCGGGAAGCTAAGATGCGGATGGTGTAGTCCGAGTCGTCGGTTAGCTCCCGCAGAGGTGCGATGAACTCCCGATCGCAGCTCCGGTAAAGCCCCCAAATGGCAGCTTGGCGTATCTCGCGGTCTTCCGATGCTAGAGCCCCAGCAAGCGCGCGGGTGAGTTTATTACCGCCAACATTAGCTGCGACCCACGCGGCCGATCGCCGCTGCCATACCGGTCCTTTCGAGATGGTATTGGCCAGCTCTTTTGTCGCGCCGTCGGCATCCGCGGCATTCACTAGCCACGGAGCCAGCATGTTGTCGTCCACCATTAGCTCTATAGCCCGCGCCGCTATCCCCTCACGGACTCCTCTTTGCAGTAGTTGAACTCCAGCGCGCACGGCCATTCCCGACTCACCCTCTCTAAAGATCTTAGTTAGCAGGGGGATCGCCACAGACGAAGGCAGCCCGCGGCTGAGCCAGATAGCCGCAAGCCGCATGCGGAAATCGGGATCAGGTTTCTCTATCATATTTATGATCGCGTTCTTGATCCTGCGCCGATCGGGTAGGAGTTCGGCAAACTGGGCAGGGTCGTCGGGCTCGACCCCAATCCAGAAAGACGCGGCAAGGGCTCGGTTGGTAGTGTGGAAAAGTGCGCTAGTGGCTTCGTCTGCGAGCGCTCCACTTTCATTCATGATCAATTCGAGAAGATCCCCAGCTGCGCGTTCACGTCCTGAGCTTGAGACCGCTCTGATCGCGATCGTTCTCTCACGTGGTGACGTCGTCGCTGCTGCTGCCACCTTCGCAAGTGCCGTTGTCGTGTCAGCGTCGCGCGCGTAGCGAAGCGTATTTACCGCGCTGTCTCGGACTCGAGGGTCAGCATCACCGAGGGCGTCGAGAATTCGTGGCGTCGCTTCTTCGAGCATCAGTGGTTCTATAGACTGTAGTGTCTTCAAGCGCAGGGCTGGATCGGGTGAGCTTAACCCCAATTCGATCTCACCGAGTAACCCGGCGTCATCGAGATAGCTGTCCATGTGCGGTTTATCGACGATGATCTCGCTGGGCTCTACCAATCGACGGTGGGCCATTAGCGTATAGTGGCCTATCTGCGTATAAGGCCTGTAGTCTTCTTCGAGAAAGTCCGCAATCGCGTAATAGTAGAGCGAGGCTTGAACAAAAAACGGAGCGTGATCGTGAAGAACGACGGCGAAACGCGGTGGCGCAGCACGCAGATCGGCGACTACCTCGGATTCCCAGTCGTGGCCCGGCCAGCCTGGGTAGAAGTAGCCATGGCGCGTCGGGTTGTGGCGGTCCGACATGAACGAAATCAAATCTAGCATTGGGAATGTGAAGACTTTTTCTTGCGGTTGAGTCAACCGTGAGAGCAGAGCTGCAACCCGCTCGGCTGCATCGTAGTCAATTGCTCTACCGAGGTTTATACGTACCGGGACCCTGGGGTTATGTACCTGGTATTCGGCGATGCGAACCGGCCCTTGCTCCCCGATCGATACTCTCGCTTGGGTGTTGGCATAGAGCCGCAGCCCTACAAATCCTATGATCGGGATTACACAAGCGAGTTTGAGCAGACGTTGACCATTGGCCGGAAGTCCGGAACACCAGTGTTCTCCCAGATGGTTCAACAGGCTGGCGACCAGGCAGAGCGTTAGCGGAGCTGCGGTTACCCAGTGAGTGTAGTCGGTACGCGGGTACACCTGCATGAACATGAGCAGGGCACCTATGGCAACGATCGTGTAATTGGCCGATAGCGAACGGTGCTTTTCGCTGATACCGATACTGCGTGCCAAGAAGAACAGTCCCGACCACTGTGCGAATACTGACAGGCCGAATACCGCGGCTTGGTACTCGCTCCAAATCGCTCCGCTGAAACCATCCGGCATGGCTGCGTGGGAAGCAACGTATGTCAGGCTGGCACAGCCTGCGATCACACCCGACACGGCTAGATAGTCCATGCGAATCCGCATCAGGCGTACCAGTCGTGGTGTGAAATACGCGGCCGCGCTTAGGCCCAGCGCTACTACTACCATTGTCTGTACCGGCGGATAAGGGATGTAGTAGAACTGCTCGAATGACGCGCCGATATAGAGCACGTCTGCGAGAAAACGCTCGGTTCCCAGCTGTTGCCAGATGGGACCTATCCAAGGTACGACTATAGCGAAGAACGACAGGCCCAGGGCAAGAGTTGAACGGATGATGTCGGGTTGTGTCGGTGCTGGTGCGCTTACCATCGAACGCCAACCGGCTGCTAGCGCCGCGAGTATCATCGGCGCAACAAAAATCGTGAGCTCCTTGCCGCTGCCTCTGGCGGCGAAGATCAGCATCACTCCAGCGGTGGTTGCAATCCAAAACAGCCACCACCAGGCTAGCTCGAAGCGGCGCTGCCGCTTCGAAACATCGGGCCTGACAGCGGGGACTATTGCCGTGATGCACAGGCCCAGCGCCGCCAGATTGAGTAGGCCGGCATTGGGTTTGAAGGCGAAATTGACCCCGGCAAGAGCGCCGGCGAGTGCTATCCAGACAAGCCGTCCACGGTCGGCAAAAGCGAGCATTGCGGCAATGCTCGCGGTAAAGACCATGGCGTTGTACCAGACCGGGTAGGGGATGTTGAAGGTCGCAAAAGCGCCGCGATGAACCGGGATGGAAATCATGTAGAGCAGCGGTGCTATCCATGCGATCCAGCCACCTGCGAGTCTTCGTGCAACCAGGTAGAGAAGGCCCAGGCTAGCGGTGTTTACCAGTGCCAGCAGCCAGCGCCCGGGTATGACGCTGTAGCCGAATAGTCTCATCATCAACGCATGAACGTGGTAGATCGCTGGTGTGTAACCGATGTGAAAGTCCAGGTAGGGGATCTGCCCATCAGCGGTGCGTTCTATTTGATATAGGAGCGTGCCCTCGTCTTCGAAATTAATTCCGTAGTCTATGAAGAACCCGAAGTAGGCCAGGCCAGCAAGCATGACCAGTAGCGCGGGGATATACTTGGACTTGTTCACGTTACTCCAGGGCCTCGGCTAGTCAGTGAACGGTGAGAAGGCCAGGTCTATATCGGTTGGAGAGTCGCCTGCTACCGCGGCGTCAATTATGTGTCCGATGTCTTGTGCCGCCCCGTCCCAGGTGAAGCGTGCAGCCCACTCTACGGCGTTTCTGCTTAATCGCGTACGCAGGCTTTCATCTTGGAGAAGTGCGATGGTTTGCTCGGCCAAGGCTGAAACCTCGGCGAAAGGCACTAGGATCCCGGTTTCACCGTGGCGAACCGAGTCTCGAAGCCCTGGTACATCGGTGGCGATGGCCGGTGTCCCACAAGCGTTACCCTCTAGCACGGTAAGTCCCCAGCCTTCCTTTTCCGAGGTATTTATCGCTACGTGAGCACGCCGTAGGTAGTCTACTTTTACCGAGCTGTCTACGTATCCTAGGAAATCTACGACCCCATCCAGGCCGAGCTTGCTGGCGAGGCGTTGTAGGCTACCGAGCGCCCCCCCCTTGCCGATTATTGCCAAGCTAACCCCGGGAACTTCTCGGCAGATACGTGGCATCGCTTGTAGTAACACATCGGCTCGTTTGTAGTGCTCGACTCGGCCCAGCCACACGATCAGCGGGTGCTTGGATTTGCCGTCGAAGCCGACCGTGTAGAGTTCATGGTCTACCCCATTGGGAACGACTGATATTTGCTCAGCCGCGATTCCTCGCGCGAGCAGGTCGTTCTTGGTGCTTGGGGAGACAGATATGAACGGTGATGAGCGGTAGGCCAGGGGAATGAGTTTTTCCGACAGATAGGTTACCG
>CAZPPZ010000273.1:0-4197 GCA_964588545.1 uncultured Myxococcales bacterium | reverse complement strand
AGGCGCTGCGTAGCATCGACAGCGGCGTGCACAAGTAGAGCAGCTCAACTGCGTGGTGCCGATGGGGGTTGAGGTTGAAAGCGGCCCCGGTGATGCGGGTCGTCACGTTGGAATGGTAAACATCGTGCTGCCCCTAGGTGAGAAAAGCCCCGAACGGCGTCTCGATTTAGTTTGCGCACAAACACGCTCGGCCAAGACTGATAGGCGCGGCGCGCTCTATCCGTTCTTGGTTCAGGCCTTGGGCATGCTTCCTGGCGCGGCCTTCGGTTGGCTGGCCAAGCATAGCCTCGGGCGCCCCAATGTTGCCTGTACCAATGTTCGTGGCCCACAGCGACGCCTCTACTTTGCGGGGGCAGCCGTCGACGCGATATATCCTTTTGCGGGGATACTGGCGGTGGCGCCGCTGACGGTGGCGCTGCTGTCCTACGCGGGTAGCATGGAGATAGGAATGGATAGCGACCGCGAAGCTATTCCCGATCCGCATCGCATTACTGAGCTATTTGAAGGGCGTTTACAGGAGGTCGAAGCGCTCGCGAAGCGCGTGACCAAGCACGGACGCTAGACTAGGCGGATGCGTGTTCCGCAGATATCAAGCTCCTCGCGGCGACCGTTGGTGGCCCTTAGGTCGAATCCTATGATGCCGTCAGCTCTGCCGTCGTGATCTTCGCGGAAATGCAGTAGCGCGTTTTCTAGCTCTACCGTCGAGCTCCCATCGTCGTCTGTTGTGGCCTCAAGCCCCATAACCCTGGCCCATCGTTTGGCCGTGGCGGTGGGGTCGCTCGCAGCGATCTCGACTGCGACGATCGCATCAACCACCGAGCGGTCGACGGTGGCTTCCCAGCCCGGTCCGGCCCAGCGCCACGATTGCGGCGGATGTGGTTGATCAATCGAGACGATTGCGGCGCCGAGGTCGCGCGGATGAAGATGGATGGTGGCTATGTCCTCCAAGCTGACCTCCCAGACGATGCGGATGCCTAAACCTTCGAGGCGCCGCCGATCCGCGTCGAGGTTGTTGCTTTGAAGGATTAGCATGTAACCGCTGTCGCCTCCTCGTCGCTCGAGGAAGCGGGTAGCCGAGCAGTCCTGTCTCAGCGGCGACACGATTTCTAGGAAAGTGTCGCCTACAGCCAACACCGCATTCTCAAGGCCGAATACGCCGACGCCGGGGTCTCGGAAGGCTACCTTGAGCGACAGCTCACGACACAGTTGGCCGACTATGTCCTCGAGCTTGCTGGTGACCAGGGCTATTTGGCGAAGCCGCACAACAGTAGCCTAGCCGGATACCAATTCTCAGCAAAACCGGCCGAGCGGGGTGACTTGCCGTGATCGCTGGTTCACAATGCCCCTCCTTGAGAGGTGACAAGCATGACCAATGCTGAGTTGAGCGATCGACTAGAAATTTGTGATCTTCTTTATTCCTACGCGCGGGCGATCGATTCAAGGGATTTTTCGATCTTGGACCGGATCTTTAGCCCCGATGCGATTATTGACTATGACCTGCCTGGTGGCGTGCGGCTGCCTCTGGCTGAGATGAAGACCTGGCTCGCGGACGTACTACAGATCTTTCGTGGGACACAGCACGTCATTACCAATCCGCTGATTGAGATCGACGGCGATAAAGCACGGTCGAGCTGCTACCTTAGCGCCAGTCACGAGCAGGTCGGACTTGGGGGGCGGGTGACGGTGTTTGTGGACAATGGTGTCTATTCTGACCGGTTGGTTCGTAGCGACCACGGTTGGTACATTACCGAGCGCAAGCTCAGCCGTTTGTTTCTGCACGGTGAGTTTCAGATGCCCGACGAGGTTGAGAGGTTTACACGCACGCCACTGTCGAAGCTCGGAGCCGAATAGGGATGGAGAAACTCTGCTACATAGCTTGGAAGCGTAGCGAACTCAGTGTTGACGATTTTGCGGCATGTATGATCGGCCAGGTGGCCGATCGACTGCTCGAACTCGGCGTGCGGGGATTGAGCGTCAATGTTGTCGACGAACACGTGGGCCAGGCTGGCAATCTCCGTATCTCACGCTTTGATCCGCCGATAGCTGGCATGGTGTCGCTGTGGCTCGATAGTGCCGATGACAGGGCGCCAGTTACAGACGTGCTAGCTGAGATCACCGAACGGATAGCCAGCTACCTGGTGGTGGAGTCTGTACCCTTGCGCAACACCGTTAATGCGGCTCCGCTGCGTGAGAGGACGGCCGGGGTTAATATGATCGCTTGTATTGAGAAGCCTGCATCGATGGACTACCAGCAGTGGATCGGCCATTGGCACGGGCATCATCGCGACGTTGCCCTCGAGACCCAGTGTACCTATGAGTATGTCCGTAATGAGGTTGTTCGCGTTCTAGATGACGACGGCCCTCGGTGGAACGCCATTGTCGAGGAAGGCTTCCCCCACGAAGCCGCGGCCGACCCGATGGTGTGGTATCGCGCGAATGGTGACGAGGCCCGATTTCAGGCGAATCTCGCGCGTATGATGGAGAGCGTCGAGGCCTTCCTCGAGATTGATCGCGTTGAGTCTAATCCTATGACGCAGTATCGCTTTCAGGAGTTCTGAGATGTCGAGAATGGAAGGGAAGGTTGGTATTGTCACGGGTGCTGCGAGTGGGATTGGCGAATCCTCGGCGCGTCTGCTGGTTAGCGAGGGGGCACGAGTAGTTGTTGCTGATATTCAAGATGAGGCCGGTCGGGCCCTGGCCGACGAACTGGGTGATGCTGCGCACTACGTGCATACCGATGTAACTCGCGAGTCCGATCTCGAAGCCGTGGTGGCCCAAGCACTCGAGCGCTACGGACGGCTTGATTTCATGTTCAACAATGCTGGCGGGTTCGGCGGTCGGGGGTCGATAACCGAACTTAGTGAAGAGGCCTTCGACTCTACGGTTGGGCTGCTGCTAAAGAGCGTGTTCTTTGGAATGAAACACGCGGGGAGGGTGCTGTCCGAGCAGCGCAGCGGTTGTATACTGAGCACCGCGAGTATAGCGGGATTGATTGCTGGCGGGGGGCCGCATCTGTATTCCACCGCCAAAGCTGCGGTGATCCAACTCACGCGTTCGGTCGCCCTCGAGCTCGGAGAGCAAAATGTTCGCGTCAACTGCATCTGTCCTGGGGGGGTGCCGACGCCTTTTGTCCTGGGTGCCGTCGGTTTGGGTGAGGATGCCAAGAGCGGGATCGAGGCGGCCATGGCCAAGACCCAACCCATCCCAAGAGCCGGGTCTGCTCTGGACATCGCCCGCGCAGCCTTGTGGTTGTGCAGCGATGATGCCGATTATGTAACCGGCCAGGCGATTACCGTAGATGGTGGTGAAGCTACCGGCCAGACCTGGTCGAAACAGTATTTGAAGTAAGAGTATGGGGCATGATCACCAGAGTGTAGCTCATGATTCGCGGGCCGAGCGTACGCCTCTTGCTCAGCGCTATTTGGACGAAGGCGTGGTTGCCAGGTACGAGGAGAGTCGTTATCGCGGCGGTTGGCGCTCTCTTAAGTACCGGATGTGGCTGCGTGTACTCGAGCGGGCCCTCGATGCAGTCTCCGACGCTCGTACGGTTGCCGATCTGCCTTGTGGGCCTGGGTTTCTTGCGGAGTTGGCGAGTCGCCGCTTTCCGCTGGTGATCGCTTCGGACATCTCGCCGGCGATGGTGCGCCAGTCGCTGTCTCGCGCCGAAGTCAGCGGCCTAGTGGCGGACATAGCGCGACTGCCGTTTGCGGATGGGGCCTTGGACTGCACAATGAACCTGCGATTTATGGTGCATTTCGAAGCCGCGGAGCGCAAGGTGTTCTTGTGTGAGCTCGCGCGGGTGAGTTCGCGCTACGTAATCGTAAATTACAACCACCGCTACAACATCAAGTACGCTCTTCGGCGCGTGCGTACCAAGCTGGGCTTGCTTCCGGCGCGACGAACCACGCGCAAGTGTAGTCGCGATGAACTCGAGGATGAGGCACGCGCTGCAGGTTTACACATCACCGCCATCCTGCGTGAGTTTTCGTTGATTCCGTTTACCACCGAACGGTGGCTGGTGGTATTCGAAAAGGCTAGCTAGTTCTGGCCATGCAGCGCGCGCCGTTTCTTTCTGACCGCCAGCGCCGAGGCGACCGAGCGGTCAAGCAGCGGACGGCCCGGTCGCGAGCGGGGTAATATCTCGGTATAGCTCCCGATTCGTGCCGCCTCTGGCGGTTGTGATCGTGATGCAGCCAC
>CAZPPZ010000272.1:0-4215 GCA_964588545.1 uncultured Myxococcales bacterium | reverse complement strand
CGATCGAGCAATCGGTTCGTTATTATCGGCGGCTGCAGCACTCCAGATCCGCGAAACAAGAAACAAAAGCTCCTCCATCACAACCACACACTCCGACATCACACCCACCACAAGTGGACTGCATCCGACCTGTACCTGCGATCTTGCGGAGCCCGCATGTATGGCTTCGTGCTGGGATGCTGTTGCCTGTGGCGATCCGGGCGGTGGCAGCGTCGACCCTGGAGGGATCGATCCGGCCTGCATCGACCCGGCCTGCGCCTGCGATCTTAACGATCCGGTCTGTGTCGACTCATGCTGGGACTACGCGACCTGCGGCGACCCCAACGGCGGCGGTGTCGTCGACCCGGCCACTCTAGATCCAGCCTGTATAGATCCAGCCTGCAGCTGTGATCTCACCGACCCGACTTGCGTGAAATTGTGTTGGGATTTTGCTACTTGCGGCGATCCCGGCGCGACAGGTAACCCTGGCGGTTTATAAGAACGCCTAACTGCCTCTGCACGCGACAGCGCCGGAGCGACCGAGTTCGCTTCGGCGTTGTTGTATCTGGAGCCGGGGAGCAGTAGCCGATGGCTCGCCAAAGCCGCTTCTTACAGTCGGGATATATTCAGAGTGTGCGTGGCGACCTCGCCAAGATAGCCGTAGTCGTCGCGGCGGGCTGGTTCAACGAAGGGGAAAACTCCGAGATCGTCGTAGGGGGTGAAGCGCGAGATGGTCTCACGGTTCATCTCGGCGTCTATCGCGTCGGCGCCTTCACCTTGCTCTGCGGGGGCGAGTTCATTGAGGATGTAGCCGCAAATTGCCAAGCCACCGCGGCCAGCCGCGCCGAGAGTCAATAGTGTGTGGTTGACGCAACCGAGTCGCGAGCCGGTCACACACAACAGTGGCAGGCCGAGTTCATGAGCGAGGTTTAGGTAGGTAAAGCCGTGGCAGATTGGCACGAGCAGACCGCCTGCGCCCTCGACCACGACGAACTCGAAGTCGTTGGCGATGCCTTCGAAATCGGTGACGAAGCGTCGTGGGTCGATCGCCCGCTCGGCGGCACGCGCGGCTACCAGGGGGGCTGCGGGCAGCTCGAAGAGGTAGCTAGACACCCGATCTTCCGCCTGCACAGCTCCCGCTGCTGCGTGCAGACGCTGGCAGTCTTCACCAAGCAGAGCGCCGTCGCCGTCGCGGCGGCGACCCGTCTCTACCGGTTTGTACACTCCAACCTCGACGCCTTTGGCACGTAGTGCTGCGGTGATCGCGCACGCGACCACAGTCTTGCCCACGCCAGTGTCGGTACCGCTGATGAAGATGCAGTTGCTCACGGCTGTGTTGCCTCTTTGACGGCGGCTGCGGTGGTGGTTACCAAACGCTCGAGCAACTCGGCGGGCATCGTCAGTGGCGGCATCAGTATCATGGTGTCGGCCAAGGGCCGTATGATCACGCCTCGCTCGCGGGCGTGCAGTACCGCGCGGTGAGCGCGCCGCTCGGCGGCCGGGTAGCGCGTGGCGCTGGCGACATCCGCGAGAATATCGAAGCCTACCATCGTTCCGATCTGCCGCAGCGGCCCGGTGTGAGCCAGTGGATCGATGTGTTCGCCGAGCAGACGGGCCAGCGTAGCGGCGTTGTCGTGGGCCACAGCTAACGTGTCTTCGGCAGCAAAGACCTCAAGGTTGGCGATTGCCGCCGCGCAGCCCAGCGGGTTGCCACCGTAGGTATGACCGTGAAACAGCGTCTTGTACTCCTCGTAGGGGCCACGAAACGCATCAAAGATGTCTTCGCTGGTTAGCGTCGCCGCCACTGGTAAGTAGCCGGCCGTCAGCCCTTTGGCCACGCAGAGGATGTCGGGAGAGATTCCCGCTTGCTCTACGGCAAACATCGTCCCGGTGCGTCCGAATCCGGTAGCAACCTCATCGCAGATCAGCAGCGTGCCGGCGGTGTCGCACAGGCGTCGCAGCGCGGCGACAAACGATGGCGGTTGAGGCCAAATACCCGCGGCGCCTTGCACCAAGGGCTCGACGACAACGGCCGCGATGTGGTTGCCCTCGCGTTCGAGTAGCCGCTCGAGCTCGGCTAGCGATACCTTAGCGGCTTGTTCTAGGCGTTCGGCGTCGCAGGCTCCCGAGCCATCAATGGGCGAGCACAGAAACGGCGGCCGAAACTTGGAAACCCCGAAGGTTATGGGCTCGTAGCCACTGTGGAAAGGGGCCGAGAATCCTAGGCTCACCGATCCTAGGGTGTCGCCGTGGTAGGCGTCGACGAGAGAGACGAAGCGGTTACGCTCGCTGTGTCCGCTCTGACGCCAGTATTGAAACGCCATGCGTATCGCAACCTCTACGGCGGTTGACCCCGAGTCGCTGTAGAAGACCCGGCGCAACGGTGCAGGGCTGATCTCGATTAGGCGGCGCGCCAGTTCGATGGCCGGGGTGTGGCTGAGCCCGAGCATGGTCGAGTGGCAGACTCGATCGAGTTGCTGCTTCATGGCTGCAACGATGTGGGGGTGGCCGTGGCCGTGAACGTTGCACCAGATCGACGACACGCCGTCGAGATAGGCTCTGCCGTCGGTGTCGATGAGAAAGAAGCCTTCGGCCCGCTCGACTACCAAGGGTGTGGTAGTGTGCCACTCCTCAGCCTGGGTGAAGGGGTGCCAGAGGAAGCGGCGGTCGTCTAGTATGGGATCACTCATCGATACTCCGGCTCAAAGCTCGGCTGCGACGCACTCGCAGATAGCTTGGCCCGCGCTCACTAGGTCTTCATCACTGTGGGTGGCCATGAGGCTTACTCTCAGCCGCGAGGTGCCCGCAGCGACAGTTGGTGGGCGGATTGCAGCTACGTAGATTCCGCGCTCTAGCAGCCCACGCATGACGGCAACGGCAGCGTCGGCCTCGCCGATGATTACCGGAAGGATTTGACTGTCGAGATGGGGAACCTCGAGGCCTCCCTCGCGCAGCAGGCCACCGAGCCGGCGAGCACGGGCTAGTAAAGAGGCGGCGCGCTGGGGTTCACGCTCGATGATGGTGAGCGCGGCACCGGCTGCGGCCGCAGCCGCCGGTGCCAAACCGGTGGTGAAAATGAACGAGCGTGCGCGGTTGATCAGCAGTTCGATCAGATCCTTGTTGCCGGCTACGTATGCGCCCGAACTTGCCAGCGCCTTGCCTAGTGTTCCCATGTGGACGTCTACATCTTGATCAAGACCTAGCTCAGCTACCAGTCCCGCTCCGCGTGGGCCGAAGACTCCGGCCGCATGGGCCTCATCGACCATCAGCCAGGCGCCGTAGCGTTTGGTCGTTTCGACGATTTCGGTCAAGGGGGCCCGGTCGCCGTCCATGGAGAATATCGATTCGGTAACGACCAAGATGCGGCGGGCGCCGTCGTGTTCAGCGAGAAGCTCGCTGAGGCGTTCGACATCGTTGTGGCGGTAGACGGCGATGTGGGCGCGCGAGAGACGGCAGCCATCGATGATACTAGCGTGGTTGAGCTCATCGCTGATGACTACGTCGCCTGGCCCAACCAGGGTGCTGATCACACCGATGTTGGCCTGGTAACCACTAGGGAACAGTAGCGCTCGCTCGCAGCCCTTCCAGGCGGCCAGCTGCTCTTCGAGCTGCGCGTGGGCCTGCATGTGACCGGAGATGAGTCGCGAAGATACGGCCGAACTGCCGTAACGGCGTAGCGCGTGGCAGGCGGCATCGGCAATCTCGGGGTGGGCGGCCAAACCGAGGTAGTTGTTGGAGCACAACAGCAGGTAGCTGCGGCCGTCTATAGAGACGCGTTCGCGCTGGCAGCTATCAATGCGGCGCAGCACTCTCTCGAGGCCGTCGCAGCGCAGCCCGGCGACTTCCTGGCTGGCGGCGTGGGCCAAGCCCGGGCGCCGACCGTGGTCGGGATCATCGGCCCCGCTGCCCGCGTGGTTGCCGCTGGATTCAGCTTGGTGCGTCGAGGCGTCGGCTTTCTGCCTATCTTGTGACATTGCTGGTCTTGCCGGTGGCGGCTGGTCTCCTCTAGCTAGGAGGCTGGAGTCAACTAGTCAACCTTCCGGCCGGCGACAGTTTACCAGTGACATTGGCCTCAAAGCGACCCACATATACCTGCCAGGACTGTGGCCACCGCAGCCCTAAGTGGCTCGGCCGCTGTCCGGCCTGTGAGCAGTGGAGCTCCTTGGTAGAAGAGGCCGCCGCGGCCTCCTCTGCGCGGCGTTCGGCGGCAGCGGCGGCGCCGCCCGTGCTGGCGCT
>CAZPPZ010000271.1:0-4230 GCA_964588545.1 uncultured Myxococcales bacterium | reverse complement strand
GGGGTGATCGCCGACATCGCCAAGATGCGGGAGTTTGGCCGCTAGGTAAGACCCGGTGGCCTGCGTCTCGGCCTGGTCCCGACCATGGGTTATCTGCACGAGGGCCATCTCGAGCTGCTGCGCCGCGCCAGGACCGAGTGCGATGTGGTGGTGGCCTCGATTTTCGTCAACCCCACGCAGTTCAACAACCCCGCCGATTTCGAACACTACCCGCGCGACCCCGATGCCGACGCTGCCTTGCTCGCCGATGAGCGTGTGGATGTGCTCTTTGTTCCCGAGGCATCGGCCGTTTACGCCGCCGATGCCTCTACCCACGTGAGCGTTGGGGGGCTAGGGTCGAGCTTGTGTGGCCCCGGGCGCCCAGGGCACTTCGACGGTGTGGCCACGGTAGTTGCTGCGCTGTTTAACATGGTGGGGCCCGATCTGGCCTTCTTTGGCGAGAAAGACTACCAGCAGTTGCAGATCATTCGCCGCATGGTTCGCGACCTGCACTTTCCGCTGCGCGTGGTCGGGGTGGCTACCGTGCGTGAGCGTGACGGCTTGGCTCTGAGTTCGCGCAACGCACGGCTAAGCGACGAGCAGCGCCGCGTAGCGCCGACCATCTATGAGGCCCTGCGTGCAGCCGTCGACAGTTATCTCGACGGCGAGACCAACGCCGCCGCGCTGCAAGTTGCGGCTCGCGCCAGGCTTGCAGCCCATCCTTCTATTGCGGTCGAATACCTGGAGATCGTTGATGGCGATTCACTGCAGCCGCTAGAGCAAGCCAACGACAACTCGGTGATAGCGGCGGCCGCCGAGCTCGGGGCGGTACGTTTGATAGACAACATTATTTTCGCTCGCGCGCGACGCGAGCGCGAGGCTGCGCGGCGCTTGGGCGCCGAGGCCTCGTCTATGGGAGTCGGAACCGATGCGTAAGATGCTTAGAGGAAAGATCCATCGTGCCACCATCACCGGCGCGGATTTGCACTACGAAGGCAGCGTGACTATCGACTCACAACTGATGGAGGCCGCCGGCCTGCTGCCCCACGAAGCCGTACACATCTGGGATGTAAACAACGGCGAGCGCTTCGAGACCTACGCCATTCCCGGTCAGCCCGGCTCGGGGGTGGTGTGTGTAAACGGTGCCGCTGCCCACAAGGTAGAGGTTGGACATCTGTTGATCATCGCTGCCTTCGGTTGGATGAGCGATGAGCAGGCTCGCGAGTGGCAGCCGAGCGTAGTCTTCGTCGATGACCACAACCGCCAACTCGACATCGGCCGCGACCACGAAGAAGCCGGCCAAGCGCAGCTGAAGCGGGTTTGTTGAGTGCCACCGTAGGCGGGCCTCCGTTCGCCGAGCTACGCTCCGACCGGCAGCACTATCGCGTGCTGCCGGCGCGATTGGATCTGATGGTTCTCTAAGTCTACAGCGGCGTGCCTGTCCGAAGCTCGGGAAACAAGCCAAAGTCACGATCGGTGGTTAGCGATTCGCCGTAAATATCCGCGCGTAGGTCCTGCCACGTCAGAGCTTCGATTAGATGGCTATTCATCGCTTCATCCGCTGTAGGTAGTGTTGTTGGCGTAAGCGCTCTGGTAGGCGGTGTTTACAGGGGGCTTGGAGTTCTGATGCTGTGTTGACGTCTATCACCACACCGGCCAAGGGTGGTCGAAACGCATGACAGCCCAAGCGCAAGCCGATTAGGACTCAGCTGTTGCGACAAGAGCACATCGATTGTAGGACCGATGCGATGGAAGCTTTTGAGGACATGATCGAGGTGGCGCTGCAACCAGGTAGGTTTTTCCACTGGCGCGTCGGCTCGCGGCTTGTCCGTGAACTCGAGGCCATTCTCGCAGAGATAGAGCAGCTCGAGAACAGCGGAGAGCGGCAGCAGGCCCTCTCCTTGTACGAAACCTTCATCGCCAGTTGCCAGTCGAAGGCCGGTGAGATCGACGACTCGAGCGGCATCTTTGGTGAATTTTTTGACGAGCTGATCGCGCACTGGACAAAAGCAGCCGAGACGTTGGGGATGACCGGTGCAGAGATTGCCTCCAAGGTCTCCGACTGGGCCGAGAACGATGACTACGGTTATCTGGATCGTGCGGTCGATGTGGCAGCGAGGGTAGTGAGCAAAGAGACGCTTGCGGGTTTCACGCCAGTTCTTCGAGTGGTTTGGGAAAACGCTGTACGAACGTCGGCCGGTCGCGACGAGCTTCCCGACTTCAGAGCCAGGATCGCAGCTGGGCGTCTCAAGTTTGTGCTGTGGAATCTTGGCGACTTCGACGGCTACCTTGCGTTCTGTGACGAGACAGAGCTTTCGTCGAGAGATTGCCTTCGCCTCGCCGGGATCAGATCGGATCAGGGGATCCTCGAGCAGGCTCTCGAATGGACGGAGAAGGGCCTGCTTCTTACTATCGGTTGGCCGCATCTGCGCGCTGAACAAAGCGAGCTCGAGGATGCCAAGCTGAGGTTGCTCAAGGGCCTCGGCAAGGCTGATGACGCCAAAGCCTTTGCTTGGAAACGCTTCGATGATCATCCGAGTCGATCTGCTTACTTAGAACTCATGGATGTCTGCCCCGACGATCAGCGAGATAGTTGGCACCAACGGGCGCTGTCGATAGCCGAGCGCCAGGTGGTGGCGTTCATGCATATATGCGTCGCTACGCAGTCTTGGTCCTCACTGCGGGAGGCGTTGGCCAAGCGAGCAGATAAGGATCTGATGTCTATCTCCTATGTCAGCTTGCAGACGTTAGCCCGCGATACAGTGGCCGATCTTCCCGATGTTGCCGCTCGCCTCTACTCCATCCTTGCCCACCAGATCCTAAACGAGGCGAGGGCGAAGGCTTACCACTATGCCTGCGACTACCTCAGTGCTGCGCGGCGCTGCTACCAGGCTGCGGGGATGGCCCCAGCGTGGGATGAGTTGGTTGAACTGTTACAGAAGAAACACTCGCGAAAATACCGTTTCGTCGAACGCTTCAAGCAGGTGCTCGACGGCACCTGGGGCGGTCGAGAGCCCTTGTTTCTAGAAAAGGCGAAATCCGAATGGCCAAAGTAGTAACGCTTCCAACAGAAAGGTGCGAGGGATGCGGCCGCGAAGTTCCGGAGCGGACAATGACCGACTTTGGGTCTGCAGACTCGCGGAGCGAGATCATCTGCTTGCGTTGTTTCAATCAGCGGTGTGCTGAGGGGATGGGGCTCGAGGGGTTCGAGCACGTCGATTTCGAACCGATGGTGGTTACCGACTTCGCTGGTAGCGAGCACACCTTCTTGATTCAGTTGCGCCTGTATCCCACCGGTGTGGGTCTCTACGCCGCCGAAGTGCTGCATGCCGGGAGGGATGGCTACGAGCTAGCCGTCAGCGGGGATTTCTTTGATGACCGCATGCAACTGTTCGAGAAGCTGGCTGCCAAGATACGTCTTAACCTCGGCCGCCAACATCTCGATGACGGCGATTACGGCCGCCAGATCTGTGGGCAAGCACTCCGCGGCCATATCTCTAGCGACTACGACAGTGGTGACGGAGAACCTGTGTTGGTGATCGATGGGCGATCGGTTGGCTTGGAGGAGTTCGGGCAGATGTTACTGAGCTTCGAGGGTTGGCAGTTTCGTCTCGAGATCCTCGATAAGTTCGAGGAGATCTAGCAGCGGCCTCCTAAGCGAGTTTATTGAGTGCCACGAGCTTGGACGCTGGGCGTTGGCGAGCGATCCGGGTTATGCTTGGGGGCGTGGCCGATGCTAACCAGAGTCCGACGATCACCAATCGTAAGACGCGCTTCCAATATCACATTGAGGAGAGCGTCGAGGCTGGCCTGGTACTGCTCGGCACCGAGGTCAAGGCCATCCGCACCGGCAAGGCCAGCCTGGTCGACTCTCTGGTGCGCATCCGCCACGGCGAGGCCTATCTGGTAGGCTGTCACATCGGCCCCTACGAGGGCGCAGCTGCCTTCAACCATGAGCCCCGGCGCGACCGCAAGTTGCTGCTGCATCGTCGTGAGTTGGATCGGCTGATGGGTAAGGTGCGCGAGAAGGGCCTTACCCTAGTGGTCACCAAGATCTATTTTCGCGGTGGTCGCGCCAAAGCTGAGGTGGCTCTGGCGCGCGGCAAGAAGCAGCACGACAAGCGCGCGGTGCTGCGCGAGCGCCAGGTGCGCAAAGAGATGGCGCGGGCGATCAAGAATTATCGCTAGGCTGCTAGCGGGTCGTCGGTGATCCTCTTCGGCAACGGCCGTGAGCGTCATTTCCCCGACGCC
>CAZPPZ010000270.1:0-4236 GCA_964588545.1 uncultured Myxococcales bacterium | reverse complement strand
TCAGGGTTTCGCGCCAAGCGCAGAAGCCGCGAAGCCATCTCGCCGCCGCCGGAGATCAGCAGGCGGCGCGATAGCAGAGGCTGCGAGTCGCCGATCAATACCCGCAGCGCCCACAGTGCCTGATAGCCCGAGACCACCGCGCCGAAAGCCGAACTCTGCAGAGTCGGGGGGCTGAGCGGAGTCTCGTGGGCACGCCAGGAAGGACAGCCCGAGCGCCGCTCGGCAGCGATGGCCTGGTTGAAGGCCCGGCGATCGAAAGAGCAGAGGTAACAGGCACCGCCACAAGAGGGGTCGAAGAGCGTAACGTTGCCCACCACCCAGTTGCCGCTACCATCGACAGCAGCGTCGAGCAGGGGTAGCCCCAGGCGAATCGCCATGTCGCTAAGACGCACGCGAACGGTCCTGCTATCGACAGCCGAAAGCAGCAGGTCGACGCCGGCCAACACCCCCGCACCCAAGCTCTCGACAGTGGCGTCGATAGCGATTATGTCGCAGCCGGGGTTAAGCGTCCTCAGTACGCGGGCACGCTCTGAAGCCTTGGGACGGCCGATCGCGTCGTGGCCGAAACCCTGGTTTGCGAGATTCTCCGGAGCAACAACCTCGCCGTCGATGAGAATCAGGCCGACTCCTAGCATGGCGAGGTGGCAGGCCACGCCGCCGCCGAGCACACCGCAGCCGACCACGGCTACCACCGAGCGCTGCAAGCGGGCCAGTTGGACGCGGCCGAGACCCGCAAACATAGCCTGACGCTTGATGCTAGAAGCGCTCGGCATTCTCGTCCTCCGGGCTCCAGCCCATCGATGCCCAGAGCCGCCGGCAGCTAGCACAGCGTGGTTCGTAGTCGTAACAGGGAGGCGAGACCTCGGCACTTTGGACCGCTGCGGGCAGGCTATCGGTGCTGTGGTAGAGCGACGTACAGGCCGGGCACGCTCGTACCACCGCCCCACTGATGATCAGGTTCTTGCAGCGCGCACAGCGCAAGCGCTGGTTGCCGATGACGTAGGCAGCGGCGTCGGCGAAAGCCGCGATGCGCAACCTCGCCCCCGGCACAGTGATCTCGTCGCGATCGGCGAGCACTACCACCGGCAGCGGGCGACTACCGTTCAGACGTATGTCGCCGGCAGCGGTCGTCACTAGGGCTGCCCGGCGCCCGCCAAAGGCGATGATGCTGGCAAGTTTCACGCTAGCCCCGGCTGCAGTCTCATCGACAGGCTCGAGCGTAACTCGCCCATCTCGATCCCCCAGCAAGGCCAGCTCTGATTCGAGCTGCTGTCGTCGCCAAGCGCTTTGAGCGCTGGTGGCGTTGTCGTGAAGTTCTTCATTTATCCAGACGTGCATTGGTCGCTTGCTGCGCGTGTCGGCAACGCTGGGGACGATATGCTCTCTACCAAAAGCCTGTCCACAGCTTTTCTCTGTTGATGGCGCGCAAACCAGCCGTAATGAACAATACGATGACGCGAACTGACAGCTCAGTGTGCTTCGAGCTTGCTCTCGCCAACACCATCGAGCCCTGAGGTGCAGCCACGAGGTCTATACAGCGGACAAGCAACAAAAATCTGCTGAGCGCGGCGACAATCACCAAAAATCCAAGGTATTCGTGCGCAGCCGCTGCACCCCCCCAAAGCAAGACAGGGGGGGTGCCCTAGATGAAAAAAGTTTTGTGCTCGCCGCTGCGATTGGCCAGCGATTTGGTCACCGCAGCAGCGACAAGAAGAATCTCCCTTGCGCATCCACGCGTCTGCGATGCATAAGGGAAGGAAAATCACCATAAGAGACAGTCGAAGAGACAGCCGATCATGCGATCGAGGAGCGACGCACCATGAGCAAACGAGCAGCGGCAACAACTAAGCGGCGACGTCTATATAATCGCCTCGGAGAGATCCTCCAGGAGAGGAACATCAGCCAAAAAGCGCTGGCAGCGTCGACCCAGCTCAGCACCAGAACCATCAGTAGAATTGTCCATCAGAGAATCGAGAGCATAGATCTCGACACCCTCGAGAGCCTCTGTCGGACTCTGCACGTACAACCAGGCGAGATCTTCTGCATCGACCTGTTCAGCTTCTGGAGCAGAATCCGCAAGATCGGCCAGGCCTGTACCCACATAGGCAGCGGCGTGTGCCCAACCTGCGCACCGATTAGCACGGTAGGAGCTGTAGACGGCTGCCGCGAGTCTTGCGGTCGCTGGGATGTAATCGCCGCCCACGAGATGGCCAATCTGTTTGCCGATAAGGTCGGCATCAGCGTGGAAGAGCATATGCACTCGAATGCCGTCTATCCCAACGGCGTCATCCCGGTCGGACTGCACAACTTCATGCACGATGGCCGTGTCCACGTCATCTTCGGCAGCCCGGTTTCCAACACCTTCGCCGAAAGAGTCATCGCTGGCGAGATCTACGGCGTGCAGCCCGGCTCGCCGTCAAACCTCGAGGCCTTTCCCTACGTACTGGTGTTCCCCGAAGGGCACGTGGTCTCGGCCTTCAGCCGCGATGGCAAGCTCAACGAGTGCGGTATCATCGATACCCAAAGCGGCGAGCTAGTCGCGCGCAGGATCTTCGTCCCTCAAGGTGGCGGACACGGCAAGGACTGCGCGCTGCTGATCATCGTACGAACCAGGCCGCTGCGCCTAGACACCAGTGATCCCGGCAACGGCGAGGGGATGATAATCTGTTGTTGTGGTCATTCGGGCCCGGCCACCTTGGCTTGCACCAAGGTACTCGGCGATCCGCACTACGCCTCCGAGCTGTTTCCCTCGCAAGTCGACCAACCGATCATGCGCGTGGTCACCGCCGAGTACGAGCGGCCCAACAGCACCAAGCTTGCCGACATCCGCAAGCTAACCAGCTATGAGCTGTTGCCGGCGCCCAGCGACGGACAGCACAGCTCGGCGCCTCGGCCTAGTCCTCTACAGGTAGCAGGCTGAGCCGGAGTGGGAGAGGAGCTAATTGGTGCCGGTTAGCGCCCCAGGGACCTCGCCGATCAGGCCTACCGACGAGATTACGCGCCACTCGGCCTGCGCCACTGATCCCGGAGAGGGATAGAACGACTGCCAGATCGCCACCATGTGTCCGGCACCGTCTAGCGCCAGCCCCGGCAGCAGGTCGTCGACCAGGTCTTTGGCGCCCGCGCGGTTGACCAAGTCGGGCGGCGTCCAGCTGCGGCCGTTGTCACCCGAGTAAGACACCATGACGTCGGCGTCGCTACCGTCGGTATACGACAAGCCACCCCAGGAGTGCCACACCGCCACCCACTTGCCCTGTCCATCGGTAACGATGTTGACCGCGGAATCTTCGCGACTGTCAGAGTCGGCGGCGGGGTTCAAAGGCCTGGCCTCGGTCCAACTCGCGCCGTTGTCGACCGATCGCGCCACCAGAATGTCGCGGTCGAAACCCAGCGCACCATCAAAGCTGGCCGTCGAAGCCCACAACACGACCCAGGCACCACGTCCGTCGCTGGCCAGCTTCGGCAGGGTATCGGCGGCAACGTCGCTGGCAGCGTTGCTGTTGAGCGGCTGGGGGTCGCTCCAGCTGGCCCCGTTGTCATCCGAGCGCGCCACCAAAATGTCGCTGTCCCTACCTATCGTACCCTGGCGAGAATCCCCGGATGACCACAGCGCCAGCCAGCGGCCATGTCCATCGCTGGCGATATCGGGTGAGTTGTCGAAACCCTTGTCGCTGCCGGCGTTGGTGTTAAGAGCCATCGGAGCGCTCCAGGTCAGGCCGGCGTCACTTGAACGGGCAATGAATATATCGCGATCGCCGCCCACGGTTGCCCCAAGACTCTCGGTCGAGGCCCACACCGCTATCCAGTGGCCAGAGTGATCGGCCACTACGCGAACACCGCTGTCATCACCCCAGTCGCTGGCGGCATTCGTATTCAGAGCAACCGGGGCAGACCAGCTGACCCCGTTGTCGGTCGAGCGCGCGACAAATACATCGCGATCGCTGCCGAGGGTCCCCGCGAAAGTCTCGGTAGAGGTCCAGCAGGCCAACCAAACCCCTTCGCCGTCGGTGGCCAGAACCGGCGAGAGGTCGCGACCCACGTCGACAGCTGCATTGCTGTTGAGCGGCATACGGTCGCTCCAAGTGGCACCATTGTCGCTGGAACGCGATACCAAGATGTCCCAGTCACCCCCAATGGTGCCGTCGAGCGAATCGGTGGAATGCCAGACCACCATACAATGTCCCTTGCCATCGGTGGAGACATTCGATCTGCTGTCAGAGTGTGGGCGCACTTTTC
>CAZPPZ010000269.1:0-4264 GCA_964588545.1 uncultured Myxococcales bacterium | reverse complement strand
GATTTATGGGGTCACTGGGTACCCCGTTCTATACGGGCGGCGGTGTTCATAGAGGCCACGGCCATGAGCCGTGGTGCGTGCCGCAGCACGACCACCCCCCCCCCCGTCACTACGGAGTAGCTCGTCTACACCTGATACCCGGGAGGAACCCATGAATATTGGACAGCATCAATTTTTCGTAGGCGTCGCGGCGGCACTGGTCGCGCTGCTATCATGTCAGACAGCATGGTCTGACGATGCCACTGTGGTGGCTGGCCCCCGACTATCTCGCGACTCTTGCACCAACACGCCCATCTACATCGGACTGTGTTGCGGCAAGTGCGGAGGCAACATGCCGCTCAACATTCCCGGAGGCGGTGTCGCCGAAACTCACGAGTGGCGGCTCAAGGCAGGATCGTCGTACATGCATATGCCGGGACTGCGTGATGGCCGCCACAGCCTTGCCACGAACAAGGCGCTAGACAGCTACATGATGGTCCCCACCAGCATGGACATGACCATGACCAATGTTTCTGTAGGCTACAGCCTAGGAGACGACTTATTTGCCGCGATGATGCTCATGTACATGACCAAAGACATGCCGATGCTAAAACGCGACGGGCAACGGTCGTCGATGAACTCACAGGGCCTGGGCGACACCATGCTAGTGGCCAAGTACCGGCTGTGGGCCGACGACCCGATGA
Organism: uncultured Myxococcales bacterium; assembly: GCA_964588545.1. GTDB lineage: Bacteria > Desulfobacterota > Binatia > UBA1149 > SPBQ01 > CAZPPZ01. The sequence goes on along the minus strand of CAZPPZ010000269.1, from coordinate 3,581 downwards.
TCCCCACACGTCAGTACTCTACCCTTGCCGGACTGAGAATTCCGACCGGCAAGATCAGCTTAGAAGACGACGGCGTCAACCTACCCTACAACATGCAGATGGGATCAGGGACCGTCGACCCCATCGTCGGATTGCTATACCAGCAGTCGAGCACCCCCTGGTGGTGGGGCGTCAACGTCATCGATACTGCGCGTCTCTATGACAACCACCGAGGCTACCGTCTCGGCAACGAGCTGCGCTACGACATATACGGTATGTACCAGCTGAGCCACGACCTACTCGCCGAGCTGCAGCTAAACGGCCGCCACAGCGGTCGCATCCACGGACAAAGAGACGACATCGCCGGTGGAGTAGGACACGTCATGAACGATCCTTCGAAACCCTTCATGAGCCCACTCTTTGACGCCGACAACTCCGGCGGCGACACCGTCCGGGTGACCGCCGGCGTGCAGTGGCAGCCCTTTCCGCTACACATACTCAACCTGCAAATCTCGTATCCCATCGCCCAAGATCTCGACGGTCCACAGATGGACGAAGGGCTCGGCATAATGCTCAGCTGGTACCTAGAGATTCCGACCAGTGCTAGCCGCCGCGGCGGTGCAGCAGCGACCGGCCTAGAGGCCCTGGGATTCTAAAATGATGACAAACACAAAACTATTACCGTTGTTGCCGCTCTTGCTGTGCTCGGTCCTCGCATACTCGGGCTGCTCGGCTATGCGAGCTATTCCGGACGCTGATTCTCCGGATGCGCGGCTGTATCGCCAGCGCTGCTCGAGCTGCCACGCCCTCCCCCACCCCGGACGCATCGACTACAGCGAATGGACCAAACGCGTCGTCGTGCTCGGCAAGTCACAGATGCCCGTGGTCTCGCTAGAGGAGAAATCCAGCGTGCTCGACTACATAGTGGCGAGCCACAAGGCCGGCTCGCCACCGCGGATGCCCCGGGCCTACAAGAAGCGCTGTGGTGCCTGCCACGCGGCGCCTGACCCAAGCACGCTCGAGGCTGAGGAATGGAGTCAACGTATACGCGTGCTCGACGGTGCGATGCCGGTATTCTCGTCAGCCGAAAGAGCCGCGGTGCTGCGATACTTTCGACGCTACGGTCGCGGTGGCAGCGCCGCGCAAGATGGCGATGCGTCCAAGCAGCCAAGCTCACCCTTGAATCTGCGAATACCGAACTCTTCCAAACCGGCACCACTGTTTACTCTGCCCTCGGTGGCCGGGACTGAGGCCTCCTTGGAAGACTACCGCGGCAAGCTCGTCTTGCTCCACTTCTGGGCTACCTGGTGTAAGTCCTGCCGCGAGGAGCTACCTTCGTTGGCGGCGCTTGGACGCTGGCTTGGAGAGCGAGACTTCGCGGTGGTCGCGGTCGCCATCGACCGCAAGCCACAGGCGGTGCGCAAGTTTGTCAGCGACATCGATGGCGCCGCAACTTTCCTCGTCGACTCTAGCGGAGATGTACGCAGTTCCTACTTGGTCGGGGCGTTACCAACTACCTACCTGGTTGGCAAGGATGGAAGGTTTCTAGGTCGCATGGAGGGACCGCGAGACTGGAGCCGCGCGGATAGCCGACAGGAACTCATCGACCTGGGGCGGCACTAACCTAAACGGGCAGCGGAGATCAGGCCGTGGTAGGCGGCCATGGCCTGATCGAGCCGTTCGAGAATTTCATCGGTAAGCGCCGCATCAGTGATAAGCGGCGGCAAAAACTGTAGAACACGACGGTCGTTACCGGCCACCCAACACAGCAGCCCAGCGTCGAAACAGGTTTTCATCATCACCATGCCGCCGTCGTTGTGAGAAAAGACCAGGCCGATGAACAGACCGCAGCGACGCACCTCCGCTAGATCGTCGGGATACTTGTCTTGCAGCACAGCAAGCCCGGAGCCCATGCGCTCGGAGACGTCGCGTACGTTGTCGAGAAAACCCGGCCGGCAGGTAATCTCGAGAACCTTCTCGGCCGCCACACACCCCGGTTCTGCCCCGCCCATGGTAGAGACGTGGGCAAAAGGATCCTCATCGAAGACCCGATAACACTCTTCGGTCATCATCGTGGCGGTGATCGGGTAGATTCCGCCGCTGAGTCCCTTGGCCGAAACCAGCATGTCGGGCTCGACCGAAAAGGTCTCAACCCCCCACAGCCTCCCGGTACGCCCGAGCCCGGTCTGCACCTCGTCGGCTATATAGAGAGAACCGTTGGCCTCGCATAGCGACTTGGCCTCAGCAAGAAAACCCGGCTCGGGAATGGGCATACCCGCGGTCGCGGGGATAGTCTCGAAGAGCAGCGCGGCGACATCCTCGTCGAGAGCTGCACGCAGGGCCTCGAGATCGTTGAAGGGAACGCGCAGACTGTCGTCATCGAGCGAGTAGAAGTATTGCGGATACTTGCTATGGCCCGTGCCCAACGCCAAGCCGGTGTGTCCATGGTAGCCAAGATCGTAGGAGATGATCTTGCGTCGTTGTGTACGCCGCCGCGCCACCTTGATGGCCAGATCGATGGCCTCGCCACCAGATACGCCGAAAACGCTGTAGACCAAGCGGCCCCCCGGAGAAGTCTCGGCCAAACGCTTGGCCAAGCGAGCACGCGCGGGGCTGGGCAGATGGTGGTTCCCTACATCGAGATGCTCGAGCGAGCCGACTACAGCAGCGATGACCTCTGGGTTGCGGTGGCCTAGATTGAAGGTGCCGCCGTTTACGTGACAGTTGATCAGCCGGTGTTTGCCCTCAATGTCCCACAGGAACGGGCCTTCTCGCCGTCCCATCGCAAACTCTATACCACCAGCACGAAGAAACTCTACCTTGCCCGGAGAGACGTGTTGCGCGAACAGGTCATAGACTTCGGCGTTGGTCTTCATAGAGACTCTCCCATGGTCATCCGATCAGCTCGGCAAGCCGGTCTACCTCGGCAGTATCGGCGCTGGTAGGCACCAAGATCAGTTCGTCGGCTCCCAGCTCAGCGCTGCGGCGGATAACATCGCGTAGCGCCGCGGCATCGGTAGTGGTCACCCGCGAGGCGATCGAGCGGGCCACCCGTTTACCAAAGATCTTGAGATAACGCTCGACGTAGGCATCCATACGCGCTCGCCCCTTCGGGCCTAGCGAGTACCAGCAGGTGGTTACCAAACGTGGCGCGCCGACCCGGCCAGCACGGCTCCATGCGCGTTCGGCGCCACGGAACTGTTGCTCTACCTCAGCCGGGTCCGGTCCGAAACTGAAACCGACGATACCCTCAGCCCACCCAGCCGCGTGGCGAAACCCGGGCGTACTCATCGCCCCAGCAAAACCCCCCGGGGCCCCCCCCCCCTCGGCGGGGGCGCCGCCCCCCCCCCGCGCCCGCCCCCGCGCGCCCCGCGCGCGCCGCGCGCCGCCCCCCCGCCGGGCGGCGGGGCGGCGCCGAGCAGATCGCCGATCGCCGCGTTCGGGTCCTTGACGAAATCAGCGAACGCGTTGAGCTCGTCGAACAGGATGCCGAAGTTGCGCGCCTGGGCGACGAACCGCGCGAGCGCCCACAGCTTGACCGGATCGCGCAGCACCGGGTCGTCCGGGTTCTTCGCGGTCACGTAGATGATCGACGCCAGCAC
>CAZPPZ010000268.1:0-4306 GCA_964588545.1 uncultured Myxococcales bacterium | reverse complement strand
GGGGTCGTTGGCGTGGGGGTGATGCTGGCGGTGAATCACGGATTCAACCCTCGGAGGGGTGGCGGTCGTTTGTCTGATACCACACAGCTAGAGTAACATGAGAGTACGCGTGACGCGCAGGTCGACACACGTACACACGCATCACGTTCGGGTGGCGGCGCGAGAGCGGCAGAGACGGCGGCGATTCTCGGTGAACTGCGCGCGCTGCGCGCCGACGGCCCACGCCGCGACCAGCCCTTCGAGGCTATAGTGCCGCTTACCTGTGCCCCCGATGCTGCGCTACTGCGTGATCTCGAGACCCGTGGCATGACCGGGTTGGTAAACTTTCCCTTGCTATACACGCTGGGCCCCGGCACCACTCTGGAGGACAAGCGCGCCGCGCTGGAGCAGTACGCTGAGAAAGTGATCCGGGGTGGCAAGTCTTGAATTCGTCTGTTCCTCGGGGGAAATCGAACGAATTCAAGACTTGCCACGCGGACAGCCCGGTCTTCAAGCCTGCTCGCCACTCAAATACGCCTAGACATACGCCTAGGCTTTTTGCTATTATCTTCCCATGGAGATTTCCCCGGCACAGCTGCGCCAGTTGAGGTGCCAGCAAGGGTGGACACAACGTGACTTGGCCGACCATCTCGACGTTGACCCCGTGAGCGTGTCGCGCTGGGAGCGCGGCCTGAGTAGGCCGCGGCGTGGGCTGCGAGATCGTTTGCGGGTGCTTCTCGTGAAGATGCCGACAACAACCGCGCCATTGCGTCGTCCAACCGAGGCTGCACTGAGTCCGCGCGTTTCAACCTCTGAGCGAGTCGATGAGCTGGTTCGTAGCGTAGGGCTCAACGCAGCGCTGCACGCATTGCGTGAGATTGTCTTGCTCTCGCGCGAACCTACGGCGCTGCGCTTCGTCGATGATCCCACCAAACGCATGCGCGAGGTCGAGGCCGCACTAAGCGAGCAGTCCGCGCTGATCAAGTGCGCAAAGATCAAGTGACCGCCGCGAACAAGGATTCTCATCGGCTGATCGATGCACTCAAAGCCGCAAGCAAGATTCTCGAAACACAGGGGATCGCGCACGCACTTCTGGGAGGAATGGCGGCAAACCTCTACCGCAAAGAGGCGCGGGCGACTCAGGACGTAGACTTTGGTGTCAAAGCGTCGGCGGTGGACACCCTTGCTATCGTCGATGCGTTTACCCAGGCCGGTTGGGTGTCAACTGTGCGGGTCGGCAAGGCCGAAGCGCTGCGTTTCTCTCACGAGGACTTTCCTCGCATCGACTTGCTAATCGCGGCCACGCCTTTTGAAAAGAACGCGATTACACGTGCGGCACCGTTGACCATCGACGACCAGCAGCTGGCGATTGTCAGCCCCGAAGATCTGATTGTTTACAAGCTGATCGCGGGGCGCGCTCGCGACTACGAGGCCGTCGGTGCCATCCTCAATACTGTAACTGAAATCGACGGCAGCTACGTGATGGGGTGGCTCGAACAGTTCGGGCTGTCCGAGCGCTGGCAGCAAGCGCTCGAAGAAGCACGCAAGCTCGCCGAAGACGAATCGTAGGAGGGTCAAACGCTTGACCAGGAGCATTTTAAAACGCATGATGTAAACGGGTGTTTGAAAACGCTCCTGCGGCCATGGCCAGTGACGACACTAGACGACGTATTCTCGAGGCAGCCGAGCGCTTGTTCGCGGCCCGGGGCTTTTCCGCTACCAGCCTTCGTGCGGTGACTCGCGAGGCCGACGTCAATCTAGCGGCGGTCAACTACCACTTTGGATCTAAAGACGAGCTTATCTCGGCGGTGTTTGCCCGTAGCTTGGGGCCGCTAAACCGCGAACGTCTGACACTGCTCGAGGCGGCAGTTGCTGGTGCCAGCGGTGGCCGCCCCAGTGTCGAAGAGGTAGTCGCGACGCTGATCCGCCCGGCGGTGGGTCGGGTGGGCCGACGCGATGGCAAACCTTCGATTCTGGCAGGCCTGCTCGGGCACGTTCACAGTGAGAACGACGAACACGTCCGCGCCCTGGTCTTTGAGCAGTTTGCAGCGACCAAGCGACGTTACTGTGAGGTGCTCAGCTGTCTTCTGCCGGAGCTGAGTGCGGCCGAGCTGGAGTCACGTTTCCGCTTCGTGATTGGTGCGATGGCCTCGGCTTTGCTGGAGTACCAGAGGGTCGCTACGCCGGTCGCCAGCAGTAGCGACGGCGAGGATATCGACACACTGGTTGCTCGACTGGTGAGTTTTGTCAGCGGCGGTCTCACCGCGGCGCCGGCTGGTGGCGTCGGTAAAGCCGCTGCAGCCCTAGCGCGAAAGCTCGTCGAGGTGGCGTCGTGAGACTACTACTCGCAGCGCTCTTGTGCGTGGGCGCCGCGGCCTGTGCGGCGTCGCCGCCAAGGACGGAGACGGACTTTGGCTTTTCTGTTCCCCAGCACTGGAGCGGGGCCGAAGCCCCAGGCGGTCGCTCCTCGCGGCAGTGGTGGCGAGAGTTCGAAGACGCCGAACTCGAACTGGCCATCCTCGAGGCTCTGGCGCACAACTACGACCTCGCCGCGGCCGCGGCGAGGATGGAGCAGGCCGGGTTGCGTGCGCGCATAGCCGGGGCCGCGCTCTCACCTCAGTTCGAGGCTTCGCTGGCGGGATCGAGGACCAAACGCAATTTCCTCGGCTTCGGCGGGTTTACGCCGGGAGGCGGCATCCTTAGCTCGACCAGTAATGCTTTTGGTCTGTCGTTGAACGTTGCCTGGGAAATCGATCTGTGGGGCAGAATTCGAGCAGGCACTGCGGCGGCGCTTGCCGATGCCGAGGCTGCGATGCTTCAGCGCGAGGCAGCCGAGCTGTCGCTAGCCGCCGAAACCGCCAAGAGCTGGTTCGCGGCTATCGAGGCGCGTGAGCAACTCGAATTGGCGCGCGAGACGGTTGCCAGCTACGAGTCGACCACGCGCAACGTAAGGGCGCGTTATCAGCGCGGCGTGAGCCCGGCCTTGGATCTACGCTTGGCGCTTACCGAACTAGCTGGTGCCAAGGCCCTGGTTGAACGGCGCAGCCAGGAGTTTGATGGGGCTTTGCGGGTTTTGGAGATCGTGCTCGGTCGTTATCCCTCGCGGACGCTCGAGCCCGCCCTCGACTTGCCCAGGCCCAAGGGCAGCGTCCCTTCCGGGTTGCCTGCGCAGCTGCTGGTGCGCCGCCCCGATGTGGTTGCGGCCGAGCGTTCACTAGCGGCTTCAGGCGCACGAGTCGCCGAGGCCCGAGCGGCACTATTCCCACGTTTGGCGCTCACTGCTAGTAGCGGTACCGCCGCCGAGGATATCGCTGACCTGCTCAAGCGCAGCCTCAGCGTGTGGTCTCTTGCTGGCAACCTAGCCCAGCCTATCTTCGAGGGGGGCAGGCTGCGTGCCGGGGTTGATCTTGCCCGTGCCGAGCAGGTGGAGGCCGCGGCTCTATACGCATCTGCGGCGCTCGAGGCATACCGTGAGGTTGAGACCTTCTTGGCCGCCGAGAGTTATCTGGCCAACCGCGAGCAGCAGCTCGGGGTTGCAGCCGAGCAGGCGCGCGCCGCGCTGAGGTTGGCCAACGAGCGTTACTCCTCCGGGCTCGAACAGTACGTCACCGTGTTGGCTTCGCAGCGTAATGTTTTGCGCGCCGAGAGCGATCACATCGCCGTACGGCGTGACCGCCTCGAGACTCGCGTTGATCTCTATCTCGCGCTGGGTGGGGGCTTCGAGGGCAGCGAGCTGCTCGACCAGGCCAGCGCTGCAACTTCGGATGTCCCAGATCAAGGAGCTTCATCGTGACCGGCCGGGCGAGAATCATCGTTCCCATTGTTGTGATACTTGCCGGTGCCGCGGTCGTCGCGGTGATGATCGCCACGCGCCCTAGGGCCGAGCCTCAGCCGCCGCACAAGATGGTTCGCTTGGTCCGCGCGATGAGCGTGGCGGCTGCGCCGGTAACCCTGGTTGTCGAAACTCAGGGGAGTGTGGCTCCACGAGTCGAGATTGATGTGGTCCCGGAGGTGTCAGGGCGTATCGTCGAGGTTTCGCCATCGCTGGTGTCGGGCGGGTTCTTTAGCAAGGGTGATGTGTTGGTGCGTATAGATCCGCGCGATTATGAGCTGGCGGTGGCTACGAGTTCGGCCGAGGTCGCGCGGGCCGAGGTTGCCCTCGCGCGCGAAGAGGCTGAGGCCGAGGTCGCACGGCGTGAGTGGCGAGACCTGAGTGCCGGCGAGGCACCACCACTGGTGGTGAACGAGCCGCGGCTAGGCGAGGGCCGTGCACGCGGGGCGTCGGGGTGGGGGTGCGCGGTCTGGGTGAGGTGGTGTGCGAGCGCGG
>CAZPPZ010000267.1:0-4363 GCA_964588545.1 uncultured Myxococcales bacterium | reverse complement strand
CTGCACCACAGCCGCGCGGCGGGCTGAGCGGGCGCTCGGCGATTGCGTTGCGTTGGATCTCGTTGGTGCCGGCATAGATGGGGCCAGCCAGCGAGAATAAGAACCCGTCGAGCCAACCGCCCACGTCTCCAGCTGCGGGGGCTCGCGGCAGCAGCTCGGCGCGTGCGGCGAGAATCGACATCGCAGTCTCGTGCATGTGCATGTCTAGCTCTGACCAGAAGATCTTGTTTAGGCTGGCCTCCGAGCCGATGCTGTCGCCTTCGATCAGCCGCGAGGCCGTGGCGTAGGTGTTTAGGCAGTAGGCCTCGGCGCTCATCCATGCGCGTACCACGGCATCGGCCTCGGCACCATCGCACTGCTCGGCGTGGCGGCGATAGAGCTCGACTAAACGCGCCGCCGTGGCCTGAAAGCGAGCCGGGCTGCGCAGCATCAGCCCGCGTTCGAAGCCTGCCGTGGCCATGGCCACGCGCCAGCCACCACCGAGCTCGCCGAGCTGATGCTTGCGCGCCACATGAACCTCGTCGAAGAAGACCTCGGCAAAACCCGTCTCGCCGTCGAGCTGAGAGATCGGACGTACTGTTATACCCTCGGCGTCGAGCGGCACCAGGATGAAGGTCAGCCCACGGTGACGTTGCGACTCGGGGTCGGTGCGGAAGATACCAAAGAGCCAGTCGGCAAAGGCCGCGCGCGAGGCCCAGGTTTTCTGACCGTTGACCACGAACTCATCACCCTCGATGCGGGCGGTGGCACGGATCGCCGCCATGTCGCTACCGGCGTTGGGCTCGGACCAGCCCTGTGCCCAAACATCATCGCATCGGGCCATGCGCGGTAAGAAGTGAGCCTTCTGCTCCTCGCTGCCGTATTCCATCAGCGTTGGTCCGAGCAAGAAGATGCCGTTTTGATTCACCCGGCCGGGAGCGCCCACGCGGTAGTACTCTTCTTCGAAGATCAACCACTCGATTAGATTGGCCCCGCGGCCACCATAGCTTTCGGGCCACGACACCATCGCCCAGCCGCCCGCGTTCAGCGTACGTTCCCACTCGCGGTGAGCCGTGAAGCCTTCGGCGCTGTCCATCGATGGCAGCGGCTGGCGCGGGACGTTGGCCTCTAGCCAGTGGCGCGCCTCTAGGCGGAAGTCTTGTTCTGCGCTCGTGTAGCTTAGATCTATCGCCATCGCTTTGGTTACTTTTTAGCTTTGCCGCTCTTGGCGCCGAAGTCGCTTTCGCGTTTTTCGACGAACGCCGTGCGCGCTTCCCCGGAGTCGGGTGAGGTATACAGCTCCAAGGTAAAGCCCTGTTCGAAACGGTAGCTCTTTTTGAGGTCGAGCAGCTCGATGCCGTTTAGAGACTCTTTGGCCAGGCGAACCGCCTTGGGGCTCTTGGCTGCGATCGACGTGGCAATCTTCATCGCCGTCGGCAGCAGCTCCTTGCGCGTAGTAACTTCTTCGATGGCGCCGAGGCGGAAAGCCTCGGCAGCACTTATGGGCTCGCCGGTAAGAAGCATCTTGCGAACCTTCTGTATGGGGAACATCCGAAGCAGGTGTGAAGCCGCGCCGAGCGCCCCGCGGTCGATCTCAGGCAGGCCAAAGCTGGCGTCGTCGGCGGCGACGATGACGTCTGCCGAGCCGACGATGCCGATGCCGCCACCGAGAACGAAGCCGTGGGCAGCCGCTATAACCGGCACGGCGCAGTCGTGGATGGCTGCGAATGTGTCGTAGCAGCCTTTGTTGACCTCGGTGATCAGGCTGGAGTCGCGAGCCAGTTCTTTGATATCGACGCCGGCGCAAAAGCCTTTGCCGGCTGCCGATACCACTACCACATGGACCGTCGGGTCGGCGCCAAGCTCGGTGAACACTCGGGCCAGCGCGTGCCAGGCCGTGCTGTCCAACGCGTTTACCGGCGGGTAGTCCAGGGTTAGCTGGGCGATGCCGTTTTCTATCTTAGTCTTGGCGGGCACTTGTCTCTCCTTCCTTGCCTTGGCCTAAGCAGGCTAGACGTTGCTCGGCCTCGGCGATGATACGCTCGATCAATTCGTTGCAGCTAGGCAGGTCGTCGATTACTCCGGCAACCTGACCGCTTGGCAGTACACCTTCGGAGGGGCGGCCCTCGACCATGGCGCGCTTGATGAAGATAGGCGCGTTGGCTGCCATCAGAGTTTGCGTAGCGGTGAGCTTGTCGTTTCGTTGCATTGATGCCGCGGCGCCGAGTAGCTCGCTGATCGATGCTCCACTGATGTTGCGGTAGGCCAGGCCGCTGCCGAGCGCGCGTAGCAGCCGGGTCACACCGTAGCCCGACTCCAGCTCTTCGACGAACTCGTTGACGATTACCCGCTGGGGCAGGCCGTCGACTTCTTTGGTGATACGGATGTCGGTTATTGATGCATCAAAGTAGCGTTGCAGGGTTTCTCTTGGCACCGGGCTCTCTTCGGTCAGCAGAAAGCGGGTGCCCATGGCAATGCCGTGCGCGCCGAAAGCTAGCGCGGCGACCAAGCCGCGCCCATCGTAGAAACCGCCGGCCGCGGCCACCGGTACCTCGACTGCATCGACCACCTGGGGAAGCAGCAGCGAGGTTGGCACCTGGCCGGTGTGACCGCCGCCTTCACCGCCTTGGCAGATGATCACGTCGGCGCCCAGGGTCACGGCTTTTTCAGCATGGCGAGCGGCGCCCACGGTGGGAATGCAGAGCACGCCGGCCCTCTTGAGCTTGTCGATGAACTCGCGCCGCGGCGAGCGGCTGTAGCTGGCAGCCTTGACGCGGTGACGGACGATAGCATCGACGATCTCGGCAGCACCGGGCTGCTCCATCAGGAAGTTTACGCCGAAGGGTTTGTCGGTGAGGCTGGCGACCTCGGCGATGGCACGCTCGGCCTGCTCAGCGCGCAGCGTGGCCACGGCGAGAAAACCCATGGCCCCGGCGTTGGCGGTGGCCGCTACCATTGGGGGCGTTGCCACCCATCCCATGGCGGTCTGAATGATGGGATAGCGTACCCCCAGAGTCTCGGTCAACGGTGTTGTCAGGGCAGGGTGCACGCTTACTCGTCTCTCTTCATCGGCGGTTACTTAAATACCGTTGCGCGCAAGTTATGGGGATCCAAAACTTCGGCGATCAAGCCTAGCTGCTCGGTGGCGGGTAGGGGGGTGGACCTGAGGTCTTCGGCCTCGGCCAGCTCGAAGCCGGTTTGCTCGTGGACCTGTGCCGCCTCCACCCCGGGGTGCAGCGAGACTATGCGCATAGTGTTGCCGGGGCCGTCAAAGTCGAGCACCGCCAGGTTGGTTACCACTCGGCGCAGATCGACGAAGTCGCGGCTTACGCCGTTGGGCCACTGCGCCGGGTCGTAGCCAACGCCTGATACCATATCTACTTTCTCTACGAAGCAGCGCGGGCTGTGAGCGGGCACGAAAAAACTCGAAGGGTGGTTGATGGTGTTGCCAGGAATGCCGCGCACACCGAGCAGCTGAACCTTCGGTTTGGCATACTCACCGATCACGCTGATGTTGATGTTGCCGAAGCGGTCGATCTGCGTGGGCATGGTCATGGCGTGGCGCTTGCCGCTCCACAGCAGCTCAAAGACCTTGCGAAACGGCAGCCAGCCTTCGGTTCTGGGCAGGTAGTCACCACGCGGGCCTACCGGAATGGGCTCAGCAACCAGCGTGCACTCGGCATCGTTTAGGAGAAGCCCCGGGCTAAAGCTCAGCTTGGCCAGGCCAGCGCCGAGCCTGGGGATAAGCCCCATGCCCGAAGCCAGAATCTCGCCGTCACCTCGCCAAGCCTCGGCGCAAGCCGTGATGCACAGCTCAGCAAGCGTGTACTCTGTAGTGTTGTTTTGCTTGCTCATGGCCGTGCTCAAAAAGTCGGTGCCGCGATCGACGAGATATGCTCGCGGCCGCCTACTGCTTCTAGATAGGTCGCGTCGTCTACATCGATGAAGTTGGCGCGGTACTCGCTCCAGGCCTCGGCACTCTTAGCCGCCGCCGAGTAAGTTTTGAGATGGTCGAGGTCGATGCCGTAGCTGGGCACGCAGCAGCTAGGATGCGCGCCGAAAGGGGCCTCGATGACGCCGTCAACCAGAGTGCGGTTGAGCGTCATGGTGTGGATGCACCCGGTCGCTGAGAACTCAGAGGTATCGATGATGCTTTCGCAGCTAACGTAGCGTCGCTTGGCGGCGCCGCAGAACAGATCGTCAAAGTAAGGGTCGGGTCCAAGAATCTGCCCGTTGCCCTGCTCGTCGCAGTGGTCGACGTGGACCAGCGCCGCGTCCAACTCCAGGGCCGGCATGGCTAGTAACACCTCGCCACCATTATAAGGAGACTTGATGGTCTTGAGCTCGGGGTTTAGGCGGGCAACGTCGCTACCCAGACCAGCGC
>CAZPPZ010000266.1:0-4372 GCA_964588545.1 uncultured Myxococcales bacterium | reverse complement strand
AGCCGGCGTGGGCGCGCTGTGCACGCGCTCGTATACGTCGTCGATGGGCTCGCGCTACTCGCCACGTAGTCGATCGAGACGGCGGCGCTCGCGTTTGCTTGGGCGCCCCGGTCGATCGAGCCCGGCTAGGGGGTTGGCGCGCATCTCGGCGGCCAGACGCTCGCGGCGAAGCCGGCTATCATCGGTTTCCTGGTAAAGCGCTTGGGCCTCGGCGGCGCCTCGGCGGCGCCGAGAAAGCTCGCGGACGGTTACTGTCCAAGTGGTCGTGCCTTTGGTGATCTCGAGCGTGTCGCCGAGGGCGGGAGCCTTGGCCGCTTTCGCGCGTGAGCCGTTTAGGCGGATATGACCCGCGGATATGGCTTGGGCGGCAAGGCTGCGAGTCTTGAAGAAACGCGCTGCCCATAACCATTTGTCTAGACGTACCTGCTGAGTCTCGCCTGAAGTCATTCGCCCCAGCCCTGGCCTGGCCTAAGCGGTGAGCAGTTTGAGCCCGGTGGCGGCGAGCAGGATGGCCAGCCCATAACGAAGCGGATTGGTGGGGACAATCTGAGCCAAACGGCTGCCCACCCAAATACCCGGGATAGACCCGCTAAGCAGCGTGGCGACCATGACCACGTCTACGTTGCCGCTGACTAGGTGGGCCGCACCTGCGGTTCCGAGCAAGATCGTGGCGTGGACGATGTCGGTGCCGATGAGCACCAGCACGTTGAGCTCCGAGACCAGCAGCAGCACAGCCATTAGTATCGAGCCCGACCCTACCGAGGTCAGACCGACGCCGATGCCGATGACCAGCCCGCCTAGCACCAGGATCGGCTCCTTGAAGCGTTTCTGCACGCTCTCGTTGCGGATGATGTAGGAGTCGCGCAGCTTGCCGGCGAAGAAGCGGCGCTCGAGCACGCTGATTACGCCGACCGCCACCAGCATCAGGCCCAGCGCGCGCGAGATCAGCGACTCGACGTCTATGCCGCTGTCTCGCAGCCACGGCATCAGCACCAATACCGCAAACAGAGAGCCCGGCACCGAGCCGACTACCAACCAGCGGATGTAAGGGAAGTTGACCTGGCCGCGGCGCACATAGGCGATCGAGCCGAAGACCTTGGTGATGGTGGCGTAGGCTAGGTCGGTGCCCACCGCCAGTGTTGGTCTTACCCCGAAGAAGAGGATCAGCAGCGGGGTCATCAATGCACCACCGCCGACGCCCGTCATACCGACGAGCGCGCCCACCACAAAGCCACTGACGCTCAGCCAAGGATCGAACACAGCGACTGACTATACTAGCAGGTTGCGACAGTCGGTGGAGACTAGGCTACCTCACCATACTCGCCGTAGCCCGAATCGGCTTCATCTAGGCTAACATGCTCGACGTCGTCCCAGCCCAAACCGGGCTCATCGTCATCGTCATCGGCAGAGGCGTCGTAGTCAGCAGAATGGGTGAAGACCATCTCGTCGGTCAAGGGTGTAGGAAAGGGGCTGCGCCCGACCTGGATGGTCTTGGTGTCGCCGGTGATCTCGCGGCGCTGTAGCTCGGAGTCCTTCCACGACATTAGACGCTTGCGCAGGCAGTCGGCGTCGATGCTGAGGGTGTCGCAAATTACGCGGAACGAAAACGGGTAGTCCCAGCTATCCTCGAGCAGCCACTCTTCGGCCTCGGCCGACATCTTACGGTACTTGCGGCGGGTGGCGCCGACGTGCTTGTAGAAGCAGCGGATTCCGTCCTTGAGTACCGCGTACATTAGAGCCTTTTCGGCTCCCATGCCGTCATCGTTGCGTTGGCGCTCGAAATACTGCTCGGGAAGGGTCAGATCGGGGCTGAGGTACTCCAGCAGCGAAGGCATAAGTATGAAGTTGCCACCGAGCGGGTTGGGCTCGTTACGCCGGTTGCGGGCGTTGGAGCGGACGGCGGTGGACTGGGGCTTGGTTTCCGTTGCTGGCTTGCTCATGGGCAGCTGTTTGTCCAAGAAGCATGCCGTCGAAGAAATGCTGAATTTGTCCGCCCCAAAGACGGTTCCTGAGTCGTCCCAGGCTGGCGAAAAAAGCGCCGTTACGGCTAGGACTTACGTCGTAGGCCGAGCACAAAGTGGGCGATTATCAAGGGGGTTTTTCGAAGATATTTGGGCGGCTACGCTGCTTCCGTACCCCCAGTCCCGCCGCCAGATGGCTGGGTGTGGGCGAAAAAGCCACTAGCGGCCCCCCTATCTTCGGGCAGTGCAGCTGCGCGACCAGCTGGATAAGTCGTGCAGTGTTGCCAGTTTCTCTTGCCCCGCGGCCGCAGATGAGGGGGGTTGCGGCTAGGCGATGGGGCCTGCCCCGGCCGTTTGGCCACAAGGCTCAAAAACGCGCCGACAGATTACTATTGACAGAAGAATGCCCGATCTGTTAGATGACCATTCACTTTTTGTAACGAGGAGCCAAAGGATTTTGTCTGGATCCGCTCAAGCAGTCAGGTTAAGTAGGAAGGAGCGTGAGCTGCAGTTCCGCGTGGAAATTGTGCTGGATGCGGCCGAAGAGGTCTTCGGTGAGGCCTCTTTTGCCCAGGTTTCAGTCGAAGACATCGCCCACCGCGCCGAAATCTCGGTGGGCACCCTATACAATCTGTTCCGCTCAAAGGAAGACGTCTACCGTGGCGTCGTTTCTCGTTCGCAAAATATGTATTTTGAGGGCCTCAGTGCCTGCGTGGATGCCGCCCGCGGACCCCGGGACCAGGTTCATGCGCTGGTCCGTCATCCTTTTGAGCACTTTTCTAAGTACTCAAGCCAGTTCCGTCATTACGTGGCCGCCACCAACGGTTTTCAATGGGAGCTAAAGAGCAAGCTCGAGCAAGAGGCCTACGAGAATCAGCGAGCATTTAGCACACGTGTAGTTGACATTTGTCAGCGTGGGATCGACCAAGGTATCTTCAGGAAGGGCCTAGAGCCTGAACTGATGGCGGTAACGCTTTTGGGCCTACCGCATTCGTTCTTGGTGGCGTGGCTTGATCAGGAGGGTGTTGACCTAATGAGCCTGGTATCCCAAGCTCTCCTGGCAGCTGACCGGATAACCGGCGCCGAGTAGATCCAGAGCTACTCGACGGTCCTTCAGAGGTGCTCACGAGGGCTCCTGTGCTCGCCGCGAGCCATAGCACATCGCTTTGGCGGTGGGGGATCCGTAACGGTGGGGTGGAACGATGAAGCAAGCTGGCCAGGCTCCGAACCTGACACATCAAAATGCAGCGTCGATATGTTCGATGGCACTCAAGGCGATGGGCCTTCGTACCAAGCGAGCCGTCGATTTCAAGGATGGTTATGACTTTCTAGTAGAGGATGGCGTGAGAATCGCTGTTCGCTATGCGATTCCGACCAGCGACCGCCAGCAGGTCTATCGCAAGCGCAACGGGGAGGTTTCACACTATTCCTACAAGCGCTGGACTTTCAATTTTCACAGGCACGGCAAGCTAGACGAGCGTTACTGTGACTTCTTCGTCTGTTTTCTGGCCTCAGCCAGCACCAACGGACGCGGCGGCTCCGACGTGACCGTGTTCGTCATTCCCTGGGAAGCCATCACCGGGTTGACGTTTTGCTCTTCGCTTCGCGAGGGCAGTCGGCGTCCTTATCGCGGTAAGTATGCCGTCTACCAGGACGCCTGGGAGCTTATCGAGAAGGCCGCGCACGGTGCTGAGGAAACGGCGGTGTTTGCACCACGTAAGAGCTTGAAGATTAGCGCCGATAGCCGACGCCGTCTGCGCCTGATTACCGGAGACACCGACAGCGAGTCCGACGAGGCCGTGCCCGCGGCTAGCGAGGTTGACGAGCGTGGTCTTGGCGGGCCGGTTGTCGTCGAGCCCGATCGCGCCGAGCCGCCGGTTGCGCCTCAGCCGAGGGCTACTACTAGGCCGGTGCTGCCGGAGGCCCACGCCTTTTTGCGTTCGATCGACTGAACTCGACTTGTCGATGGGCTCACTCGCCCGCCGCTCGGGCTGGAGCCGGGCGGCGTGGGCTAAGCGCTCTGGCGTGATTCTAGGTGTTCGCGCGTAAGGAAAATGGCGGCGGTGGCCGCCAGCGCGATGATCAATGGAAGGGGGCCAAAGCTGGCAAGCCCTGCCGGCTCGGTGGCCAGCGCTCCGCAGGCCGCAGCGCCGAATATTTGCAGCGCCTCCAGTACGAAAACTATTCCGAACTCACCATGACGGCGGGTGAGGTTACCCAGCCGGCGTTTTTCTGCCTCACGCAGGTGCTCGACGCTGACGCTCGCATAGGTATCGCGCTTGTCGTTTATGGCGGCGTCGCAGGCCGATGCGTAGAGGTGGCGCGAATAGGTGGTGACGTTGAAACAGTAGAAGCGGCGTGGCGCCGGCTCTAGGCGCTCGGAAACGGCGTCCCACTGGGTGCGTACCCGG
>CAZPPZ010000265.1:0-4384 GCA_964588545.1 uncultured Myxococcales bacterium | reverse complement strand
ACTCTCTAGCTGATAGGCGGACACTCGGAGGTTTTATCTGTTCTTTACACCAACTTGCGAGTCGCTATAGCCGGCAGCAAGCTGACGGCTATTAGCGAGATCCCTTCTGTGGTCAATATCGAACCCTATGTGCGCCCCTACCCCTTGGGTGAGCGACAGGGGCAGATACTTGCAGGCAATCTAGACGCGTTGGCGCAGAGTCCCTCCGCTCCCGGCTACTTGGGCTGGCTTTTGGCACACGGGTTCTCTACCGCGTCGTCCGATTATCCGATTGTAGCGGTGGTCGATGACGGTGTTGATGACGGGACTACCACTCCGTCTACCGATGAGTTCTATACACTAGGCAACCCTCTCAACCCGAGCCGTCTGGTCTTTGCCGTTCTTCCTCCCGGGTCTCTTGCGTCGGCTGCCGATGGGCCGGATGGGCACGGGCACATCAATGCGTCGATTGTCGGTGGTTATAACGATGCCAGTGGTGCGGCGGCCGAGGATGCGGCCGGGTACAACTATGGACTCGGCATCAGTCCCTATGGTCGCTTGGCTAACGTTCGTATATTCACCCCTGATTTCGATGCGGGGTCGGGTGATGCGACCATGGTTGACGACTATTACGCTCGCGGTGCGCGTATCAGCAGCAATTCTTGGGGCGCCGACGTCTTCGGTGAATACACGGTTGATTCGCAACTCTACGACTCGCTAACCCGCGATGCACAGAGTTCGGTGGTGGGTAATCAAGAGCTGCTGTTCGTTTTTGCCGCCGGCAACGCCGGGCCCGGTGCCGGTAGCGTTGGTGCGCCGGCTAGCGCTAAGAACGTCATCGCGGTTGGTGCCAGCGAGAGTTCCAATCCCGATGGCGCCGGCGGTGACGGCTGTGGAGATGCGCTTAGCGATGGCGATGATGCCCGCGATATGGCGAATTTTTCCAGTCGCGGCCCTACTGCGGATGGCCGTATCCGGCCCGACATCGTTGCCCCGGGTACGTTCATACAAGGAAACGCTTCTCAGCCTACCTTTAACGGTTCCGGGGTGTGTGGCGCAGCCGGAAACGATGGCGTTGCGCCCGGCAACGACGCGCTGTTCCCTCCCGGCTCGGTCTATACCTGGTCATCTGGGACCAGTCATTCTACCCCTGCGATCGCCGGGGTGGCGTCGCTTACCCGAGAGTTTCTCGGCCGTGTCTACGGCGAGCCCGCGGCGAGCCCGGCCTTGGTCAAGGCCTACATAGTTCACAGTGGCCGTCATCTCAGCGGCAGCGGCGCTAACGAGGACATTCCCGGCGGCAACCAAGGCTTCGGTTTGGCTGATCTGGGCTTTGCCTTCGATAGCTCTGCGCCTCGTTTCATCGAGGATCAGACGACGATCTTTGGTAACTCTGGCGACACTCTGGCGATAACCGGGCAGGTTCCCGATGCGTCGCAGCCGGTGCGTATTGCCCTAGTGTGGAGCGATGCCCCGGGCGCGACGGTTGGTGATGCCTTCGTCAACGATCTCGATCTGGTTTTTGAAATCGCTGCCAACAGCTATCTTGGCAACAACTTTGTTGCTGGGTTGTCGCAGAGCGGTGGGGTGGCCGATACGCGCAACAACGCCGAGAGCGTAGTGCTTGCTCCTGGTCAGAGCGGACCGGCGACCATTCGTGTGAACGCTACGACCATCGCCGGCGATGGTGTTCCCGGCGACGGTGATGCCAGCGATCAAGACTTTGCCTTAGTGGCGTACAACTTCGTGCTGGCCTTACCCGCCGGTACCGTTGTGCTCGACCAGGGCGCGTACAGCTGCAGCGATACTATGGGTATCGCCGTGGCCGACAGTGATCTGACCGGTAGTGGTTCTGTAGCCGTTGCGGTGAGTTCATCGGGCGGCGACGCCGAGTCGCTGGTGTTGGCGGAGACCCCGGCAAACTCGGGCATGTTCTCGGCCACGTTGCCGCTGTTGGCGGCCGGGGTGGTGTTAGGCGACGGGACCTTGCAGGTAGCCGATGGCGAGAGCGCGACGGTGACCTATAACGATGCCGATGACGGCAGCGGCACTGCCGCGGTGGTGCAGGCTAGTGCTACCGTCGACTGTGTGGCTCCGCAGGTGTCGGGGGTTAGCGTGGCAAATCTAAGCGGTAGGAGTGCCGACGTAGTCTTTGCTAGCGACGAAACAGCAACCGCTAGCGTGCGCTATGGGCTGAGCTGTGGTGCTTTGCTGCAGACCGCACTCGGAAGTTCCGCAACCACTAGCCATGTTGTGGCACTGTCCGGGTTGTCGCCGTTGACTACGTACTTCTTTGCTGCCGATGCTACCGACGCGGCGGGCAACCCTGGAAGCGATGACAACGGCGGCACTTGCTACAGCTTCACAACTCTGGACCAGGCCGATTACTTCACCCAACAGCTGTCTTCTGGTGCTAGTGTCGCCAACCAAATGTTGACCTTTACCCCCGACGCCTCGGCGAACTTCTATTCGGTGTGTAGGAGTTCTGCGGCTGGGTTTGCGACCGATCCGACTAGCGCGACGCTGCTGAGCCTGGCCGACGACGATTCGCAGTTGGTAAGCCTCAGTGGAGGTGCGCAGGTCTCGCTGTACGGTGTGAGCTACGGATCGGTGTTCGTAGGCAGCAACGGCTACCTCACCTTTGGTGCCTCTGACGTCGATTTCAGCGAGACCCTGGCCGAGCATTTTGCGCTGCCGCGTATCGCCGGACTCTACGACGACCTCAATCCCGGAGCTGGGGGACAGGTGTCGTATCAACAGCTTGCTGATCGATTTGTCGTGACCTACGCAGGCATAGCAGAGTTTGGAATCTCCAGCTCTAATGATTTTCAGATCGAGATGTTCTTCGACGGTAGAATTCGCCTTACCCATCTCAGGGTGGAGGCCAACGATGGCATCGCCGGACTTTCCGCGGGCACCGGGCTGCCCGCGGATTTCGTAGAGAGTGTGCTCAAGGCCTATGGTAGCTGTGCCTCGGGGTCGATGTGCGGGTCGGTGCCGTCGTTGGGTTGTGCGACGGCACTGCGTTCACAGCTGCGCATCAGCGACAGGTCGACAGACCGCAGAGACAGGTTTACCCTAAAATGGCTCAAAGGTGCGGCGACAGGCTTGAGCGATTTTGGTAACCCTCTGGCGACTACTGGTTACGCGGTCTGCGTCTACGATAGTTCCGCCGGCAGCGACATACTTGCGGCTGAGTTTGGCATTGCTTCCGGGTTGGGGTGGAAGGCTAAGTCGGGATCGTTCAAGTACCGCGACAAGTTTGGGGTCAACTCCGGCATTACTGGAGTGCAGCTGAAGAGCGGCGTCGCCGGCAAAGCAAAGATTTCTATTAAGGGTGTGGGATCCAATTTGCTAAATCCGATACCAGTGGGCGGAGGGAGTTTCCTTCTGGCCGACCCGCGGGTGACGGTGCAAGTAGTCAATGACCAGACGCCGGTCTGCTGGACATCGGAGTTCTCGGGGTCCGGGGTTCGCAAGAACAGCGCAACCGACTTCAAAGCCAAAGCACCGTAGATGTCTGGGATAATCGAATACGACCTAGGTGATGGTTGGAGCGTACTCGCCGGGCGCAACGATGAGGATAACGAGCGTGTCAGCCTCAAGCTGGCCGGGCCCAACGATTATTGGTTTCACATTCGTGGTATGCCGGGCAGCCATGTAGTTTTGCGTGCACGCGACGACGTTGAGCCTGACCGCAGCGTGCTCGAGCGCGCTGCGGCAATTGCCGCCTATCACAGCAAGGCTAGAGCTGGGGGAGTGGTAGGGGTGTCGTGTACGCGGGCTCGCTACGTCCGCAAGCCTCGGGGCGCTGAGCGCGGAACAGTGTCGATTCGCAAAGAGAGCGTGCTCAAGGTGAGGCCGGGTATTCCTTCGGGCGTCAAGCCGCAATCGTAATGCCGTGGTCACTACGATCGGTAAGGATCTCGAAGGCTGCGCGGCTACGCGTGTACAGAGTTCGTGGTGCTTGGCCTGCTAGCGTCACCTCTAGGCGGCAGCTGGCGATCTTGCTATTGAGACAGGTCTTTACGCCTCCGGGCGGGTTGTAGTATCGAAGTCCCACGAACGAGCTAGCGGGGGCTTCGATGCTGGCACGTAGCGCTATCTCCTGGTCGTGCGAGGCAAAGCTCCATTGGAAAGGCTGGTAGTGACCTTCGGCGCGCAACGCCTGGCCGAGCGAGTTGAGCCGATACTCGCGGCCGTGGTAGCGAAAAACTACCATCGTCATCCATGGTGTCGGTATGGGCCCGATGCGCAGCCGTGAGGTCGCGCATTCGAGAAAGCTATCGGCGTCGTCGTCGAAGCCGGCTACCTGGCCCCAGGCGTACTCATCGGTATGGCGGCTGGCCCCGGTGTGGTTTTTGCTTCCCCCCCCGGCACCTTCCTCCGTTGGCGTTCCCCTGGC
>CAZPPZ010000264.1:0-4387 GCA_964588545.1 uncultured Myxococcales bacterium | reverse complement strand
CCGAGGTGATCAAGGTGGAACAGCCCGGGCGTGGTGATGCGCTCCGCGGCTCGCACATCGACGGCGCAGAGCAGCGTATCCGTCACTGCGGGCGCGCTGGGATCGAACTGCGGCTCGAAGATCGGCGCGAGGATCCCGCCCTCAGGTGAATACGAGGCCAGGTAGGAGGCGTCGGGAACCGCGAAGGGCAGCTTCAGCTCGGCACTGACCAAGCGCGGGATCGGCCGTCCTTGGTGGCGAATCAACACCCCCGACCAGTTCCAGGGAACCAACGCGTTGCCCAGATCGTCAAAGGCTACCGCTATACTACTCAGACTAGGCGTACACGGCGGCGCGTCACCCACGCACTCGAGAGCAAAGTCGTTGGGTGGGGGCAGGGCAACGAAATAACGGAAGCTATCGTCGCCGCTGATGACATCGACACAGGCGTCCAGCCCCGAGGACGCGGCACACAGCGACGCCGAAAGGTCGGGAAACGGCGCCGCCGCTTTGCTGACAACAATCGCCGCTGGTCCGGCCAAGGTCAGGCCAAACAGCCCTGGATCTTGACTGTCGGGGAAACGAAACGAGAGAAACATCTCAGCGCTAACCGCGCGTGACTCCATCCCCGAATCATCGAGTTCCACGCAGCGGCTGGCTCCGGCCACCGGCGCAGCTACAAGATCGATAACGCACGAAGCGCCGAAGCCAGGAGAGGCCGGAGGCGACGAACACAGCAGCGAACAACCGCTACCATCGGCGTCGCTGATGACGACCAAGTGGGTGGCGGTGAGAGCATCGGGCTTGTAGTAGACGCTAACCCGGTAGTCGGTTGCGACAAAGCTAGACGCCGGGATACCCAGGTCGACATCGACATGCTCACCGGGCGCCGCGAAGGGGCGGTTGGTTGCGCCAACGTCCCCGGCGAAACTCAGGCGGCTGCCGGGAATCAAATTACACGAGGCCTGGGCAGTAGTGGGTGCCGCCACCGTAGCACCGCCCAGGCAGATAACCGCCATACAAGTCAACGCGGCACTACGGACTAGAACGTGGCTGACCACAGTGGTCCCCCCCTAAAGTTGCTCGTCGCTGAGCCTACGCGTTCACCAACAAACTTGTCAAGGCGGTCTCGCGAGCAACCCCCCCAGCTGCGCTAGGCTACCCTACGGCACGGCGTTTCTCTCGCGCGCGGTCTAGCTCCGCCAACTCAAAGCTCGCAGCAAGTTCGGCGAAACCACTGCGCGCGCGCTCAAGCCAGGCTTCGGCATCCAGCCCCAACAACTCCAGCCCTCGGTGCTGGCTAAGTGCCAAACCGATGTCGCGTGCAATCCGCGCAAGTTCGGGTCGAACACCCCCGTGTTCCCCGGCCTCTAGAGCTTGACGCCAGAGGGCGAAAGCTTGGTCGCGGCGACCCCCCACCCAAGCGACCCGCGCGGCCAAGCCAAGCACCTCGCTGCGCTCACGAAATACTTTGACACTGGCGCGCAGCGCTGGTCGTGTCGCCGCCCTAGCCTCGGAGAGCAGAGTCGCCAAACGCGCGCTTCCTTGTTCCTTCGCAGCTTCGGCGCGTGCCAGCGCCAGACGCAAGCGGCTGGTGAGGTGCACTACGTCGTGGTAGGGAGAAATTCGGGTATCGCGCTGCAAGATGGCGTCTACCACGGCCAAGCTTCGCTCAGCCGCTTCGAGATCCCCCTTGAGAACCTCGATCTTGGCACGACTGCCTAGCGCGAGCACGTGTAATGTTTCCTCTTGTCGAGACTGGTACCAATGCTCAACGGCTGAATATGCCAGCTCCAGGTCGCGACACTCGATCGCCAGGTAAGCGCTCTGCGCTAGCTGGTTGGAACGGGCAAAGGCGTAGCCGTATTGGTCACATAGTTCGCCCATTTCATCGATGCACTGTTCGGCCTGCGCAAACCGCCCTTGGCGCAGATCGCGCTCACAACGCAGCCCCAGATATACATCGGCATCCCACAGCATCCCGTGGCGTAGCCCCTCAGACCAGGTGCGGGCATCGATGTCGTGTTCGCTGCCCCAATCACCACGGTGGAAATGATAAACGAAGGCCATTGCGCGGTAGAGAAAGGTATCGGCGAGAGGGCGGCCGCGCGTCAGCTCGTGGGCGACCTCGAGGAAACGCCGCCCGACCGCAAACGAGAGCCCCGCCCAAGCAAAGAAAGCTCCAGTCGCTGCCAGGCATCCGGCTGCGTGATCGAAGCCTGCGGGATTACCATGACGAATGCCGTAGTGGAACACCGCAAAGTTGTCGAAAAAATTGCGCTGGGCGTCGACGACGTTCTGCGCACGACAGCGATTGTACATCAGCGAGTATATCTGACGCTGCTGCTCGCCAACCTCGCTTCGACGACTCGACATCGACCCCGCATAGAGCCGCAGCAGCACGTTGGGAACATCCCAGGCAAGCTTCGCGTACATTCCGGCCTTGCTCTTGGGTACCCACTGGCCACTGAGCCTAAGAGCACGGTTGAAGTGGCCGATACTCTCGGCCAGGTGTCCGGTGTTGACCAAGGCCAGAGCTAGATTGGCTTCAAGCTGCACCTCGAGTTGCGCCGGGCCATCACCATCGTAGGCCAGCCGAAATACACGATGAGCCTCGCGAAACAGCCGCAGCGCCTCGACCGACGCGGCCGAGGTAGCGGCTTGGGATCCCGCGTTCAGCAAATAGCCGGTGGCCGCGTGTAAATCACCGCCACGGGCATAGTGCACGGCCAGGGCAGCGTAGAAATCCCTCAAGCGCTGGGCAAACAACTCTTCCAGCACTGCCGCGCAACGCAGATGCAGCTCCGCCCGCTGCTGGTCATCTATAGAGTGGTAGACGACGTCTCGCAGGATTGCGTGCTTGAACACGTAACCGCGTTCGGCGGCCAGAGTTATCACCTTGGCGCTCGCGGTCGCGCGCGAGCGCCGCTCGAGCAGCAGCTCGCGTTGACCGAGCCTAGCCAACGCCGCATCAAGATCGAGGTCATCGTTAACTAGACGCGCAAGCACACGATGGTGCACATAGCGCCCAGCCACCGATGCAGCCTCAAGGACACTACGCTCGTCGTCGCTTAGCGCATCGAAACGCCAAGCGATAGAATCGAGCCCCATCGAGTCTACTCCCTCGACCGGCAACTCGCGCTCTAATGTCACACGCCCATCACGTAGACACACCGCCCCACTATCGAGCAGCGCCCACATGGTCTGCTCGGCAAAGAAGGGGTTGCCATCGGACTTCGAGACGACAAACTCGGCGAGTTCAGCGGGAAACTCGTCGCTACCAAGCACATCGCGCATCATCGCACGGACATCGGCCTCGGACAGAGCGCCTAGAGTTAGCCGATGGCTGCGTAGAGCATGCTCACGAGCCGCGTATTCGGCTACACGGCCACTGGTTTCGGGGTATCCGGGACGCGACACGCAGACCATCAACACCGCGCGGGTCTCCACCAGGGACGATACCGCCTCGACCATATCGATGCTCGAGGGATCCGCCCAGTGAAGGTCTTCAAAAATCAGCACTAGCGCTCGCTGCCGCGCCAGCGCAGCGAACAGCTCACGAACCGACTTGTGAATAAGTCGCTCGAGCGCGTCGCCTTCTATACCCTCTATCGGCGCTGCTTGCGCTGCCGTCAGTGGAATCGAGAGCAGCCGCGCCAGGGCCGCGAGCAGTTCCGGCGAACGCTCTCCGGAGATGCCGCCCACGGCGGTTCGTAGTGCGTCAGCGTCATCCTCGCCGCCACCACCGGCCACTGAAATCCACGACTGCAGACACTCGATGAAGGGATGGCAGCCAAGATCTTCGCCGCCAGAGCCTGAGCTACCCTGGAGCACCAGGGCACCTTCGTCGCTAGCAACCTGGTCGAGTTCGGCTGACAAACGCGACTTGCCAATACCGGCATCGCCTTCGACAAGCAGCCAGCCGCCCTCGCCCTTGGCCAACAGCTCGAGCTTGTCGAGTACGACCTTCCAGGCGTCGTCGCGTCCGCGCATGGGACTACGCCCAGCTTGGGCACGCACCGAGGCGAGCAGTGCGCGACTACGGCGCGGGGGAGGATCCAGAGCAACAGCCCCATATTCGACGTCGGCAGCAAGCTCCTCCCACTCAGCCAGCTGACTCTGGCAAGCCTCACAGACATCTCGCAAGTGCTGCTCGAAGAGCAGCCTATCGGCCTCGTCAAGCAGCCCAAAGGCATAGAGAGCGATCATCTCGGTGTAGGCGCCGTGATCCATCACCACACCCACGCCGCCACCCATAACGCTCGGGTCATACCTATGCGTAGTTTTTCCAGCCCGAGTTTTACTCTGCTCTTGATCGTACCGAGAGGCTCGCCCAGACGCTCGGCAGCCCCCACCCGGGCGAAGCCCCGCACGACACATAACTCCACCGCCTGTCGCTGGGGCGCCG
>CAZPPZ010000263.1:0-4391 GCA_964588545.1 uncultured Myxococcales bacterium | reverse complement strand
CGATTCCGAACACATGCGTCGGCGGGAAAATCGCGGCGTAGTAGGTAAACTCGGAGCCCGCGCTCTGGCGAAGCAGAACCTCCACCCACGACGCAACCGCGAATAGATGCGTGTTGACAGCGACAGTAACGGTAGCCGCTGCAACAACCGCCACCACGCTGCCCAATCGACCAATCAACATGTAGACTACCGGAAAAATACAAATCCATTCCACGATAAGAGTGACAAACCAGCTCGCGCCGAGAATCGGCACGTAACCAAAAAGCGAAGCGAGGACGTACTTCGGGCTCGATGGCGGGTTGGCCGCCAGCCAGTAGTAGACCGGCCACCACAGCAACAGCAGGCCCCACACCGGCACCATCACCCTGGCCACGCGGCCGACGAACCACCGTTTCAGGATGCTTAATGGGTCACCCTGTGCACGCGACCACCACTGCTGCGAGGTCAGTCCGAACAGAACGAGAAACACCGGGACCGAGCGGTTGATCAGATAGTCGTGGCTCAGCGTACCTTCGAGCGGCGCAGCGTGAATGAGGATCACACCGATTACCGCCAAGCCCTTGAGCAGATCGACCTCGATGATGCGCGATGACTTGCTACTCATAGTGTCACGCGGACCTCGGCTGGCACGGTGGTTAGGCTCACGGTTACGACCGAAACAGCGGCGCCAACATCAGTCGTGCATAGCGCCATTCTTTCCGGCTGAGCGAGCGAAACATGACCAAAGATACAACGAAGATGAACAGGATCAGCGCTACCCCGGCACCACCAGAGCTGCCGCTCAAGAACGTAACTGCTGCCGCAACAGCCACCGCGGCTAACGGCCGCGACGACCCCTTGAGACAAGCGCGGACATAGATTGCGGTACCTGGCAAGAGCGCCAAGCAGATCTGCGACGCAACGCTGGTGATCAACATAGCCACCGCCGCACCCGTATAACCCCAATCGATGATCAGTGGAAAACATAGCAACACGTTAATAAGGGAGAATACCATGGTGTTACGGTAGAGAATTTTTTCGCGATGCGAAGCAATGAGCACGTTGACGATAACGACACCATGGGCCGAGATTAACGCCGCACCTGCAAGTATGGCGAGCGCCGCGCCGCTCGAGGAAAACTGTGCCCCGAACAGTAACGACATCAGACTGGCGCCCGCGGCAACGCATACCAGCACCGGTGCTCCGAGAAGCATCGTCAAATACCGCGACGCCCGTTCAGCCACTAGCAGCATCCTGGCTTCTTGGTCCGCGTATAGCCCGGCCATCACCGGATACATGGTGATCATCAGCGCCTCGGGCAAGAGACTCAATGATTCGCTCACGCGCGCAGCGGCACCCAGCAGCCCAACCTCACTCGGCCCGCGCAACGACATCAAGATTATCTGTCCCGCTCGCAGGCTCACGGTGATCGCGATTGAGTTGAACGCTAGAGGAAGCGCGCCCTCGGCAAGTTCACGCCAGACCGACCAATCCACACGCAGTCCAAACGGCAAGTGGCGCGAAGCCACGGCAGCTACAACCGCAAACGCGATGAGATTGGCAGCCGCGGTGGCCAAGAATATCGCCGGCAAGCCCGGAAACAGGCTAACCGCGATTACCACCGCAAACCCAAGCGCCACGGCGCGTGCTACAGCGATAAGAAACACAGCGCGAATATCGAGGGTGGCACGAAAGCACGCGCGATAGGCTCCGCTTAGCGCCGTCACAAGGCTGAGGGATGCCAACAGAACCAACCAGGGTGAAGTCTGTCCGCCGGAGATCGGGTAGGACAAGGCTGTCGCGACCAACGCCGACGCCAGCGCAAACACCAATCTCAGCCCTAGAGCCGCCTGAAGAATTTCGCCGCTGCGCTGAGGCTCACGGCTTATCTTACGCACCAACACGGTGTCGAGACTCTGCTCTGCGAGCACCTGGAACAGCGTCAGGTAAGCCAGTATGAAAGCGTAGGTGCCAAACTCGGCACCCGACAGCGTACGCGCCAGGTAAAGAAAAATCCCAACCGGGAGGATCTTGTCCACCCCTTGGGCGAGCAGCCCGTACCACGCCCCTCGGGCAACGTGTTCGGATTGAAACGGCGGCTCAGGCGCCAGCGGTCGAGCGCCGCCCACCGTTGCCTAGGCCTTGCACAGAGCAACCAGGTCCAGGGCCTGGTCTACATCAGTTTCGCGCACTGAGAAATCTTCGGGCGAGAGCATGCCATTTTCGCTAGACGATTCCTTGGCACTGCGACGAACTAGAACTGCCAGTTTGGCGAAGGCGAATTTGACGATCGCCTCCGGTAGCAGATTGCGAATGCCCAGCGGATCGAAGCGAAGGATGCGCTTTACTGCAGCTTCTCGGCCGCGATCAAACTCTTCGACCTTGGCGTTGCCATGCATGCCAAGCATTTGTACCTCGCTGAACACTCCGAGCAACAACTCCCGTAACTCATCGGCCGTATATTCACGAACGTGGTAGGGATTCTCCGAGAACGTGCGCAGCCGATTGGGAGTATTGAGCATCAGCATACCGCCAGGAGCGATACGGGCGCGCAAACCTTCCAGAAACGGCTTCTCGACCTCGATGTGCTCGAGAACTTGAAAGTTGAGTACCAGATCGAAGGTCTCGTCGTAGGCACCGGGCTCGGTTAGATCAACGTGCACGAAACTCAGATTGGGCTTGTTCCACTTCTGTGAGCAGTAGGAGATCGCATCACTGGAGTAATCGATGCCCACGACCTCGCGTGCGACATCCGCAAGGGTTTGTGTTCCAAAGCCCTCCCCGCAGCCAGCATCGAGTACCCGCCGCCCCTTGGCCAGCGAAGCCGCATAGTGGTAGGCCGCAAGATGGCGAGCCTCGTCGTAATCAAAATCCTTGCCCCAACCGGGCCGCTCACCAGTAAAGTTTCCAGATGACATCGTCGTTTACCTCAATCGTGCCAAAGTCCAGGAGGACGCATAGCGGCTACCATCAGCCCACTCCAATCAACATGTCCAACTCTCACCGTGTCACCTACCCACAACACCGCGTCGGCGAATGCTCTCACATCGGGGCGGGGATCATCGAGGATCGCCTTCGCCGCTTCCCGATGCGCCTTTAGGTAGAGCGCATAGTCAGCCAGGTCGAGATCTCCGGCGAGCCGGTTAGCCGTAGCAAGAAAGCGATGTACTACCAATCCCATCGCCGCCACGGCCTCACGGTGCACCCTGGGGTTGGCGGTATTGTAGCCTGCGATCAACCAGCCTGCAGCACGCAGATCGCCACCATCGCGTAAGGCACGTAGCTGCAAAATCGCCGCCCCGGGATCCTCAGCGAGCTCGGGGCGACTAGCTCGAGCGGGATCGAGCCACGCCTGCCAGCGGCGGATTGCTTGCAATCTTCGCGCTAGTACCGCTTCCACTGGTAAAGCAGGGGCAGCAGCGTGCACCGGCGACGTAGCGACTTCGGCGGCAACCTCACCGGCTGCCGCTACACGAACATCGTTGCGGGCCAACACATCGTAGCGGCCAAAGCGGGCCGCCAAGGTGTAACGGCCCCGAACGAAGCTACGTAGCTCGCCAAAGTACGTTGGCGAATAGAGAAAAAATGCCCATCCCGAGTTGATCGTCACCACCAAGCGCGGAGGGTTCGCGGCAAGTTCGGCGACCAGTGCTTTCTCGTCCTCGTTGTTGGGGCGGCCCGGGAACCAATAGTCACGGGGCAAAGCGCTAGGCCTTGCGGCGGCAAACAGAACCGCGCCAAGTGCCGGAAAGTGCAATACCTGTTCGCCAATCGCGGTGTTATCACGCAGGTAATCAGCAACCCGGCCGAGGTCGGCTAGATCGTCACGCGCGCTATCCTCAACACAAACCGGCAGCCGCGGAGTAAGGCCCGCAACCGGGTCTTTACCCAGACAGCCAATCGCAGAACTGGTAGCGGGCCAAAGCTCAAGAAGAGTTATGGTGATCGCCGCAGCAACCACAGCCGACTTGGTTAGCAGCCGCGCAGGAGCCCAGCCAGGCCACACTCCCTGGTTCCACCAATCAAGCACTCGGGCCAATAGTACGGTCGCAAGAACGGCCGCAAGCGGCATGGAAATTACCAGGTGAGTAAAATCAGTTCGTGGGTAGAGCTGCCAGTACATGGCGATCGCCAGCGGCACCAAGGCCAACAACCGACGGTCAACGCGGCGATCGGCGCCGACGTAGACAGCGGCGAGCAACACCGACAGGCCCGCCCAGTTAGCCGTCAACACCAACCAGTATCCGGCCTGGCCGAGTTCACCACGCAGCGATTGGGCTAGCCCCTCTGGCATCACCGCCACCCGGGCCAGCACCATCAAAGCCAGCGCCGCGGCTGCAGCAGCGGCGACAACAACGACCGTCACCGCGATACGCCGCCGCGCCACCAGCCAGCCACCGCCGACCACCGCC
>CAZPPZ010000262.1:0-4487 GCA_964588545.1 uncultured Myxococcales bacterium | reverse complement strand
GCTCGGGGGGAGCGCGCCGCTGCGTGACCCTCCACCACAGTGCAGACCGAGCCGGCGCAGAGCTTTTTGACCGGGCCGAGCAGGCCGGGAAAGCTCCCGCGCCCCATCGAGATCCTCGAGCCGCCACAATAGCCGTCCGCCCAGGGCCCGCAGCGATAGCCAGGTGGCTAGGGCGGTACGGGCGTTGCCCAGGTGCAGCGGCCCGGTGGGAGAGGGGGCCAAGCGGCCTACGGCCGGGATCGGGGCTGACAGCGTGCTCATTTATAGCGGCATTATAGCCAAGTGCGCGGAATTAAAGCGCGTCCTGATAGATCTATAAATTTAGGTTGACACGACCTTATGTGATTAGGTAAAGATGCGCCAAGTCCTGTAATACAGGGCGGAAGAAAGACTGTCGGTCGGGCGACACGGGCGCGCGCCTGTTGCCGACGGTCGTTGGGGGCGGGGCCGATTTGGCGACTCCGCCCCTTTTTTCTTGAGCCCGGTGGGAAGACAAGGCCCGGGCATCGTGGCAAGCTAGCCGCGGCTGCTCGTCCGGGGATGGAAGTAAGCGGCCATGAGCGCTCTGTCGACCCTCTACCTGGGGCTCCAGCTTGATAGCCCGTTGATTGCGGCTTCTTCTCCGTTGTCGCATGACATCGCCGGGGTGCGTCGACTGCGCGATGCCGGGGCGGCAGCCATCGTTCTCTTCTCATTGTTTCAAGAGCAACTCAGCGAGGACCTGCCGCTGCCCGGCCAGGCGGTGAGCCGACGTCGCCTCGAAGCCACTCTAGCGGCCAAGCCCCGACCCTCGCACTTCGCGATGGAGCCGGGGCATTATCTCGACCATATTGCTGCAGCCAAGGCCGCGGTTGACGTGCCGGTCATCGCCAGTCTCAACGTGGCTCGGCCCGATCGTTGGATCGCCCAGGCGTGTTTGATGCAAGAGGCCGGTGCCGATGCCATCGAACTTGACGTTTATACGATCCCCTGTGACCCGAGCCTGAGCAGTGAGCACGTCGAGCAGGTCTATGTGGATATCCTGCGTCAGGTCAAAGCTGAGGTCGATATCCCGGTGGCGATAAAGCTATGTCCCTTTGTTTCGTCACTGCCGGCGCTTGCGCAGCGCCTCGACGAGGCCGGTGTTGATGCTATCGTGCTGTTTAATCGACTCTATCAGCCTAGTATTGACATAGAGAAGCGCGCCATGGTGATGCGCGCCGACCTGTCATCTTCACACGACAGCCATCTCTCGGTTCAGTGGATAGCCATCCTCAATGGTCAGGTCCGCTCGGCGTTGGCCGCTACTGGCGGGATGCACACCGAGCAAGACGTGGTGCGGGCAATCATGGCGGGTGCCGATGTTGTCGCGATGTGCTCGGCCCTGCTGATCAATGGCATCGACTACCTCACCAAGGTCCGCCGTGGGCTGGAGCGCTGGCTCGAGGCTCACGGCCTAAGCTCAGCCGACGAAATCCGTGGCGTGATGAGTATGGTCCACTACTCTGACCCCGAGGATTTCAGGCGTGCGGGCTACGCCAAGGTACTGCGCCGCTTCTGGTGAGCGGTTGTCGACGCTAGCCTAGCGCAACCGGGTCCATGGCGTACAGTACCGAGCGGGTTATGGCTTCCTCGCGCAAGTGCGCGACCGCCTGGTACTCGGGCGAGCCGACCATGGCGAGGAAATCGGCACGCTTGGGGTATTCGATGAGCGCCAGCAAATCCCAGCCTTCGCTACCGATGAGTAGCTCGGTGGGGCTGCCGGCGAAGGCGACACGGCCGTTAACCTTGGCCAACAGCGGCGCTACAGCGGCGGAGTACTCCATGTACTTGTCTAGTCCGCCGTCAGTTTTGAACGCCAACAGGTTGAGCATGACCACAGGGCCATCGTCTTGCCGGGCCATGAGGGCTGCGAGCTGGTCTTGGTTGAGTCCCCCCGAGGGGTTCGCGGTGCTTCCTTTGTCGTCGCTCATAGGCTTGGCAAGCTAGCAATGTGCCACGCTGTGGCAAGTCTCGCTCCGCGATGTGACGCAGCTCGGTGCCCGGGTTATACGGACGCATGGCTGACAGAGGAAGGGTTGATGTGTTGACACCCGCCGAGGTGCTCGAGCGCTACCACGATGGGCCGACCAGCGGAGTGTTCACCGACGGTAGCTGCGAGGGCAATCCGGGGCCGGGTGGCTGGGGTTTTGTTTGGGTCGACGACGATCGGGTAGTCGCCGAGGGTAGCGGTGCTGATGCGGCCACCACTAATAACCGTATGGAGCTGCGCGCTCTGATCGAGGCCTACCGGGGCTTGTCGCCGCA
This sequence comes from uncultured Myxococcales bacterium, assembly GCA_964588545.1. GTDB lineage: Bacteria > Desulfobacterota > Binatia > UBA1149 > SPBQ01 > CAZPPZ01. Next base: position 2,201 of record CAZPPZ010000262.1, on the reverse strand, counting down.
GGCCCGAGTCACGGTCTATTCTGACAGCCGGCTGTGCGTTAATACTGTCAACGAGTGGGCTGCCGGGTGGGCCAAGCGGGGGTGGCGGCGCAAGACCGGACCGATCGCCAATCTCGAATTGGTAAAGGAGCTGTACGCTCTGTCACTCGAGCGTCCCGGGGTAGAACTGCGTTGGATCAAGGCGCATGACGGCTCACGCTGGAACGAATACGCCGATGCCTTGGCCTCGGCCTATTCACGGCTAGGCTAAGGCGCATAGTCAACACGGTTTGGGCGAAAAGGCGTGAAGAAGCAGCGCTACCGCGACCCTACCGACATTGGAGGGCAAGAATTGTAGGTGCTTTTGTCCTGGTTTTGCCCCGAGTCTCGATGATGATGGCGACGGTGTCCCTAATGGTTGTGACCTTTGTACCAATGTGGGCGCGGGGCGACGGCAGAGCTAGCGCGAGAGGTGACCCGTCGCTGAAGCCGGAAGGCCAGCCGTCGAAGTATCGTGCAGCCGACTGCTTGACGGTCACTGACATAGCAGGGGCGTAGTGACGGCGAAGGTGCAATCGTCGGCGGTATCCGGAATACCGTCGGGGCCGGTGAGCAGCCCCACCGTGCACTGTGCGATGAGCAACGCATCGACAATGTTACACGTCCCGTTGATATGGACATCACACAGATCGAATCCGGCCATGTCGGCACATGTGCGCAGCCCCACGGTGTATTGAGCTATCACGAGAGCATCGACGATGTTGACGCTGCAGTCACCGGTCGCGTCACCGAATAGCGGCTGTTGAGAAGCGCTACCAGCACAGGTTCCGCCCGAGCAGGTGTCACCATTAGTGCAACTGTTGCCATCATCGCAAAAAACGCCATCGCTGACGGGCACCGCTACGCACCCGCTAACCGTGTCACATACTTCGAGGGTACAGGAGTTGCCGTCGTCACAGCTCGCAGGGCCATCAATATTCAAACATCCAAGCGTAGTGTCACAGCTGTCCGTTGTACACAGATTGCCATCGTCACAGTTGAGGGCGGGGCCGCCAACGCAGGCGCCGGCCGCGCAGGTATCATTGGCGGTACAGGCATTGCCATCGTCGCAGGAGACGGATACTGCGACGTTGACACAACCGGATGCGGGATCACAAAGGTCGGCCGTGCATACGTTGCCGTCATCACACGCGGGGGCCGGACCGCCCACGCAGACACCGCCCGCGCAGGTATCGGCGGCCGTGCAAGCGTTGCCGTCGTCGCACGGCAGCAAGTTGTCAGCGCTTAAGCATCCGAGAGTGAAATCACAGGTGTCCGTTGTGCACGGGTTGCCATCGTTGCAGTCGAGCGGGACACCGCTTAGGCAGCTTCCCAAGCCATCACACATGTCGCCTGTTGTGCACGCATCGCCGTCGTCGCAGGGGCTAGTACTGAAACTGTTGATGCACCCTGAGCCGTCTATACAGAAGTCATCAGTGCAAGGATTACCATCATTACAGTCGCGCAAACTGCCGTCGATGCCGATGCAGTCACCGGTTGATCCGACTGCAGCGAGTTCAACCATGGAGTCGAGAGCGAAACCAGAGCCTCCATCGGTTACCGTAAGTTCGTTGCCTAGATGGCCGTTGGCCAGAAAGAGCTGTGGATGATCGAAGGGAGCGATCGCGAAACGTACTCTCTCGTCGGTGAGCGTCTTTATGAACGCGACCAGTCCGGCCTGCTCCTCTGCCGTGAGAGCGAGGAAGAAAATGTCGGGCGCGAGATCGGCCAGGTTAGCTTCTCTGAAGTCAGCCCCGCGGTTGTAGAACGCTACGACGTCTTCGAGTGTGCCTTGCCCCCCGTTGTGGAAGTAGGGGCCCGTCAATTCAACGTTACGCAGTGACGGAACCTTGAAAGCGCCGTCAACTACTTCAGTAATGCCCAATGGAAGCGTACTCGGGTCTTGGATGCCAACTAGTTCCGGTATCGGTAAACCAAGAACGTGGCGTCGTGCGAATGACAAGGGCTGACCTGGAGGGTCTTCGCCCCCGATACCCAAGTCTTCCCCCGTCGACCTTACCCCGATGTTGTAGAAGCCAAAATCATAAACAACGTCAGGGAGGACCATCAGAACCCCCCGCTCGACCCCGTCTATCGCAAGCGGATAAGAATCGGGCTCGACGAACAGAACGCCGACGCTGAACTCCATCGAACAGTCAGGAAATATCAGCAAACCGGCGCTG
>CAZPPZ010000261.1:0-4496 GCA_964588545.1 uncultured Myxococcales bacterium | reverse complement strand
CAGGGCCCTGGTGCTTCACGGCCTGGCTGAGCACGCCCAAAACGATCTGCGCTGGTTGGGTCTAGACTGGGATGAAGGTCCCGATCGCGGCGGCCCCCATGCCCCTTACCGTCAATCCGAGCGCCATAACTACTACGAAGCAGCACTGCGTCGGCTCGCACAGCTCGGGCGGCTATTTCCCTGCTCGCTGTCACGCAAGGAACTCGCCGAGATGGCCTCGGCTCCGCACGGACCGCCCGACGCTTACAGCGCCTACCCACGCCAGCTGCGCCCAGCTGTACTCGAACCCGGCTGGTTCCAGGCTTTCTGCGACGGTCGGGCCAACGCGACCGCTCTGCGTTTCGCGATCGAGCCCGGCAGCCTAGGCTTCGAGGATCTCGTCTACGGCCGGCGCAGCCAAGACGTTGCCGAGGCGGTCGGCGATTTCGTTCTCAAGCGCCGCGATGGTCTGTACGCCTATCAGTTGGCCGTGGTCGTCGATGACATCGCCATGGGCGTAACCGAGGTAGTACGCGGCGCCGACCTGTTAGACTCAACCCCACGTCAGATCCAACTCATCGAGGCACTCGGCGGGCGTTGCCCGCGCTATGCCCACATCCCCTTGGTGTTGAACCAGCACGGCGAGAAACTCTCCAAGCGTGATCAGGCCTTGAGCCTGGCGGCAATCGCCGCAGCCGCCGTGAGCCCAGAGCAGCTGTGCGGCTACCTGGCTTATTCACTGGGACTACTAGCTCGCCCCCAGCTGTGCCGACCATTAGAGCTAGTAGGGAGTTTTGCTTGGCAGCGGCTGAACAAAAACGACTGGAAACTACCTGCCAACGCCATCGAGCAGATGCTCGACATCACAGATCACGCTCGGCTCAGCTCTTAGCGCGATCGCGGCCCACGCGCAGATTGAGCATCTCGACGAAAACCGAAAAACCCATGGCGAAGTAAACGTATCCCTTGGGAAAGTGCTGTCCCAAGCCATCGGCAACCAGGGTCATACCGATCAGCAAGAGGAAAGACAGCGCCAGCATCTTGATAGTCGGGTGACGTTCGACAAAGTCACCAACAGGGTCAGCGAACACCATCATCAACGCCACCGCCGCGATTACTGCCGCAACCATTACCTCGATACGATCGACCATGCCCACAGCGGTGATCACCGAATCGAACGAGAAGATTATGTCGAGCAGCATGATCTGAACGATCACGCTGCCAAACGACGACGCGCCCACAGCCAGCTGCCCCTCGCCGCCACCTTCTATCTTCTGATGGATCTCGCCGGTGGCCTTTATCAGCAGGAATAACCCACCGCCGAGCAAGATTAGGTCCCGACCGGAAAACCCGTGATCAAAAACCACCACGAAGGGATCGGTCAACCCGATCAGCCACGACAGCGAGAACAACAGCGCGATGCGCGTGAGCATCGCCAGCCCAAGCCCCACCCGTCGCGCCCGGCTGCGCAGACTCTCATCAACACGCGAAGCCATGATCGAGATGAAGACGATGTTGTCGAGCCCGAGTACCAGCTCGAGTGAGGTCAAGGTAACCAGGGCAATCCATACCTCCGGGTCAGCGAGCCAGTTCATCCCCTTCCCCTACGGAGCACTGCGGTAGCCGTCGGCAAGACGGTGGCGGTAGAGGTCGGCAAGCTCGTAGCAGGCATCCTGACCCTCAAGGTAGCGCTCCAGCCGCACACCGCCACCGGGGCTGGCGAAGAATCCGGCGCTACGACAGGCCTCGATGTGCTTCTCACGCAACCTGCATTCAGAGTGTATGCGCGCGAGAGCGAGACGTAGATCGTGCCCGGGCTCGCGCAGATACTCCCGAGTACGGCGGTTGGCAGCCTTGAGCTGGTCATGCACCGTGCGGCAGCGGGTCGAGGCAAAGGCCTCGCGCAGGTTGGTCTCTTGGCCGACGTCGTCTTTGAGCACGATATCGCGACAACCGTTTTTCGCCAGGGCCTGGCCGAGTTCGCAGTTAGCCACGACCGTCGGTTCAACGTAGTTGCTCGACGACCCACCCAACGACCTGCGGGTCTCCCTGGTATGAACGACGCAGCCGCCGACCACCAGCGACAACAACACCACCGCGCCAACCCACCACCAGCCCGTCGGCCCACGCCGCTGGCCGTCACGCATCATCACCACGAGCTATAACCACAATGGCGATGTCGGCATCGAGGTTGGCATCACCGCTGGCCTCAGCTCCAGCAGCGCTATCCAGATACACGCGACGATCGATGCGGATCCGCTTAGCCGCACATAGCTCTTCGAAATCACGTATCGAGGGAAAGCGCCGATTTGGCGAGTTGTACCACTCATAGCCGTACAGCCCCTGTGACTTCGGGATACGCCCCTCGCGGTAGAACATCTCACGCAATGGGCGGTGAGCAAAATTGGGGAAACTCACTATCGCCCTAGCGGCAACCCTGACCAGCTCGTCGAGCATGGTGGCTACGTCTTCGATAGCCTGGAGAGTTTGCGAGAGAATTGCGATGTCGAACTGGCCATCGGCGAACGACGACAGGCCACAGTCCAAGTCCGACTGAATCACATCATGACCGGCCTCAACGCAAGAGATCACCGCCTGCTCATCAATTTCCACCCCAACCAGGCGACGGTGTCCACGATCGCGGAGCGCAGACAACAACTCACCGTTGGCACAACCTAGATCAACAACGCTGGCAGCGGGTTCGACCAGGTCGAGAACCCTGTGGTAGTCGAGACGTTGGCCGTCAAATACAGGGGTACTCGCGCCCTGCTCGGCCGTAGCCGCGCGAGTGTGGCTGCGCCGCTGCTCACAGATACCATCCAAGAAACCAGAGATCACTCGGCCGTATCGGTCGACGGCATCAGCCAATAGAAAACTATCGTGGCCACAGGGGCTATCGATCTCGCAATAACTTACCGGCTTGTCGCAGGCGAGGAGAGCGTCGACAACTTCGCGCCCGCGCGCCGGGGGGTAGAGCCAGTCGCTGCTAAAACTCACCAACAGGTAGCGACACAGACTCGGTGCCAACGACGCCTTAAGTTCGTCGCAGCTATCACCCAGATCGAAGAGATCCATAGCCATCGACAGGGTCACATAGCTATTGGCATCGAAACGCTCAACGAACTTGTGGCCCTGGTGCGCCAGGTACGAGCCCACGGCAAACTTCTTCTCAAACGCGGTGGCAACCTCGCGCGGCTGCATCCTCGTCAACCCGAACTTCTCCTCCATGGAATCACTAGAGAGATAGGTTATGTGGGCGAGCATACGAGCAATCGCTAAACCCACCTCAGGAAGATTCCGGTCGTAGTACTGGCCGGCGTGAAAGTTAGGGTCCTGGGTAATGGCGTTGCGGCCAACTACGTCGAAGGCAAGGGCCTGGCTCGAAAGCCGCGGAGAAGTAGCCAGTGCCACGCAGCCACGGATACGACGGGGATGACGCGTCGCCCACGTAAGCGCCTGAAATCCCCCCAGCGACCCGCCAACGACCGCAGCCAGCTCGGATATCCCCAGATGATCGATCAGCCCAGCCTCGACGTCGACCATGTCGCCAACCGTCACCACCGGGAACTCCGCCCCGTAATGCCGCCCCGAGCGGGGATCGATGAAGTTAGGTCCGGTGCTGCCGCGACAGCCACCGAGCACGTTCGAACAGATGACGAAATAGCGATCGGTATCTATGGCCCGCCCCGGGCCGACTATAAGATCCCACCAGCCCGGATCATCCGCCTCATCATGGCGAGCTACGTGAGAATCCCCACTAACGGCATGACAGACGAGCACGGCATTGTCGGCGGCGGCCGAGAGCTGACCGTAGGTCTCATAGCAAACCGTGAACCCAGGCAGTCGCCCCCCACTCTCCAGCTCAAAGGGGCTGTCGTCGCGGTAAATCTGCGCATGTTTCAACGGCTTAGCGCTGCGCACCGCGTCGGCGCTGTCAAGAACCGATGCGTCGGGCTGATCGGGAGCTGTCCGGGGCTTGGTCATGCTAGCTCAAAGTCTAGTCGAGCCTGACGCGTGAACCAAGGGAGCAAAACCATCGCAGTCCTGATATAGCTTGGCTGTCCTCGACGAGACCAGCAGCAATGGACCACAACAGCTACAGCGACGACTACCTGCGCGGCATTCTCGACACCACCGCTACCATCGCCATGGTCGGCGCAAGTTCCAAATGGAATCGCCCCTCTTACTTCGTCATGAAGTACCTGCAAAAGAAGGGCTTCCGTGTCATCCCCATAAACCCCGGCCAAGCCGGCTGTGAGATACTCGGCGAAAGAGCCTACGCCAGCCTCTCGGAGGTCGCCGTTGGATTCGAGCTTGTCGATGTATTCCGCAGCCCGGCGGCCGCGGCCGCGGTAACCGACGAGGCCATCGCCGTGGCCACCGACAAGGGTATACGCAGCGTCTGGATGCAGCTTGGGGTGAGAAACGACGAGGCCGCGGCCCGCGCCGAGGCCAGCGGGCTGCGTGTCGTAATGAACCGCTGCCCCGAGATCGCGTACGCCCGTCTGCCCTATTGA
>CAZPPZ010000260.1:0-4525 GCA_964588545.1 uncultured Myxococcales bacterium | reverse complement strand
AAAACTCGCCGCTTGATTCACGATGCCATACACAACAATTGACAATTTCTCCTGCGCAGCCCGCTAGCAGTGAAGGTCCGCGCTACATGCGCGGACAACGGCGAGGCAGCGTCAAGAGCAGAACGTCGGCCTATGGACTTACAGTGGCTACCTCAGTAAGGATAGAGACTCAGGGTGGGGCTTGGAGGGGTGAGCGCGTCAGCCAACAGTGACGCCCATGTCGTGCTTGACGATGTGGGCATGTGTTTCGGTGAACGAGAGGTTCTGAGCAACCTCTCCTGCGCCTTCCCTCGTGGCAAAATCTCTATAGTTCTCGGCGGCAGCGGTTCGGGCAAGAGTACCACTCTGCGCCTGATTGCCGGTCTGGTTCGTCCCGGCAGTGGTCGAGTGCTGGTCGACGGTACCGACGTAGGCTGCATGTATGAGTACGAGCTGCGGCAGATGCGCCGCAAGGTCGGCATGATGTTCCAGGGCGGGGCCTTGCTCGATTCGATGACGGTGTTCGACAACGTCGCCCTGCCCCTGCGCGAGCATAGCAACCTGGCTGCTAGCGGTATCGCTGACGCGGTACATTCCTGCCTGGCCTCGGTGGGACTTACCAAGGTTGACCAGTTGCTTCCCGGCGAGCTATCGGGAGGCATGCTCAAGCGCGTGGCCCTGGCGCGCGCGCTGGTGCAACAACCTGTCATAGTGTTGGTCGATGAGGCCTTCTCCGGTCTGGACCCAGTATCGGTGAAACTCATCGAAGCGCTATTGGTGCGCATTAACCGTCAGTATGACATGACTATGATAATGGTTTCCCACCACATTCCCTCGACCATGCGTATGGCAGATAAGGTGGTACTGCTGCTGCCCGACTGCGTAGAACAGGGAACCCCCAACGAGGTCGCGCACAGCCCCAACGCCCGCGTGCGTCGCTTCTTCAACGAGGAGCTCGAAGACTCTTACATCGCTCAACGCCCTGAGCTGGACTTCGAAAGCGAGATCGTTCCGGCGAGAAACGGGATTCGTTAACCAGGCAATGATCACCGGCATAGCTACCCTTGGTGCAAAGTCACTGGACTTCGTTGATCAGCTCGGACGCATGGCGCTGTTCTTTACCCGCATTGGGGCGTGCACACTGAGGCCGCCACTGCGTGTGCGGCTATTTGTCGACGAGATCTACAAGCTTGGCGTGCTCTCACTGGTCATCATTTCGGTGTGTGGGCTGGCAGTCGGCATGGTTCTCGGCCTCCAGGGCTACAACACCCTGGTGAGATTCGGCGCCGAAGAGGCCCTCGGTGCGGTCGTCGGGTTGAGCCTAGTACGAGAACTCGGCCCGGTGCTCACGGCGCTGTTGGTAACCGGCCGTGCCGGCTCGGCCACAACCGCAGAGATCGGCACGATGGTCGCCACCGAACAGCTCGATGGTCTGCGTATGATGTCGATAGACCCGGTCGACTACGTGGTAAGGCCCAAGGCCCAAGCGATGACAGTAGTCATGCCCATGCTCTCTGCTTTGTTCATCAGCTGCGGTCTCTTTGGCGGCTACCTAGTCGGCGCGGGTCTGCTCGGCATAGATCCGGGAACCTACTTGACCAGCATGGAGAATTCGATCGATTTCGCCGATGACGTTGTCGGCAGTCTCATCAAAGCCGTGGTCTTCGGTCTATTAGTCGGACTGATCTCGACCTTTCGTGGCTACAACGCCATACCAACCTCGGCCGGGGTGAGCCGCGCGACCACCTCGACGGTAGTGACAGCTTCGGTTGCCATTCTCATTTCCGACTACTTCATAACAGCGCTGTGGGGAGTCTAGTCATGACGACCAGCAAAGTACGCGACTTCATGGTTGGCCTGTTCGTCCTCATAGGCCTTGGAAGCGTAGCCTACCTCTCCTTTTCGGTGGGTGGGGCCCGCTATGGCGGACGGCCGGCGGTACGCATGTACGCAACCTTCGACCAGGTCGCCGACCTCAAGCCACGAGCCCCAGTCGAGATGGCTGGCGTCAAGATCGGCGAGGTAAAACGGGTGTTTCTCGATGAGAACTACCGGGCCCGCGTCGAGTTCGAGGTCGACTCAGCAATGAACATTCCGGTTGACAGCTCCGCCGCCATAGTGACCGCGGGGCTGCTCGGCGACCGCTACCTCTCGATAGAACCAGGCGCAGAAGACGTATTCCTCGAGCCCGAAGACGAGCTCAGCTACACCGAATCGGCACTGGTACTCGAGCGAATCGTGGGAAAATTCCTCTACAACTTCAACAGCAAAGACAAGTAACACGCGCTATGCTGGATAGAAGTATGCGTAGAATTGCGAAGATCGCTGCGGTTCTCGTGGTCGTTTGTTTGTGCCTGCCGGTGACCTCGTCGGCGGCAGAGGTCAACGACCCCTTCGAGCGGGTCAATCGTGGAGTCTTTTGGCTCAACGACACCCTCGATCAGTATGTGCTTGAGCCGGCGGCCAAAGGTTGGAGGTTCATCCTCCCCGACCGGCTGATGTGGATGCTTGCGGACGCCTACGATAACGCGCTGTTCCCAGTCTATTTCGTCAACAACCTGCTCCAGGCCAAACCCGAGGGTGCCGCCGTCGCCCTGGGACGCTTCGCCGTCAACACCACCGTTGGTGTAGGCGGACTTTTTGACGTGGCCACCGATGCCGGTGTTCCCACTGCTCGCGAGAGTTTCTCGGAAACCCTCGGCAGCTGGGGCGTGGGTCACGGCCCTTACCTGGTGCTTCCAGTCGTGGGGCCATCGAGTGTCCGCGGTGCCAGCGGCCAACTGGTAGACGGGGCTCTGCGTATTTGGCCGTTCTACCTTGATTTCTGGCCGAACACGGGCATATACGCAGGGGAGCGCCTGAACTGGCGGGCCCTGCATATAGATGAGATAGCCATGGCCAAACGCAGTTCTTTGGACTACTATGCCGCGGTTCGTAACGCGTACTTCCAAAATGCCGACGCAGCGATCGAAGATCGTGAGGGGAAGGACGATGCAGCTAGCGAAGAAAGCGAAGAAGACCTTTATTTCTTTGATGATGTCGATAAAGACAACTAGACCGGGCCAGCGCCGAATAGTAGCAAGCGGCGCTGCGGCGCTCTTGCTCTCGAGCTTGTCGCTGTCACCAGCAGCAGCCCTCGGCTCGCCTGAGGACACCATTCGTAGCACCGCCAACGAGGTCGTTTCGGTGCTTGGAGACGAGGCCCTCTCACTCGAAGAAAAAACTGCAAAACTCGAGACTTACCTTGATTCCGGTATTGATTTCGAGACTACTTCCAAGCTCGTGCTGGCGCGCAACTGGCGACGCTTTGATGAGAATCAACGGCGCGAGTTCGTCGCTCTGTTTCGCAGCTATCTGATCAACACCTACGGCAGTAACATCGAGTCCTACGGTGGCGAGACTGTCACCATCATCGGCGGTCGCGAGGAGGCCCGTGGCGACTACACCGTGCTGACCAAGATCGACCGCGGTGGCGGCGAGCACGATGTCTTCATCGACTACCGTATGCGCAAAGACCATGTTGGCGCCTGGAGAATCATCGATGTCATCGCCGAGGGCATCAGCATGGTTTCCAACCTACGCTCTCAGTTCCAAGAAATAGTCTCCAACCACGGCACCACCGGGCTGCTTGAGCGGCTGCGTAAGAGTACCCGGGAAGGCTACCGCCCCGGCGATGGGCGAGAGCCCAAGGCCGAACCGAGCTGAAATCACGCCTGTAGCGACCCCTCGTCTGCTTGGAGCATTGCTCCTGCTGAGCCTGTGCTCCGCCTGCTCCCGACCCGCTTCGCGCGGGCCGGCCAACGTAGTGGTGATCTGCATCGACGTCTTGCGCGCCGATCACGTCGGCAGTTATGGCTATTCCAGGGCCACCACTCCCGCGATAGACGCACTGGCCGCCAAGGGCATCACCTTTGAGAGCGCGATTAGCGCCGCCGCCTGGACCAAGCCCAGTGTACCCTCTTACTTCACCTCCCGCTTCCCCCATCAGCACGGTGTCTACCGCGGCTCCTACTGGCGCGATGGCAAGCTGCTGGCCGATGCCCTCGGCCCCGACGAGGTCACACTCGCTGAGCTGTTTGCCGAGCACGGCTATCGCACCCTTGCGGTGGTCGCCAACCCCGTGGTCGACCCCGCACTGGGACTCGCCCAAGGCTTCGATGAGTTCGTTGCTGAGCTGCGTAGCGCTACTGAGCTGCGCGAGCGATTCTTGACACGGCTCGAGGCCTTGAAGCGCCAGCAACCGTTTTTCGCCTACATCCATTTCAACGACGTTCACCTCCCCTACCAACAACCAGAGCCTTACCGCAGCATTTTCGGGGACACCGAGTCACCTGCCTTGACCGAACTTGTGATGGCGGCAACTGTCGTTTGATTGGGGTCGCCCTCCGTGACGCCTCCAAGTGGCCGGTCGAACGATAAGACAAGTTCGCCATCGATGGGGCTCGTTATTTCAACGGTGATCGGTTGGCCGAGATCGTGGCCTGTTGCCACACCAAGTTCCATCTCTTGAGGGTGCTGTAGTTTGGGGGTTGGATCACCGATCAGG
>CAZPPZ010000259.1:0-4528 GCA_964588545.1 uncultured Myxococcales bacterium | reverse complement strand
TTGATCATGCATTATATGGCGGCGACCAAGGTACGGCTGGGAAAAGAGCGCTCCTAAGGAAAGCGGCTTAGCCGGCTGGAGTGGACGCCTCAATCGCAGCGCCATAAAACGCATATCCTCTGTAAGGACATGATCAATGTAGAACGCTTGATGCAAGACATCGATGCGCTGGCCAAGATCGGTCGCCAGGAAGGCGGCGGTATTGCCCGGCGGTCGTTCGACGAAGCAGATATCAAAGCACGTGCCTGGCTGAGCGAAACAATAAGATCTGCACATCTGGACCTCAAAGTCGATGCTGCCGGCAACCTGTTCGGCAGGATCGATGGAGACGGCCCCGCCGTTATCAGCGGGTCGCACCTGGATACAATCGTAAACGGCGGTCCGCTCGACGGCGCGCTGGGTGTTGTGTGCGCCCTCGAGTGTCTGAGGGTAATAAAGGAACGCAATCTGCCGCTGAAGCTACCCGTGGAGATGGTGGCGTTCACAGATGAAGAGGAGCGCTTCATGTTTGGCCTGGGCAGCAGCGCCTTCGCGGGCCGACTGGATGCATCGCACGCCGAGCAACTGTCTGATTCGGATAATATCTACCTCCGTGATGCCATGGCTGCTGCCGGTTTGAACATTGAGGACATCGGAAAAGCTCATAGAGATCCAAAGGACATAAAAGCTTTTGTCGAGCTGCATATAGAACAAGGTCCCTTGCTGGAAAATGGCGGCATCTCGATTGGTGTGGTGGATACGGTGCTGGGAAATTATCGCTTTGGCGTTCAACTCGATGGTCAGAGGGACCACGCCGGAAACCCCATGCGGTTCAGACACGATCCGCTGTTGGCCGCGGTGAGTGTCATCAACTCCCAACGGAAATACTCGAAAGCGATATCCCGGGAAGAGAAAGACGAGATGCTCTTTACGACTGGCGCGTTTCAGGTCGATCCAGGCATTTCAAACGTCATTCCCGAGAAGGTTTGTTTTACCATCGATTATCGCCACGCCAACAGAAACCTTCTTGATAGGGTCGAAGAGAATCTTCACGCATGCGTGCAGGCCCTATGTGACCAAATCGGTATCGATGGCTCGATAAACCGTATGCAAAGAGTCGCACCGATTTTGTTTTCTCCCATGGTCTGCGATGCCATCATAGGTGCCGCCGATAGTTTGGGAATCGCCTGGCAACGGATCTCGAGCGGTGCCGGTCACGATGCACAAATTCTCGGTAGCGACATGCCAACGGCCATGATCTTTGTACCCAGCAAGGGCGGTCGCAGCCATTGCCCAAGTGAGCATACAGACAAGAACGACATCAGAGACGGTGCAAATGTATTGCTGAGAACGCTATTGAATTTGGCGCAATGAAGAAGCTGTGAAAATTCGAACGGCAATACTATCTGCAACCGCACCCCGCTGAATTGATGCTGAGAAACCAGCTCTGAGCCGAGTCGATCGCTCTATCGGTGAGTATCTTCGTGTAGCGGCAACGTGAGCGGGGTCACCTCGGCCGCAGTTCGACTTGCACGATCCCGCTCGGGCACTCGCGTGAGCACGCCTCCCTGGATCCGTTCGACCTCGGCCGCGACTTTCGCAAAATCCATGGTGATCACTCGACCTCCTTTGACGACTTGCCTGCCGTTCACGAATACATGACGCACGGCTCGATCGGCGGCAACGTAGATGAGGGCTCGCAATGGGTCGTACACCGGCCGCATTATCGGCTCTTCGACCGAGACCACCACTATGTCCGCCTTGGCCCCGGGGGCGAGTCGCCCCAGATCATCGCGAAGCAACGCCTTTGCACCACCAATCGTGGCGGCGTCGAAAATCTGCCGAGTGGTGACGGCATCGATACGTTCTCCCGACACTCTGGCCATGATGGCGGCAGTGCGCATCTCTTCGAGCATGTTGTGGGGATGACAGTCGGTACCGATCGCCATGTTGACGCCGGCCGCAAGGTAGCGGCCGAAGTTCTCGAGGGTTATGCCGTAGCGACTGAACGGAGTCGGACAATGCGATACGGTGCATTGGTGCTCGGCGAGCAGCTCGATGTCCTTATGGGTATACCAGTGCAACCACGAATGGTGATCCAGGAAAATGCCGTGACCGATGATCAATGTCGGATCGAGCAACTCATGCTCGGCGAGCCATTGCACCTGCGTAAGACCGGTGCGTCGCGTCATCTCCAGAAATTCCATCATCGACTCGCCGGCGTGGAGCTGCATCGGCCAGCCGCGCTCGCGTGCGAGCTCCAGGGAGTCCCCGATCAAGGCGGCGGTGCAATTGTCGACCGCCATCGGCGAGACCATCGGATGTAGAGTTCCGCACGCATGGGTGTCGGCCTGCTCCAGCAACCCGACAGCATGCTCGAAAGCGGCGCTGCCTCCGTCATTCGACCAATCATATTTGAGATCATGACCCGTGTCGGTGTACCAAGCCGCGGACTGATACAACGGTGCGACGTAGCCACGAATACCGCTCTCGGCGATAGTGTCGAGCCAACCCGGATAAGGGAAAGACATGTCCACACAAGTCGTCGCACCGGAGAGCAGCATCTCGCAATAGGCGTACCGCGCACCCCACACCAGGTCCTCGGGGGCCGGTGTGAACAAGCGCCAACCATCGTAAAGCGCGGTGAAGTAGAGCTTCGGATTGGCAAGCTCTTCTCGAATGCTCTTGTAAAAAGGCATGCCGCCCGGATGGTTGTGGGCGTTGATGAGACCGGGCATCACGAGCATCCCCGTGCCGTCCATCTGCGTATCCACCGCTGCGCTGTAGGTACCCCCTACCTGGATGATTCGATCATCCTCGAACACGAGGTCAGCGTTACGTAGATACGCGTGAGCATTCTCCGGAGCGTCCCACGCGACAATCCACGACGCATTCTTTATGCAGGTGATACTCATGTGCGGCCCCCTCAGTCATCCCTTTATCGGTTGAAGATTCGCCTTTAGCACCAACCGGTGAAAGATAAAGGTGTCAGACACCTTATTTTACAGCGCGCGCTTCCATGTCCCCAGCCCCTACGCCGGGCGTCGCCACCGCTTCGCCTACCATCCTCTCCACACCGAAGCAGTGCTGCTCACCGGCGAGGGCCGCGAGCTCGCGCTCTCGCCCGGGGGAACCCTGCGGCCCAACATCGAGGTACGCATCCTGAGCACCGGTGCCGCTCGCTCGACGGGATCGTCCCGGGCGCCGGGGCATCCGGGAGTTCGATGCCCAGTTCAGCCAGGCGTGCTTCGATTCTTCCAGCCATCTCATGACCTCCTCTAGATCGTGAGTGATAAATACGATGGTCTTGCGAATACGTTCCTGCAATTCTACCAACTGCTGCTGCATGTCGTTGCGGATCAGCGGGTCGAGGGCGCTGAACGCCTCATCCATCAGCAGGATCTCGGCGTCGGTCGCCAGCGCCCGGGCTAGACCGACCCTCTGCTGCATACCGCCCGACAACTGCTGCGGATAGCGATGCTCGAAACCGGTGAGGCCGACCAGTTCGATCTGTCCCGCAGCCCGCTGATAGGCTTTGTTCTTCGGCGTGCCATCGATGGTGAGGCCGCTGGCGACGTTCTCCATGACCGTCTTGTGGGGCAGCAGCCCGAAACGCTGGAAAACCATGCTTATCTTATGACGCCTGAGGTCGCGGAGCTGCAATTCGTCCAGCTTCAGTACGTCCTTGCCGTCGAGCAGGATCTGCCCGGTGGTGGGCTCGATCAACCGGTTGATATGGCGGATCAGCGTCGACTTGCCCGACCCGGACAGTCCCATGACCACGTTGCAACTCACCGTCGGCTTTCTCAGATGCAAGAGCTGCGTCATGATCCTCCATGCCCCGGTGCTGTTTTCGAGGCGTTGCGATCCCGACCACAGGCTCATGGTACCCCACTACCGGTATACTTCGGCCCGAGCAAAGCGCGCCTGGGCCGAACGCATCACCGAGTATATTCGGCAACGTTGCCACGGTCGTAACAGGCGACGACGAGGACTGGGCACGCGCCCCACTGGTCACGGAACACGCCGGGTTCACTGAGGCGCCGCGCGGCCGGTAGAAAACCGGCGCGAGGGGTTGGCGTACGCATGGCGCTAGATGACACTGGAGACGGCGATCGTTTCCGCCATCATCAAACACGTCCGGCACGTCCACGGGGTTTCGCCAATCACCAGTCCAGGGAACGGCGTGCTGCCCGGCGAGTGGGCTCCGGTGTGCACCGGGCACCATCTGAAGCGCTTGCGCGCTGGGGATTCACCGCGAGGATCGGGAACGACATTGCGCCAGGGTGAGGGGGGCACGGCGCGGAACGAGAGACTCCGCTCGGTGCCGCGACCGGCCCCACACCCTACATGCGTATCTGCGGGCTGCGTCAGTTGAGGCTCGCCTTGACCTTGGCGGCAACGTCGGCCGGTACCCAAGCGGTCCACACCGCCTCCTCGGTCTTCAGGAAGTGCGCCGCGACGTCCTCGGGCGCCGCCGAGTTGTCATCCACGTAGACACCATCGGTGATCGGCGCCGGGACACCGATCAGGCTACCCACCAGCGCTC
>CAZPPZ010000258.1:0-4638 GCA_964588545.1 uncultured Myxococcales bacterium | reverse complement strand
ATTCGAACCCGTGTCGCCGGCGTGAAAGGCCGGTGTCCTGGGCCAGGCTAGACGACGGGGACGCAAGAATCAGAAACGTTGTAAGCCTGTATCGATAAATCCAAAGACAACGTTCCGCCACGAGAAAATTTGGTGAGCCGTGCAGGATTCGAACCTGCGACCCGCGGCTTAAAAGGCCGCTGCTCTACCAACTGAGCTAACGGCCCATCTAGGCAGCGACGCAGCCTAGCAGCGCCTGCCCATTTTGCAACTTCGACTGCCACTTGGCGCAGTCAGAGCTCGGTAGTCGAGACTTACAGGCTACCCGGCTTATCTCCCGGTGCCAGTGTCAGTGTCGGTAGTGGCCCTGCGGCCAGCATCTCGGCACCCGAGCCAGTAGGGCGTCGCGCGAGTCGCTCGGTCTCTGCTAGATGGGGGGCACAGCGCAGACAGGCAGCCTTGCTAACAGTGCAGCCAGGAACGCGGCTGTGGCGATCGTTACTCTCAGCCAGTGCCAGCGCGCCCAGCGCTTGAGCTCGTCCTCAACCTTCGCTGCTTCGATTGTTCCCTCGGCAAAGCTCGAGTTGGCACTCTTGAAGTAAAGAGGGAAGGCTGCGAGCACCAGCAGAGAAAGGAGGCTCGAGGCAACAAGAAGCGGAGCGGGAGATCCAGTTGCCATCGAGGTGGCAATCACCGCCAGCGTCGCCAACAGTGCCGCTAGGATTTCCAACGGAGCAAAGAAACGCAGCAAGATATGGGCATTCTCGCGGTACCACGCCAGAAAGGGCTCCGGCGGTAGCGATCGCCAGAATGTTACGAGAACCGCGCCTTCGGTAAGCAGTGCCCCCGCCGTGAGACCGAGAACCACGATCGAGAGAATCGCCAACATGAAGCTAAGTGTAGTGGAAGTCGGCAGCCGATCCGAGCGGTGCTATGCGGCGCTACGCTGTTGGTGCCGCTTTTGCCCTGGTCTCGAGATCTGGTGCGGGCGGGCTAGTCGGCTTGCTCGCAGTGTTGCTTGATGGCCCTGAGTGAGCCTTGAACGATAGAACGGGCAAGCGATCGCCCCGCAAACCACAACAGTAGCCTACCTATCATTGGGACAAAGCTCGAGACCAACAGTTCTTCACTGAGCTGCGTTGAGGAGCCTCTCGCGCACAGCGTATAGGTCTCGGCGAAGTCGAAGGGGCCCAGACGGATGTACGAACTCAGGATCGCGCGGCTCTCGACGCGTGTCGGGCGGTCGTGGAGGATCAGCGCGAGCCCGACTAGGGGGTAGCGCCAGCGGACGTGTTGTCCCACGCGAGGATAGTCGGGCGGTGCGTCGAGGGCTTCTACCACTGCGGTGTCCCAACGGATAACCTCGGCGGGGATGGTAAGCGCTCGCCACACCCGTGCGGTATCGGCGTCGATATCAATCGATTCTGCGAATCTCTGCATAAGTTATAACTAGGGGTGACTATTGGCGACGATCGGGCGTCGACCACCCATAGGCGAGCTTGGTTCCGCCGATGTTCATGATTCGCGTAGCAACGCATACATGAGTATGTCGCAAACCTCTCCGTCCTTGAATCCCTGTCGGCGCAGCCGTGCCTCCAAGCTGTAGCCAGCCTTTTCGAGAACACGGCACGATGCGGGATTCCAATGCAGCACTCCGGCTTGCAGCCTGACGAAGTTAAAGTTGGCAAACGCAGCAGCGCTGGCCAACGACAAGGCTTGGCTAGCGATACCCCGTCCCCATTGCGGCTCGGCGACCCAATAGCCGATTTCTGCACTTCGAGTGCCGAGGTCGCCGAGGCGTTCGAAGCCGACGCCGCCAACGATTGCTCCGCCAACGATGATCGCGAAGTGCTGTGTGTCGTCCGGGTGCGCGTTGGCAACGGCGACCCATTGGCTGGCATCCTGTGCGGTGTAGGGGTGCGGAAAGCGATTGGTGAGATTTCGCCAAATGCGACGGTTGTTTGCTAGCGAGACCAAGTCGGTCTCATCGCCGCTCTGCCAAGGGCGAAGCGTCACCAGCTCGCCGGGTATATTCATTGAACAAAGCTATCCGTCTAGCTTCAGTCGGGCAACCGCTAGGAAGTCCGCGACGGTGGCTACAACCCCGGCGAGCACCTATGCTTGCGGTACAACTCCGGGAGGATGTCGCGATGAGAGCAATCTGGAAGGGCCAAGTCATAGCCGATAGCGATGATACCGTCGTCGTCGAGGGGAATCATTACTTTCCACGGGAAACCGTCGCCAGCGATAATCTCGAGGAGAGTGCCACGACAACGTTCTGCGGTTGGAAGGGGACAGCCCACTACTTCAGCATTGTGGTCGGCGGCGAAAGAAATGCTGATGCGGCTTGGTACTACCCGGACCCCAAGAAGGCCGCCGCCGAGATCAAGAATCGAGTCGCGTTCTGGCGCGGGGTCGAGGTGATAAGCGGCGACACTGGCGCTTGAGGCCGCTTCCACAGGCTGAAGCAGGCCTGCGCACCCACCCAAGCGGGTGTTAGGGAAAACCCCAAAGCAAAGTCTATGTCTAGACAAAAGCCGATCTAGGTGACTAGGATCGGTATGTTGTGCCCCATCAACACTGGAGGGCAGTAGCTATGTTAGCGTCCGGTTATATTGGCAACAGAGAATTGCGCCTGGCTTGTTGGGGCATCGGAGTGAGTATGCTCTGGGTCTGTGCCGCTCACGCGGGAGACCCGTCTCTAAAGTGCGAGTTCGGCAAGCTCAAGGAATCCAGTAAGTATGGCGCCTGCCTTCTGAAGGCCGAGGCTAAGGGGGTGTTGAAAGGTACCGCCCCGCTTTTTTCCAAGTGCGAGACTAAGTTTACCGATCGGTTTAACCGTGCCGAGGCTAAGGCGGGACCGGGGGTGTGTCCGAGCGAGGGCGATGAGGTCGAGATCAACTCGCGTATTGTCGCTCACGCTGCTGATATCGCGACGCTGCTTTCGGGGGCGGCGCTACCCGGTTGTGGCAACGGTGTAGTCGACCCGGGCGAACAGTGCGACGGTGCCGACCTCAATGGCGCGGATTGTTCAACCCTGGGTTTTTCGGGCGGAACCCTCGCCTGCCTGGTGACCTGTGCTTTAGATCAGAGCGCATGTGCTCTGGCGGGCCCGATCTTGCCTCAGACCGGGCAGAGCACCTGCTATAGCAATGCTGGTGCGATTATCTCCTGTGTTGGCAGTGGGCAGGATGGTGAGCTCCGGGCGGGTAGAGCGCGCGCGTTTGTCAACAATGGTGACGGTACCATAAGCGACAGCGTAACCGGGTTGATGTGGGAGGTACATTGCAACGGGCCGAGCTGCCCCCCCGTGCACGACCAGGATACCTTGTACACTTGGGGACAGGCGTTTTCTTTGCACGTGGCAACTCTAAACTCTGCGAACTTTGCGGGGCATTCCGATTGGCGCTTGCCCAATGTTACCGAGCTGCAGTCCTTGTCTAACTACGAGCTGTCATTTCCGGCTGCCTACGCTGAGTTCGATTCGTGTGCGGCTGACTGCGATGTCGGTATTTGTAGCTGTACGGCATCGTCGAACTACTGGACGTCCTCTACTTTCTCGGACGATCCGACGCTTGCGTGGGCCATCAATTTTTTTGTGGGAGTGGTAGGCAGCGGAGACAAGGCTGGTGGGTTCAGGGCGCGGGCCGTGCGCGGGGGCTCTTGATCGCCGACTGAATCCCGTGGCGCCTGGCTTGAGCACGGCGTCTGTCTGGCAGCTGCGTCCACCGAGCTGTGCGCGTTGCTGTGTGCGCCAGCGTGTTGCGTGGCGTCGTTGTCACTGAAATTGCACACTGGGCGCGAGTTTGAACGCTTCGTGAACACGATCTATCGGCTCTAAGCTGCGCCTTCGCTACAGCTGAAACGGCATCGTTATTGCTACTCGTTTTATCGCCTAGCGACCCCTCTAGGGGGAGCCCGGACTGAGCCAAGTGGATTTGCGTCAATCATCATGCGCGAGACCGTAGCCTAGGACTGCTGTGCGGCCGAGGATGCGCAACTCCGTGATGAGTGTAGGGGGCGCTGCTTGGCGATCTAATCGTGGCTTGCAATGGGCGGCTAGAGGCCGAGATGAGCGATAAGCCCACCATACTTGTAGTCGACGACTGTGCCGAGGTCCTGCTGGCTACCGAGCGAGTCTTGGGGCGCCTAGATGCCCGCCTGATAACAGCCAAGTGTGGGCAAGAGGCCGCCGACCTGGCGGCCAATTACAAATTTGCCGTCGCCCTGCTCGATGTGCAGATGCCTGGTCTCGACGGTTTCGAGACCGCAGCGCTGATTCGCGGAGCTCTGCTGAATGAGCAGACACCGATTCTATTCGTTACCGCCAACCAAGAAGAAGACTTCGAGTTTCGCGGTTATGATGCCGGAGCGGTAGATTACCTGGTCAAACCCGTCAGACCCAAGATCTTGAAGTCTAAGGTCCGAGTGTTTCTCGATCTCGATCGTAAGCGTTCTGCCATTGAGAATCTCAGCGCCGAGCTTGCCGATCGCGTGGCCGCGTTGCAGCGGGTACAGCGCAAGCTGCTCGAGAGCGAACAGCTTGCGGCATTTGGCGCGCTCGCCGGCAGCATTGCTGAAGAGCTGGCCGAGGCGCTCGAGAAACTAACCGAAGATCTGCTGCGTTCGATGGCCCGAAGAGGTGGTGGCGAAACCACT
>CAZPPZ010000257.1:0-4643 GCA_964588545.1 uncultured Myxococcales bacterium | reverse complement strand
GCCGTCGGCGACGCCACCACCGCCGCCGCCGCCACGGCCGCCGCCGACACCGGCGACGGCGACACCGCCGACGGCGACACCGGCGACACCGGCGACGGCTACGCCGCCAGCCACCCCCGCGGCTACTGAGCCGGCGGCTGCCGAGGCCAGCAAGGCCGAAGCCGCGGTGGCCGAGGACGATCCTACTAAGGATCCAGGCTCGGTGGATCAGGCGGCAACAGGCACACCAAAGTGAGCAGTATTACCGCCAGCGACGTAAGAGTGCTGCGCGAGCGTACCGGCGCGGGCATGATGGATTGCAAGCGCGCTCTGACCGAAGTTGATGGCGACATCGATGCGGCGGTGGCGTTGTTGCGTGAGAAAGGGCTCGCAGGAGCGGCCAAGAAGGCCGGTCGTGTAACCGCCGAAGGATTGGTTGGTGTCTTCGCCAACGACGACAACAGCTGCGCGGTAGTCGTCGAGCTAAACTGCGAAACCGACTTCGTTGCCAAGAACGAGAACTTCGCCAGTTTGCTCGATGTGATTGGCCCGGCGCTTCTCGCTGCCGGCGGTGACAGCATCGAGGGTGGAGCAGCTGATGCAGCCGCAATCGCGGTGGCTTCAGGCGCGACCATAGAACAGACCCTCAAGGATGCCATCTCTGCGATCGGCGAAAACATCACGCTACGGCGTTTCTGCCGGATTCACTGCGAATCTGGCAGGGTCGGCAGCTACGTTCACGCTGGCGGCAAGATTGGCGTCTTGGTGGAGATCGACGGTGCCGCCGATGCCGACGCCGAAGTGTCGCGTTCGATCGCGATGCAGGTCGCCGCGGCGATGCCGCGCTACGTTAAGCGCGACCAGGTAGACGGCACGGAACTCGAGCAGGAGCGAGAGATCTTCCGTAATCAGGCTCTGGCCTCCGGCAAACCCGACAACGTTATCGATAGAATAGTCGACGGTAAGGTCGAGAAGTTCTATCGTGAGACGTGCCTGCTCGAGCAAGATTACGTTCGCGATTCACAGTTGACGATTTCCAAGTTGCTCGACCAAGTGGGCAAGGATGGTGGTCGTGAGCTGTCGATCAAGCGCTTCGTACGCTACCAGCTCGGTGAGGGGATCGAGAAGAGGGCGGAGAATCTCGCCGAAGAGGTCGCCGCACAAATCGGCAAGGCGTCGTGAACGTCCTGCCGTCGCGTCTACGTTGATCGAGTGGGGGTGATGGCGACGGCTCCCAAATACAAACGCATACTCATCAAACTCAGCGGTGAATCGTTGGCTGGCGAGGCCGCCTACGGGCTGGACCCCAACGTCGTATCACGACTAGCTGCTGAGTTGGCCGAAGTCCGTAGCGCCGGCTGCGAAGTTGCGGTGGTCGTCGGTGGCGGCAACATCTTTCGTGGCCTGGCGGCATCGGGTTTGGGCATGGACCGAGCCACGGCCGACTACATGGGCATGCTCGCTACGGTGCTTAACTCGCTGGCCTTGCAGGATGCTCTGGAAAAGCTCCAGGTACCGACCCGTGTCCAGTCTGCTCTTGAAATCCGCGAAGTCGCCGAACCCTACATCCGTCGCCGTGCTACCCGCCACCTCGAGAAGGGCCGGGTGGTGATCTTCGCGGCTGGAACCGGCAATCCCTATTTTACCACCGACACCGCGGCTAGTTTGCGCGCTATGGAAGTCGGTGCTTCGCTGTTGATGAAGGCGACTCGCGTCGATGGTGTGTATAGCGCCGATCCGGAAAAGGACCCGAATGCCACCCGCTATTCTTCGCTTAGCTACAAGCAGGTGCTGAGCGAGGGTTTGGGAGTGATGGACGCGACCGCTATCTCGCTGTGCATGGAGAATCGTATGCCGATAGTGGTCTTCGACGGCACCAAGCCGGGTAACATCCTGCGGGCTGTAAACGGTGAGCCGATCGGTACGGTTGTTCAGGAGTAGTTGCGGTGATCGAGGAAGTTCTCAGCGGTTTGCGCGCCGATATGGCTAGTACCGTAGAATCGTTACGGCGCGATCTTGCTCGTGTTCGTACCGGGCGGGCGAATCCTTCTTTGCTCGAGGGCTTGATGGTTGATTATTACGGAAGTCCGACTTCGCTCCAGAAGTTGGCGACGGTAAGCGCCCCCGAGTCGCAGTTGCTGATGGTCCAGCCCTTTGATGCCGCAGCGATCGGCGAGATCGAAAAGGCCATCCGCAATTCTGACCTTGGACTGTCTCCGGTAAGCGATGGCAAGATCCTGCGTGTGCCGATTCCTCAGCTCACCGAAGAGCGCCGCCGCGAGTTCGTCAAGCTGGTGCGCAAGCACGGGGAGAGCCATCGTATCTCAGGGCGCAACCACCGTCGCGATGCCAACGACATGCTCAAGGAACTGCTTGCTGAAAAAGAGATCAGCGAAGACGACATGCATCGGGCTCAAGAACAGGTGCAGCAGATAACCGATGCGTTGATCAAGCAGATAGATGAAGTCGTCGAAGCTAAGGAAGAAGAGGTAATGGCGGTCTAACGCCCGGGGCTGCCGTGTCTTCTCTGCAACCAGGACTGCCTTCGACCACCCTCGAGGACGAGCAGCAACGGCAGGCCGCCGATGTTCCTCGTCATGTTGCGATAATCATGGACGGCAACGGTCGTTGGGCCAAGGCTCACGGGCTCGGTCGAGTTCAAGGGCATCGCCGCGGCAAGGATTCGGTGCGCGAGGTCGTTGAGACGGCTCGTGAGATCGGCATCGAGTACCTTACGCTCTACGCTTTCTCTTCTGAGAATTGGCAGCGCCCCGAGCGCGAGGTCAACGCTCTGATGAGGCTGCTGCAACGCTATCTCAAGACCGAGGTCGCGCGGATGATGCGCTACGAGATCCGCCTCAAGGCCGTGGGTAACCTGAGGCGCTTGCCTCGCCAAGTGCTCGCCGAGCTGCGAGCGGTCGAGCAGCGGACCCGCTCCAATAGCAGGATGACGGTGGTGCTGGCGGTGAGTTACGGCGCTCGAGACGAGATCGTCCGGGCTGCTCGCCAGCTCGCCCGCAAGGTCCGCGATGGCCGTATCCAGCCCGAAGACATCGATGAGAAGCTCTTTGAAAGCGCCTTGATGACCGCCGGTGTCCCCGACCCTGACCTCTTGATCCGAACCAGCGGCGAGATGCGCATATCCAATTTTCTCCTGTGGCAACTTGCCTATACCGAGATCTACTTCACCGATACTCTATGGCCGGACTTTCGTAGAGCGGAGTTTCTCGAAGCAATCGAGTACTACAGGGGGCGCGAGCGGCGTTTCGGCAAGACCGCTGAACAGCTTGCCGAGCAAGCGTAGCCGTTGAGCACCCCGGCAAGGAGATCGATGCTGCGTGCAAGACTGATGACTGCAGCGGTAGCCATACCGCTGCTATTGTGGCTGATCTATCGAGCGCCGGTTTGGGTTCTCGCTGCCGTCGTTCTTTTCTTCACTCTTGTCGCGCTGCGTGAGTTCGCCGCGATGGCGCTCGATAAGTATTCGGGGGCCACGACCATGGTCACCCTTGGCGGCATGACCATCGCCCTGGCTGTAGCGATCGGTCAAGGCGGAGCCTCGGTCTCGGCGGGTATCGTCATTTGTCTTGCCGGGGTTTTGATACGTACTCTTTGGACCGCCACCGACATGCACGAGAGCGTGAACATGGCCGGTCACATCCTACTCGGCAGCCTCTACGCCGGACTGTTGATGCCGCATTTCATTTTGGTGCGTGCGCTACCGGGCCACGGTTCCGACTGGGTAACCTTCCTGCTGGCGGTGTGTATGGCCGGCGATGCCGGCGGCTATTTTGGCGGACGAGCCTTCGGGCGGCGCAAGCTCTGGCCTCAAGTATCGCCCAACAAGACCGTGGAAGGATCGGTGGTGTCCTTCATTTCCAGCCTGGTGTTTGCGATTATTCTCAATTCGATCGCGCTTAAGGTACTCGGCCCTATCGAGGTCTTGGTGGTAGCCGCGCTCATCAACGTGCTGGCTCAGTTGGGGGATTTGCTCGAATCCATGCTCAAACGCGCCTACGATGCCGAGGATTCGGGCTGGATCTTCCCTGGCCACGGGGGGGTTCTCGACCGTACCGATAGCCTGGTTCTCCCCATAGTATTCGTTTACTACTATGCTAGACTAAACCCAGGATACTAGAGCGTATCCTCGCGTAAGCCGCGATCATCTGACTATGGGCATGCAAAGCTATCTCGGCGCGATCTTCATTCTCGCGCTGGTAATATTCGTTCACGAGCTCGGCCACTTTCTGGTCGCC
Source organism: uncultured Myxococcales bacterium (assembly GCA_964588545.1). Lineage (GTDB taxonomy): Bacteria > Desulfobacterota > Binatia > UBA1149 > SPBQ01 > CAZPPZ01. Next base: position 408 of record CAZPPZ010000257.1, on the reverse strand, counting down.
AAGTGGTGCGACGTTGAAGTTCGCGTGTTTTCAATAGGTTTCGGCCGCACTCTGTTCTCTAAGACGATCGGCGAGACCGAGTACCGGGTGGCCATCATTCCTCTTGGCGGTTATGTCCGCATGGCTGGACAAGACGACGATGATGATGAGCAAGCGCCCACGGATCCCAGCCGTGGCTTCTCGGCCAAGCCGCTCGGCCAGCGTACGGCCATCGTTGCGGCCGGGCCTGCGGTAAACATCGTATTCGCTTTCGTGATCTTTCTTGCGGCTTTTGTCGCCTACGGTAGCTACAGTGCCTCGCCACTGGCGCGGGTGGGCGCGGTAGTCGCCGGCACTCCGGCTGAAGAGGCGGGGCTGGTCGAGGGGGATCTAATCGTCCAGGTCGGCGAGCTCGAGATCAGCAGCTGG
>CAZPPZ010000256.1:0-4653 GCA_964588545.1 uncultured Myxococcales bacterium | reverse complement strand
CGACCTTGCGTCTGCTCTTGATACAATCAATATCTGTGTGCCGACACCGCTGCGTAAAACCCGTGAACCCGACCTGTCGTATATAGTCGAGGCTATCCGTTCTCTGCTGCCACACATGCGCCCCGGGCAGCTGCTCATTCTCGAGAGCACTACCTACCCGGGAACCACAGAAGAGATAGTGTTGCCGCTGTTGCGCGAGGCCGGGCTCGAGCCGGGACGTGACATCGAGGTAGCGTTTTCTCCCGAACGAACCGATCCCGGAAATGCCCGCTACGGTACCCGTTCTATTCCCAAGGTTGTGGGTGGGCTGAGCCCGCGGGCCAATCAGGCGTCGCGGGCGCTGTACGGACGTTGCATAGATTCAGTGGTCACCGTCTCGTCACCCAAGGTCGCAGAAATGGTCAAGCTGCTCGAGAATACCTTTAGGAGTGTAAACATTGCCCTGGTCAATGAGCTGGCGATGATCTGCGATGGCTTCGGTATAGACGTATGGGAAGTGATTGATGCGGCTGCGACCAAACCCTTTGGGTTCATGCCTTTTTATCCAGGACCGGGGCTTGGTGGTCACTGTATACCCGTAGACCCCCAGTATCTGACCTGGAAGGCTCGAGCCGAGGGCTTCGAGCCGCGATTTATCGAGCTTGCCAGTCAGATAAATTCGCAAAAGCCGGCGTTTGTCGTCGATAAGGTTGTCGAGGTTCTCAACGACCATGGCAAAGCCCTAAACGGTACGCGTGTCTTGGCCCTCGGAGTTGCCTACAAGCGTGATGTAGACGATGTGCGTGAGTCTCCGGCCATCGATGTCATCACCCTGTTGCTCGATCGTGGGGCGGAGGTCACGTTTGCGGATCCCCACGTGGCCAGTCTTGTCGTCGGTGAGCGAACCATGGGTTCGGTTGAGCTCACGGCCGAGGCTGTAGCCGCGGCGGACCTGGCTATTTTATTGACCGACCATACTGCCTTCGACATTCCGATGGTGGCTAGAGCAGCCAAGCTGATTGTGGATACCCGCAATGCCTTTAAGGGGATCGACTCCCCCAGTATCGTCCGGGTATGAGTACGCATGTCGTCGGCGCTATCTACTCGTGTGGCTCTCGTCATTGGTCAGCTGACCTATGGCGGGGCAGAGAGCCAGCTCTATGAGCTGGCTCGAGGCTTGCGCGATAGACGCGAGGTCGTCGTCTACTGTCTGTCGAAGCGGCGTGACCCCTACGGAGGGTTGCTCGAAGATGCCGGAATTATGCAGAGGACTCTGCCGGCCATGGGGAGCTTCGATGTCTCTCGGGTAGCGGCGCTTGCGCGTCTGCTGCGTCGAGACGGTATCGGCGTGTGCCATGCCTTTCTGTTTATTGCTAGCACCTACGCGTACTTGGCTACGCGGCTTGTTCCTGGTGTTCGCCTGGTGACCTCTGCGCGTAACTGCAAGGGCGAGACCCATGTGCTCCGACGTAGCCTCATGCGCCGGGCTTTTCGTAGCGCCGATGCGGTGGTGTGCAACTCAGCCGAAGTAGGACGTTACGCCGCGTCGAACTACGATGCCCCTGAGCGTTGCCTTCGCGTGGTTTACAATGGTGTAGATACGCAGCGCTTTGAGAAACCGCACCGCGGTTCCGGCGGCCTGGTTGTTGGTACCATCGGGCGAATCGAGAAGCAGAAGAACTTGGAACTGTTCATGGCTGCTGCTCAACAGGTCAAACAACACCGAGCCGAGGCGACTTTTGAGATCGTCGGTGAGGGGTCGCTGCGGGCGCAACTAGAGAGCCGTGCTGAGGCGATGGGACTGTCGGACTGCCTGAGGTTTGTTGGCACAACCGCGGATGTTCCGGGTTTCCTGCGACGTATAGACCAGTTTTGGCTGACATCAGATTACGAGGGTACACCCAACGTTGTGCTTGAAGCCATGGCTGCAGGAGTTCCGGTGATCGCAACACGGGTTGGTGGGACTCCCGAGGTGATAGACGATGGCGAGAGCGGATTATTGGTAGAGCCGCGCTGTCCGCAGGCTATCGCGTCGTCGTCTCTGGCAATAGCCTCGGATCCGCATCTGGCTCACGCGCTCGGCGGTCGCGCTCGTGCGGCGGTCGCCGAGCGTTTTTCTATCGCTCGTATGGTCAAGGATACCGAAGCGGTCTACGAGCAGGTCTTAGGGGCGGGGCGATGAGCGAGCGTCCGCTGGTAACGGTCATCATCCCCATGCGCAACGAGGCGGATTGGCTTGGGCGCTGTCTCGAGACGGTATTTGCTCAAGATTATCCGGCTGACCGCATCGAGATCGTAGTCGTGGATGGCATGTCGGATGATGGCTCCTATGAATTTGCAGTTGATCTGGCCTCTCGGCGCCCAGGTCTCAAGGTCTTGCGTAATCCGGCACGGATAGTCCCTAGCAGCCTAAACCTGGCTATTGACGAGGCTCGCGGCGACATAATCGCCCGCGTAGATTCGCATACTATGCTCGAGCCCGACTACATCTCCTGCGGTGTGGAGATCCTCGAACGTAGCGGGGCCGACAACGTCGGTGGGCCGATGGTAAAAATCGGCGGTGGTCCGGCGGGTGATGCTATCGCGGTTGCCATGAGCTCACGTTTTGGTGTTGGTTCGTACTTCCAATATGCCAGCGAGGAGCGCGAAGCCGATACGGTGTATATGGGGATGTGGCCACGGTCGCTGTTCGCGCGGGTTGGGCTTTTCGATGAGGAGCTGGTGCGTAACCAGGATGACGAGTTCAGCTATCGCATACGCAAAGCCGGAGGACGCATAGTCTGCTCTCCGGCAATGCGATCGCTCTACCAGAATCGACAGTCGTGGAGTAAGTTGGTACGTCAATTCTTTGAGTACGGGCTGTGGAAGACCCGGGTGTTGCAGAAACATCCTGCGCAGATGAGCTTACGCCACTTTATTCCTCCGGCTTTCGGCGCCCTGGTGGGCTTGGGGGTCGTGTCGGCACCGCTATCTGTGGTTGGGCCTGTGTCGGCGGTGTCGGCGGCGGCCGTCTATTCCGTGATAATGCTTGGTGTGGCGTGGTGGGAGGCCCGGGGCGAAGTAAGCGTGTTGCGAGTTTGGCTGGCATTGGCGATTATCCACCACGCCTGGAGTATTGGCTTCTTGCTCGGCGCGATACGTTTTGTGCCACGGTGGTTCAGCGGTAATTCCCCCGTGAGGAGGCCCTCGTGGGCCTCCTAGCAGAGACGCCCTAGTCAAGGTAGGTTTAGATAGATGAATGAAGATATGACGCTCTCGGTGCTGATACCGATTTACAACGAGCTGGAGACGGTAGAGGCCGTGATCGAGCATGTTCGCAAGGTTCCGGTGAAGACCCAGATCATCCTCGTCGATGACTGTTCGGTCGATGGCACGCGCGACCTGCTCAAGCGCCTGGATGAGCAACACGACGACCTCATCATCCGCTTCCACGGTGTCAATCGGGGCAAGGGGGCGGCGATCAGGACGGCGCTGGCCGAGGCGACCGGCGAGTTAGTGATCATCCAGGACGCTGACATGGAGTACGATCCGTCGGAGTATCCCAAGCTGCTGGCACCCATATATCAGGGGGTAGCCGACGTCGTTTACGGTTCACGCTTTCTCGGAGGCCCCCACCGTGTGTTGTTCTTCTGGCATGAACTCGGAAATCGTTTGGTTACCCTGCTGTCTAACATCATGACGAACCTGAACCTCACCGACATGGAGACAGGCTTTAAGTTGTTTAGGACCGAGATATTGCGGGAGATGCGGCTCACCACCGATCGCTTTGGCTTCGAGCCAGAGGTTACGGCGCGTGTCGCGCAGATGCGTTGCCGACTCTACGAGCTACCGATTTCATATTGGGGGCGTGATTACGCTGCGGGAAAGAAAATCACCTGGCGTGATGGCGTCGCGGCGTTGTGGCATATCGTTAAGTTCAATCTGCTCGATCGCATGCCGCCTCCGCAAGCCGAGCAGCAGTGGGCTTCTCGACCGGGAAGCGCTTCCATCGATGTGCCGGAGGGGGACTGATAGCGATGTACTTGGTTACCGGAGGGGCGGGGTTCATCGGCTCGAATATTGTAGCGTCGCTGCTCAAAGCTGACGAGCAAGTACGGATTCTTGATGACCTGTCCAATGGCCTGAAGTCGAACGTCGAGAGCTTTGCTGCTGACGTAGAATTCGTCGACGGGGACATCCGCGATCCGGCGGTTTGCGCCCGGGCTGTAGCCGGGGTGTCGGTAGTCTTCCACTTGGCTGCGTTGGGCTCGGTTCCCCGTTCGATTGAAGATCCGGTGACCAGTAACCAGGTCAACGTGGATGGAACGCTCAACGTATTGATCGCGGCTCGTGACGCGGGAGTGGAGCGAGTGGTATATTCTTCGTCCTCTTCGGTGTACGGAGACAACCCGGCACTGCCCAAGCACGAGGGCCTGGCCACCACACCGATTTCTCCTTATGCGGTGACCAAACTGTCGGCCGAAAACTACACGCGGGTGTTTTCTCGTGTGTATGATTTGCAGACGGTGTGCCTTCGCTACTTCAATGTATTCGGCCCGAGGCAGCGTCCCGATGCGGCCTACGCTGCCGTCATCCCACTGTTCATGCGTGCCGCGCTCGAGCGCGGCACGGTGACGGTGTGTGGTGATGGAGCACAGGCTCGTGAGTTGTGCTCTGTCTAGACAGTGATGTTGA
>CAZPPZ010000255.1:0-4658 GCA_964588545.1 uncultured Myxococcales bacterium | reverse complement strand
CTGCCGGGCCGTTGTTTGGTGTGCAATTCAGCCAACTGCCCTGTTCAGATTTTTCGGCCAGTTACTCCGGCCTCGGCCACGATGTCGGGCCGCAGCGATCACCGCTCGGCCTGTCCGCAGACCCGGGTGGGCTGGCGCTCTACAGAGACGCGGGGCTCTTCGCCTGGCGCTAAACCAGGTAGTGGTGGGCGGCAAGGTCGCGGCCGTCGCCTCCGGCCCGCCTCTGTTGGCGCTCGAGCGTGCCTTGCCGGCGGCACGGCAGTGTTACTCTAAGTGTTTAGATGGGCCCGTCGATTTGATCGTCGCTCGTGTGGGCGCGCCCTTAGACCGCGACCTCTACCAGTCGGACAAGGGCATCAAGAACACTGAAGCGGGCTTATGCGACGGCGGCGTCTTGATTCTCGAGAGCCGCTGCTCGCAAGGCGTGGGCATCGACCACTTTGTAGGCCTCTTGCGTGCTGCCCCCACCCACGCGGCTGCGCTGGCAGCTGTGGCCGAGCGTGGCTATCGTTTGGGTGATCACAAGGCGGTCAGACTGCGCGCACTTAGCGATGGGCGTGGTGTACGTATCGCGCTTGTAAGCGAAGGTGTAGATGCGGCGCTTGGGCCGGTGCTTGGTATGCAAGTATTTAGCGAGCGCAGTAGCGCCGCGGCCTGGGCGCGCCGCGAGCTCGCTGGTCGCAAGGCCAGAGGGTTGATCGTTGAGGACGCGGGCAACCTCACTTTGGAGCTGGCATGAGTACAGCCGGCCACGGCAGCGGTAATAGCATCCATGCTCGCCAACCTCGTGGCAGCTCGGGCGATTGCCGCCGCGTTAGCGATGAACTCGAAGGCTACCTAGACGACGCTGCCCATTATCCCGGCGGCCACGCCCGCGCGCTGTGTTTCCCGCGCAGCGAGGCCGAGATCGCGCGGCTGTTGCGATGCGAGCCATCGGTGTTGGCGATTGGCTCGCAGTCGTCGCTTACCGGCGGTGCCACGCCCCGGGGCGAGACTTTGATATCTACGACCGCGCTCAACGACGTTGGTCCCTGGTTGCAGAACTCGGTGCGCGTTGGTGCGGGCGTGGTACTGGCCGAGCTCGAGCCACTGCTGCGCGAGCGAGATCTCTACTACCCGCCGGTGCCGACTTATGACGGTGCCAGTGTTGGTGGAACGGTTGCCACCAACGCAGCTGGTGCGGCGACTTTTAAGTATGGCAGCACGCGGCGTTGGATTCGCGCTCTCACCGTGGTGTTGGCCTGTGGCGAGGTGCTCGATATCACCCGCGGCGAGGTGTGCTGCGATAGCCAGGGCCGTTTTGTCATCGTCTTAAGCGATGGTTCATCGATCGAATTTGAAGTGCCATCTTACACCATGCCGGCGGTGCCCAAGTGCAGCTCGGGCTACTACGCGGAGCCGGGAATGGATCTAATCGATCTCTTCATCGGCTCCGAGGGAACGTTGGGGGTGGTAACCGAGTTAGAACTAACGTTGGCCTCACCGCGGCCGGCTCGGCTGTGTGGTTTTGTCGCGCTTGCCGACGACCGTGCGGCTTGCGCTCTGGCGGCTGAGTTGCGCAGCGCCGCGCAGCAGTTATGGGCGGGAGGCGAGGGCATCGACGTTGCCGCGATCGAGTACCTAGACCGCCGTTGTCTCGAGCTCTTGGTCGCCGACGGAGCTGACCGCCGCGCTGGGTTCTCGTGGTCGGCCGAGGCCGGAGCGGCGCTGATATTTCAAGTGGAGCTGCCGAGTGCGATAACTGATGATCAAGTGGCGGCTGAGCTGGCCGCTGTCGGCGACCACTCCAGCCCCTTGGCCAGGCTGGCCGGGCTGCTTGGGCGCCACGGTGTCTTCGAGCAGACCATCCCCGTACTCCCCGACCAAGAGCGTCGCCGCCGCGAGCTATTCGCCCTTCGCGAAGCCGTGCCCGAGGCGCTAAACCGCCGCGTCAAGCAGGCCCAACGCGAGGTTGATGCTTGTATATCCAAGGCTGCGGCTGATGTTATCGTGCCCTTCGAACGCTTTGAGCAGTCGCTGTCGCGATATCGCGAGCTGCTCGAGCGCCGTGGGCTTGATCACGCCATTTGGGGACACATCTCCGATGGCAACGTCCATCCAAACGTCATCGCCGCTAGCGCGGCCGACATGCAACAGGCCGGCGCGGCTATGCTCGAGATTGGGCGGGTAGCCATCGCTCTTGGTGGCTGTCCGATGTCGGAGCACGGCGTTGGGCGCAACCCCACCAAGCAGGCGCTACTCAAGGATCTCTATGGTGAGGTGGGTATAGAAAGTATGCGCCGGGTAAAACGTGCTCTTGATCCCAGCGGAGCGCTTGCGCCTGGGGTTATCTTTGACGGCTAGTTTCGATTCGCATTCGGCTGGGTCGTGCAGATGAAGATGTTCAAACGCTTCGCTCGAGATGCCCCAGTCGAAAACACGCCGCGGGTCACCCCCAGGCTCATTGCCACGTCTGTCTGCTTGGGCTTGCTGCTATCGGCCGTCACGCTGTGGCTAACAGTAGGGCGTAACCAGCCGAGTACCACCGACGTGCTGTGGAACGATCTGCTCTGGTATTTCATGCCGCTGTTCTCTGCCCTCAACCGTGCGTTGAGCCAAGGGGTATTCCCGCTGTGGAACCCCTCGCAGCTGGCCGGCTTGCCTTTTCTTGGCGCCTTCCAAACTCAGACGCTTTACCCGCCGGCATGGGCGGTAGCGTGGTTGCCGCCGCACCTTGCGGTTAGCGCCTACGCGGTGCTGCATTGGACCTTGGCTCTTGTAGGCACGACCTGGCTGGCCGCCGAACTGCGTATCCGGCCGCTCGCGGCGCTAACGGCGGCAGTCGCCTATTGCCTGTCTGCGCCGGTCACCATGGCGTTTTTTTTCCACAGCGCGAGTCTGGCGGTGGATGCGTGGCTGCCGCTGTGTCTGGCGGCCACGCTACGCCTGGTCGCTCCCGGCGCTTCTTGGAAGCGACTAGCGCCGCTGGCGGCTAGTCTTAGTCTTGCGTTGTTGGCCGGGGCCCCCGAGCAGTTCTCCTATCTGTGTTTCGGCGTTGCACTGATGGCGGCCTGGCGCGGCGCAGTGACGGGTGCGCTCTCGGGCGCGGCTCGCGCGCTAGTGCGCGTTGCTGTTGCGCTTGCGATGGTCGCGCCGCTGGCGGCGATGCAGCTGCTGCCCACGTTCGAGCTTAGCCAGCTTGCCATCCGTTCTTTTGATACTTTCGATTTTGCCTACATCACCCGCTACTCGCAGTCTTGGGGCTCGCTGCTTTCAGCCCTTGCGCTTGGACACGAGGGGCCGGGCCGCCTGTCGATGTTGGCGATCCCGCTGGGGCTGCTGGCGCTGTTGTTGCCAGGCCGCCGGCGTGAAGCCATCGGCCTGACCGCACTGTGCCTGCTGTTGCTCGATTTGTTGCGCGGTGCCAACGGTTACGTATTTCCGCTCTACTACGAGTGGGTTCCTCTGAGCCGCGCTTTCCGCATTCACCTACGCGCCGAGCTTCTGTTTTCGGTGTTTGCTGCGCTGCTGCTGGGTCTTGGTGCAGATGCGGTGGCGCGTTGGCTGTCGCGGCGCGCTGCGGCTGCGCGTTGGTTGCCGGCCCTACTACTGGTCGCGGTGGCTGGCGAAGGGCTGTGGCACGGTGTCGCTACCAAGACCTTTGTACCCTTGCAGCGTGCCGATGCAGTCTATGGCCAGCCGCAACTGGCTGATGTCGTAGACTTGATCAGCGGCCCGCAGCGCGTGTTTGCGGTCTACGGTGAGCCTGGTGACGGCCTCCAGCACAACTTTGGAGAGATGCAGGGGCTCTACAACATCGGCGGCTACGACGCCTTGGTCCCGGCCAAGTACGGGCCGTTTTTCGACATCCCCGAAGGCGTGGTGTGGATGGGACGGCTGCGCTTTAGCGCGAGGGACAAGAGTGTAGGCGCCAAGAGCTTCCATCTCCCGGGTGTCCGGTCGCGTTCCCTGGATCTTGCCAGCGTGCGCTACTACCTAGGTGCGGGTGATGAGGATCATGGCGCCGCCTTGAGTGCCTTAGTAGGCGGTGTGCCGATGTATTCCGGCGGCGGCTATTCGGTGGCCGAACGAGATCGCGCTGTGCCGCGAGCCTATCTCGTCCACGAGACGGTGCTGGTTGACAGCGACGAGGCAGCGCTGCGCGCGGTGCGGGATCCAAACTTTGACCCTAGCACGACGGTAGTGCTTCGTAGTGATAGCGCCCCGGCGCTTGCGCCCGCCAGCGGCGGCGAGTCGGTGCTCATCACCAAGCTTTCATCCAATAGCGTCGAGCTCGACGCGAGTTGCACGAGCGCCTGCCTGATGGTGCTCACCGATCTGGATTTTCCCGGCTGGATCGCCGAGGTCGACGATGATGCGGCGACCATTCTCAACGCCAACTATCTGTTTCGCGGCCTGGCCTTGACGGCTGGCGATCACCGCGTGGTTTTTCGTTACCGGCCTTGGTCGGTTGCCCTAGGGGCGCTGATCTCGGCCTTGGCGTGGCTGGGGCTGGGGCTAGTGTACGCCGGGGGATCGCTCAAGCGTGTTTTGTCGCGGCGGCTACGCCCGACGTAGTCGCCAGAGATCGAGTATAGGCGCCGCCGTATGTTTGGCCGATCCCGGTGTTCACAATCCCGATCCAGCCGTTCACGATCCCGATCTACCTGTTCACATAA
>CAZPPZ010000254.1:0-4661 GCA_964588545.1 uncultured Myxococcales bacterium | reverse complement strand
CACATTGTTCTTCGCCCGATTCTCACGTAGGTATATCTGCTGCGCGTCGTGATCCGTTCGTTCCGTGGCCAGCTGAGCAAAGTGGATGAACCGGTTTTACGTAACGCGCAGCCGGCGCCAGTGAGGCAGCCGACGTTCGCCCTTTAGGAGCTTCCCTACAAAATCCGGACCGAGCGCAGTACTGAGATGTTGGTCGAGGCCAAGGCGAGAAGCCGCAGGAATACTGGAGGTATTCCGAGGCTTTTCAACGCCGGAATCGGCCAACAGATCGGTGCTGCGCGACGCGGAGCGATTTTGTAGGGAAGCTCTTAAGCTCGAGTTTCGCCATTACGCCGTCGCGAGGCCGAGGACAGACCGTGCAGGGCAAGGCGCGAGGAGAATTATCGCGGAGGTGTACCCGTGAGGTACATCGAGCAGAAAATCCGACGAGCAACGCCGCCCTGCGCGGTATGGACCGGCCGCAGCAGGCGGAATGGCGAAACTCGAGTCAGCTGTAGAAAGAGGGGGACGCCTCAGGTGATCTGAGTAAGGGGCCAGTCAGTTAACCGGCCCCGCATTCAGAACGAAGTTGGAGGTCACCCCCATGAGTAAGCGTAAGTATCGAGCCATTCAGATCAAGGACGTTTGTTCCGACGACCTCGCGAAGCGGGTCGGGAGCAGGACAACGGTCGCCGTCGACGTAGCCAAACACGACATGTTTGCGGCGGTGGTCGGCGACGACAAACAGGTTCTGTCGATCGTCAAATGGCGGCACCCGGAGCAGAGCCCAAAGTTTGTCGAGCTCTGTTTGGCACTCACCGGCTCGGGCTCGGTCGAGCTCGTCATGGAGCCAAGCGGAACATACGGAGATGCTCTGAGGCATGCTCTCCTCGATGCCGGATTCCCGGTGTTTCGCGTCAATCCGAAGAAGACCAGCGACGCGAAAGAGGTATACGACGGCGTACCGAGCATCCACGACGCCAAGTCGGCGGCGGTGATAGCTTGGCTTCATCTCGAGGGGAAGAGCGAGTCGTGGCCGAAGGAGCCGGAGCACGAGCGCGTGTTGCGGGCGGTGTTGCGCGAGCTCGAGATCCACAAGAAGGCGGAGCAGAAGAACCGGGCTCGGCTTGAGGGCTTCCTCGCGCGGCATTGGCCAGAGGTCGGTGCGTACCTGAAGTTGGGGTCGGCGACGCTGCTCGAGCTGCTGATGATGTACGGCGGTCCGCACGCGCTCGCCGAGGATTCGGAGGGTGCCAGGAAGCTGATGTGCCGTGTGGGCGGGTTCTTCTTGGCGACCGAAAAGGTCGAGGCGGTGCTGGAGAGCGCACGTTCGACGTTCGGTGTGGCGATGCTCGAGGCCGAGGAGCGTGTTGTCGCCGTCATCGCTGGCGAAGCTCGGCGTAGCCAGAAGCTGGCGAACAAAGCCGAGAGGCGAATCGAAAAATTGAGCGAGGAGGAGGGGGCGACCCGAGAGATGGCGCCCGTCGTCGGTAAGTGCACGGCGGCAGTACTGACAGTCGCGGCAGGTTCCCCCATTCGATACGAGAACGCGCGGGCCTACGAGAAGGGCCTCGGCCTCAACTTGAAGGAGAAGAGCAGCGGCAAGCACAAGGGGGGACTACACATCACCAAACGTGGTCCTGGCGTGGCTCGAATGTACCTCTACTTTGCGGTTTTGCGGCTCATCAAGGACGATTCCGTGGTCCGCGCCTGGTACGACAAGAAGGTCAAACGCCAGGGCGGAAAGGCGAAGCCGAAAGCCATCATCGCGATCATGCGCAAGCTCGCCCGGGCGCTCTGGTACGTCGCCCGTGGCGCCAAGTTTGATTCTTCAATGTTGTTCGACACCTCTCGACTCGCGCTCCGTCCACGGGCGGTGGCGACATGAGCGCCGGGGTGGATACCAAAGAGGGCACGGGCTGGAGGAAGAGAGAGACCGGCCGCCGCCGGCACGACTTCGCTCGACTGAAGCAGGTCGTCGGCCTCTCGCTGGTGTTGGCCCACTACAGACTCGGGCCGCTGGGATACGCCGGACGACGGCTCGTTCCCGCTGAGCTCGAGCGCTATGGGAAGTGGAAGATGCCGCGGGGACTCTCAAAGGCTGAACTGTTGTTCAACTGGCCTCGCGCTCAACGTCATCTCGCGCGCGGCCTGTTCGTCGTCGAAGGACCGTGGGACGCGATGCGCATCCATCAGGCCGGCTTTCCAAATGTTGTGGCGCTGTGGGGTGTTTCCATATCGCGGCAACAGAAAGCGCTCCTGGCCGAAGCTCCCAGACTGCTGCTCATGCTGGACGGCGATCCCGCCGGTCGCCGAGCCGCAACGAGATGTGCGCGCACGTTCGGGCCACAACCAGTAGAGGTCGTCCTGCTTCCGGATGGATACGACCCCGCCGACCTGCCCGAAGCGGACCTATGCCACCGGTTGGCGAGAGCGGCCACACACCGGGGAGCGGAGACATGAAGAAGTTGCAACCATTCACCGTGCGAGTCCCTCCTGACACGCTCGTCGCGCTCGACGCCCTGGCGAGAATGCTCGCAAAGCACCCCCTCGGCACGGCCCTGGGCAGTACAAACCGCCAAGTCGTCGCCCGCCTCGCTCTCAAACGCGGCATCCAAACACTCCAAGAGGAGATGCACGGAATCCCAAACGCCCCCCTCGGTTTCGACACCTGCGACTTCGACGAGGTGGTCGAATCGCTTGATTGCGTGACCGAAAGCCTCGAGCAATTGCGTGACCTCGCTCGCCCCGTCGTCCGTCTCCTCTCACGGCTCGAATCGGGAACCGAAGCTCTCGAACGGCTCGGCGAGTGCCAAGAAAGCGTCGAGCTCCTCGAGCGCTTGGCCGCTACCGACGCCGGCATCGACTCTCTCGAGCGGCTCGCGGAGGTACACCTGAGTACACCCGAAGGTTCAACGTCTGGCGCGGTGAAATGCAGATAGCAAAACAGACAATCCAAACGAGCGAGCAGGCTGGCTGCTCAACCGAGGAGGTGACCACACAGACGATATCTCACTGACGAAGCCAACAGCTCCAGATCCGACGGGGGACCTTCCTTTTCTTAGGCCCGGCCCACTTCGTGAGGCCCGACTCTAGTCCCAAGGCCCCCTGAGGACGTGCTCCCGGCCCAATGCCCAACGAAGCTGATTCGACGCCGCTCCGCGGACGTCCAACGCATTGAGAGCTCAGGCGTACCCGGGACGACAACCTCCGGAAACTGGTGCCGTGGCGCGATGGCAGAACGTACGAACCCAACACGCGACCAAGCGCGGCCCATTCGAAGCCGCGCCCTGGCGATCCGGGTTCGTGCGTAAAAAACAGGCGATACCCTGATTACGCTCAGCGACTTGACAACCTACGAGAGCCTAAGGCCTAGGCTCTGTCTATTAATCACGCGGCACCAAACACCTTGACTTTATTAAGCAATGTCTCTCATGCGGAGCGCTCCTTATGCCGTTTCTAAGAAGCTGGCCGGAGGGAGCGGAATGGCGCGGTACGAGCTAACGGATTCTCAGTGGCAGTTGATCGAGGCTCAACTTCCACGAAACAAGGGAGCGGGACGCCCATGGCACGATCATCGGAAGATGCTCAACGGCATCCTCTGGGTTTTACGTAGTGGCGCTCCGTGGCGGGATCTGCCAGTTCGATACGGCAAGTGGGGGAGCGTCCATAATCGCTTCAATCGCTGGCGCGCGGATGGAACTTGGGACAATCTTGCGGAACATCTTCTGCAAGAGATGGATCAGGCCGGCATGGTGGACCGCGACCTATGGTGCATTGACGGCAGCAACGTTCGCGCGTCTCGGGCGGCGGCAGGCGCCAAAAAAAGGGCCGGACGACGAGCCTGCTGACCACGCTCTTGGACGCTCACGAGGCGGGTTTGGAACAAAGTTCCACTTGATCACGGAGGGCCATGGAATCCCTCTGGCAGCGCAGGTGAGTCCGGGGCAGAGCCATGAATCGAAACGATTCGAGTCGACCATGCACTCCGTACCTCTCTGCATCGATGAGTGGCCATCTTCTCTTTCAGGCGACAAAGGCTACAGCGCGGGTAGGATCCGAGAATGGTTACGAAGCAACAAGATCAAGGACGTGGTCGCACATCGCAACGATGAACGCGCATCTGGAGACGAGACCGACTTTGATCGAGCAACGTATCGTCGCCGGAATGTCGTCGAACGTTGTATCGGTTGGCTGAAAGAATGTCGTCGGATCGCGACCCGATTCGAGAAGCTGGCGGTTAACTTCCTCGCGATGCTCAAAATCGCAATGCTTGAGAGGTACCTGAGATTATTGGTCAAAGTCGTCAACGACTAAACAAAAGAAAGGCCGTGGTATTCGAAAATCTCGCGCCAAGGCGCCAAGGCGCTAAGAAATGGTGACATCTTGAAAGTACTAACTGAAAACGAGGTTGCGACTGTTGTTGTGTACATTCGGCTCACAGACCTACGACTTGGATTGCTTATCAACTTCGGTGCCGAGCGAATCAAGACCGGAATTACCCGGTTGGTCAATAAACTGCACGAAACTGAATGAATATCTCTTTGCGCCTTTGCGCCTTTGCGCGAGAATCCCTCCCCAAGAAGCCGATGCTCATATTGACGTGCTTTCGAATTGATGGACAGAGCCTAGGCTGTGTCCATCAATTCGGCGCCCTCAACTGGATCTGCATAGAAGTTGGC
>CAZPPZ010000253.1:0-4663 GCA_964588545.1 uncultured Myxococcales bacterium | reverse complement strand
ATGTTGATACTATAAGCGAGTAGGCTATTGACGACCGCGGCCAGCGCCAACACCGCCGCCGCGTAGATGAGCATCTTGGTCCGGATCGAAACCGGCCAGGGACGACGCTGCCACCCCAACTCAGTCATCTATCTTCAGCTCCAACCGCTTTACACCCGAGTCGCCACCAGTTGCCGGAACGTAGCCGATCGCCCCCGGGGTCTTGGCGACATAGGCGCGTACCGACTGTGGAGACTTGAGAACTATCGGCGGAAGAGTGCCGCGAAAATACATTCGATTCCAGAAGGTAACCAGAGAATCAATACTCGAGCGCAGCACCTCACGTGAAAAACGGCGTCGCAGCGCATGGTCGAAAGGCAAGTTTACCGGACGAACCGACGTACCATCGTGCCAATAGTGAACCGAACGCCGGTAGAGGCGTTCCAAACTAGAACGGGTGATAGTGGTTGCGGGGTTGTCGGGATGAACTATTACTTCAAAACCGAGTTCACTGGCAGGCGCCGCGATGCTCGTTAGAACAAAGCTGACGGCGGCAAACCACAGTATGAGCCGACAGGTCATTGATTAGAACAACATCGCAAATGACGCCAGGAAGCCATTGCCACCAGTAATCAGGTCTCCGGTGGCTAACACCGCCTCTGCCTTCAAGACAGTCGTGGGGGTAGGCTTGTAGGCCACCCCGAGTATCAACGGATCACCGGATCCCTCGGCCAACTTGGCATGCTCATAGCGAAGAACTGGATGAATCTTTGCACTCAGGTGACGCACCGCCTGGAAGTAGAACGCCCAGGTTGTTCCACCGTTACCGCGTGGATCATTGACGGCGACCTCACTCGACAACTCCCAGTCGTCATCTTCAAAAAGGAAGTCAGCGGCAAAGACACTCTCCCAGCGGTGGTCAGTGTCGTCGTCAAAGCGAAGATACGACGCGGCCAGCTGCCAGCTGCCAATAGAGCCTATCTGCATCCGACCGCCACCGCCACGACGGATATTCTGACGGTCGCCAGTCTCATCGAGCTGGTCGGTAACCTGGCCAAAAGCGGTCAATACTGCATCCAGATCACCCAGCCTTGTAAGCACGTCGGCCTGTAGCCCGGTAAGCCCAGTATCAAACATGGCCGAACTGGCTAGCGGTCGTGACGAAGTCCACACCAGTGGCGCCGCGTGTATAGGGTTCCATATACCGACCGGCGTCAGTACTTTGCCCAAACGCAGGCGCAGCTGGGCCTGGGTCTCATACTCAAAGTACAGGCGCTCGAGTTTGAAGACGTCGCTGCCGCCGTCTAAACCCCCATCATCAATCGAGAGCAGGTCCTCGAATTCAGCCTCGGTGAAGAGTTTTATGTTTGGACTGATCCGGTAAGTGAGAAAAGCGCTTACGTCCTCAACAACAAATTGATCTTGAGACTGATCGAGCGCGCTGAGTTCAAGCTTTGCGTAGCCTCCAAGGACGAGATCATCATCGAGAAGGCTCAGCCCACGACCGGGGGTATGACTCGAGCCGGCAGCGCTCGAGGCCCACAGTGCTAGCAACGAGAATGCAAGCGCTCCAAGCCTGCGCGCTACCACCTGCTCGAAACCCGTTCGTCGGCTCCTCGATTATCGAAGCCCTTGTCCTTATCCTGCACCGTGGAATCCTCCGCTCGCCCACCCATGGACTCGGCTCCGCGGCTCCCCGTACCAAGCTCACGGGTCAGAGCCCTAGCTCCACCACCGATACTAACTATGTGATCGTACCCCTCTTGCTGCGATCCTTCTAACTCCGGAGCGGCTGCCTCGCCTATACTCGATCCGCCCGCAGCACGGATCCGCCCACCCACACCGGAGCGGTCCCGGTCGATAAGTACCGAGGCTGCCACCGATATCCCCACCACCGCGAAACCCGCGATCGAAGCGAAGAGCTTCCATTCCATACCATGAATCCTCCACTGCCGGGCGCTGCCCGGCCTAGCGCTGTTGTGCAACCCTAGTGCCAAAGTCCTAGGCAGGGCCCATATCCGGCAAAGCGCCGATTAGCCTGGATCCCCCCCCCATATGCGCTGGTTGTGCAAGTTCAGGCTGAAACCTTCTGCAGGGCCTACTGCAGAAGGTTTCAGCCTGCTCCCCCCCATACGTGGGCATCGGCAGCCTCTGAGAGCCGGCACCGTGAGTCGACAAGTCCCGGCTCAGCCTTACGCCACAAGCCTTCCCGGCGATCACGGGCTCTTCTCACAGCCAGAATTGCCGTGCTAGGCGAAACGGGCATGGTTTTCGCTACTTCAGCTAGCGTCGCGTCGTACAACGGAAACGGCGTTGGCTCGGATCGGCTCTGGGAAACGATCCGAACGCGTGTGAGCGGAAGGCGGGACGAAGCTGGGGAGGTAGAGCACAGTGCGGTCATAACTACCTGTTATTCCACGCTGCTTTTAGAAGGAATCGACCTTGATGCACCTCCGGGTCGTGACCATCGCCCCTACTCCAGTGTCGTCTGTTAAAGACTTCCGGCATCACAGCGCGTGACGCGACACGGGCTGAGCACTGCCAGTAATGTCCCCGGCGAGGGGACGTTAGACCTCGGCAGTGCTCTAGCCACGTTCGTTGGCTAGGATTCGTCCGGCACCGCAGGGGGGAGCCGGACGAGTCCTAGCCAACGACACGTAGAAAGTGTAAAAGTATTGCTTGCGGCGACTTTTTCGGTGCCCCCGGCCAGGATTGCTTTGCACCAGCGTTCCTGGATAGTCGCTGCTAGCCCGCCCGGTCGCCTACCTGTTGCGACCAGTGCAGCGACCGGGCGGGCACTCCTCATTCCACAGCACAAACCATCCAGCTGCGAACTACCGCCGCAATTGCCGCAATCAACGCGAACCAGGGGAAGCAATAACCAAAGCGGGTATACACGGCATGGCCACGGCCCCGCCTTACTTCGACTAGGGCTGTTCGTTGCTGGCCGGCGGGAAGCTGTGAAATAACGCGACCGCGGTCATCGGTGAGCGCAGAAATGCCGGTATTGGCGACACGGATCAAGGGTAAACGATTCTCTGTGGCTCGAGGCAGGGAGGCTAGAAAATGCTGTTCTGGACCCGCGCCCCGGTCGAACCACGAATCGTTGGAAACATTGACGAGTAGATCCGCGCCCATCGCAGCATAGCGCCGAGCAAAACGCGGGTAGGTCGACTCAAAGCACAACAACGGGGCCAGCTTCCAACCCTTGACCTCAAACATCACAGCTTGGCTGCCAGCGCGGTAGCGCACCCCCGAAGAAGTATCGAGAAACCATGAGGCCCAGCGTGGAAGCTCCTCCACATAGGGAAGCAGCTTGTTCTTGTCGTAGAGCTGATAGCCAGGAACACCCGGCTCAAAGAAGTACAGCGAATTAAAAAATTGCGCGCTGCCATCGCCTCGGTCTTCGCTACGGGGCGCACCCACCAGCACCACAGCCTGGCTGTCATCGGCCAGCCGCCTGATCTTCGCGCGGGCTTCACTGTCAGCATCGAGCAAGAACGGCACGGAGTTTTCCGGCCAAATGATGACATCGGCACCGGCAAGCTCCGGGGCACGGCTCATCGCCAGGACCCGACTTAGATGCGCAGCCCCCATCCCCCGTACCCACAAATCCGACTTGGATACATTGGGCTGGATAATCGCGACCTTGAGTGACTCTTGAGCCAGCTCTGGCGCCACCGATACACCCGCAGCACCCTGACCTGCGGCAGTCAGCCGAGCATAAGCGACAAGCATCAAAGGCAACGCGCAGGCAAGAGCCAGCATGCCGGAGGCCTCTAAGCGATTGGGTAAGCGCAGATACGCTAGCACCACTGCCGCGGAGCTAGCCGCCGCAACCCAACTCAAGAGCCACACACCACCGACATCGGCCACGCTCCCCAGCCCTTCGGTAGCCACAAAAGCCTGACCCAACACTCCCCAGGGGTTGCCATAGAACAGACGAATCCGCGCAAACTCCCACAGAGCGACCCACACGCAGGCAAAACCAGCAACTCGGGCAAGAGCACCCAAGCGGTGCAGACGGCTTGCGGCTAGGGCCGCCGCACCCATAAAAAGACTTCCGTGGGTAGCAGTAATCATTACCGCGAAGAACACACTAAACAGTGCCGATCGCCCGAAAAAGCCGAACGCGGCGTGATAGATCCAGTAGCCAGTAATCGCCAGAGAGGTTACCTGGCCAAATAACAAGCCCACACCCAGGGCCTGTAGCGGCGGCAGAGGCCGACGTCGATCGAGCAAAAGCAAGGCAAGAGGGGCTGGTGCCAACAGTGCCAACGCACCGATCGAGAACGGTGGAAAGGCCAGCGTGTACAATAGCGGCCCGAACAATGATAAAACTAGGAGCCGCGACCGGCTAGGCCGGGATGCAAGGGGTGGTACCGGACTGGCCCACCCGTTATCGGGAATAATAGATGGCTTGGTTTGGCTCACGCGTTCACACGATGATGGTCGAGCGGCGGCTCGGATTCGCACTGGTCACCATCGTTGCGACTTTGACGGTGGCCGTGTGTACGGTCAATTCTTTTGAAAGAATAGGCCGGCCTTTCCCCGGGTTCTTCGTATGGGAAAACCTCTTCGTCCCCGCCGTAGGCGAACCCTCGTGGACGGGAATATCTTCCGGCCTACACTATCACTCCTGGCTACTCTCGGCAGACGGCCAGCCCCTCGACAACGCCCAGGA
>CAZPPZ010000252.1:0-4678 GCA_964588545.1 uncultured Myxococcales bacterium | reverse complement strand
CAGCGCCCCTCATGTGCTGGCATAGGCGCCGAAGTCGCGCGCGTGCGCGGTACCTGCGGCGGACGATACGACGACAAGGTGGAGAGTTCTCTCGAATATGATGGCAGGCGTCTGCGCGTAGTGCGTCTAGAGTGCAAGTTCTGTGAGGAAAGAATCCGCTTGTATTTCGACGTTACTTCGCTGTTTCACTGATGCCCGTTCTCGATCGTCTCTCGCTCGAACGCATCGACGCAGAGCTGGGACTGGTTCCGCTGTTTGTTTCGATCGCGCCTTCCGACCTGATCTCGCTCAAGGTCTTGCTCGAATCCTACGAAGGCGTTGGCGTCATCCGTACCCAAGAGCGGTGTTTTGCTCCAGGGCGAGCGCTTATCGTGCTGTTGTTGGTTGCCGATGCTCTCGAAGACGCGCGTAGTCTGCTCAGCGAATTCCTCGAGACCGCTAGCTTTGAGTTGATCGACGAAACCCCCGAGCTTCTCGCCGAGCTCAAGCGTGATCTGCTCGAGCATGCGTAGCATCGCGTCGGTCAGCAGCCAGGGTCAGGACTGGTCCTCGTCGCTCTCTTGGAGCGGAGAGCGGCGCTGGAACACGTAGGCTACGGCGATCGACATCAGGTAGAGCAGCATCAGCGGCCCGGCCATGAGTACCTGCGAAACCACGTCGGGCGGCGTCAGGATCGCGGCGACGACGAACACTACGAGAATCGCGTGGCGCGCGTACTTAATCAGCGTGAGGTGGGTCAGCAGTCCGACCCGTGCGAGGAAGAAGGTGGCCACGGGCATTTCGAAGGTCAGTCCGAAGGCTAACAATAACCGCGAGGTGAACGAGAGGTACTCACTGATGCGAATCACCGGGTCGATGCCGATTCGGTCGTACTCCGCAAGAAAGAAGGGGAACCCAACTTCGAGCACCACTGCGTAACAGAAGTATGCTCCCGACAAGAAGAACAGCGTTCCGACCAGTACGAAGCCGCGACCGTAGGAGGCTTCGGTGGGCTTGAGCCCCGGCAGGATGAAGCGCCAGAGTTGATAGAGGATCACCGGCAGCGCAATGAACAGCGCGGCAATAATGCTCACCTTGAGCCGCGTAAAGAAGGCCTCGGCCACGCCCGTACCGATCAACTGGATGGCACCGTCTCTAGACGCCGCGGCGTTGGTGAGTGGCGCGGTCAAGAAATCAAAGAGCCATCCTGCCTGCGGGTAACAAATGGCGAAGCCCACCGCTACCGCGATGGTGGTGCGTATGAGCCGGCTACGAAGTTCTTCGAGATGGCCGGAGAGCGGGAGCTCGCTATCGGTCATCAGTGCGCTTGGGCTTTGGCTGGTGACGGCGTGTCATCGGACTCATCATCGTCATCATCGTCATCATCGTCATCGTCGTCGCGGTTGTCTGCCTGCTCGCGCTTGAGCATTTCTTGTGCCTTGGTGGCGTACTCTTTGTCGACGTCCGATGCGGTGCGTGCCTCTTCCTCGAGCATTATGCGGGCATTGTCGAGCTCGTTGGTGACATCAGCGGTGGCGCGGCGGAACTCGGCCAGTCCCTTACCCAGCGAGCGGGCGAGCTCGGGCAGCCGTTTGGGCCCCATGACCAGGAGCGCAATGACTAGGATGACGATCAGCTCTGTGGGCCCAATCCCGAACATGACGCGAACACATCACGCTAGGTCTCAAATGCACAGGTGTCAACTCCAGGCCAGTCGCGATGTATGTGGCGGGTTCGCCAGCGCTTGCTCCACCACTGGCAGTGGGGTTAAGAATCTCCCATGGGTTGCACCGCCATCGTTACCGACAAGCGTTTTCAAGAACACGATCCGGGCGCCCATCATCCCGAATCTCCGCGACGTCTGCGTGCGCTAGATCGTCTGTTCTGTGCAGCTCCCTACAGCGAGCTGCTGCGCGTTGCCGCGCGACATGCCAACGAGGAAGAGATCGGCCGCGTCCACACTTTTGCCCACATTGCGGCAGTGGCGGCCAGCCGGGGGGTAGTATCGACTCACTATGATGCCGACACCGCTGCCTCGGCGGGAACCTTCGATGCGGCGCGTTTGGCCGTTGGTGGCGCGATCGACCTGGCCGATGCCATATACGACCGGCATGTCAGCAACGGTTTTGCTGCACTGCGGCCGCCCGGCCATCACGCCGAGAGCGATCGCGCGATGGGCTTTTGCTTCTTCAACAACATTGCCATCGTCGCACGCCATCTGCAGGCGTGTCGCGGTGTGGGCAAAGTGTTGATTGTTGATTGGGACGTGCATCATGGCAACGGTAGCCAGCACGTTTTTTACGACGACCCTTCGGTGATGTATATGTCGTTGCACCAGTACCCCTTCTATCCCGGCAGTGGAGCGGTCGAGGAGGTTGGCGTTGCCGCTGGCGTTGGCACAACCGTAAATATCCCGATGCCGGCCGGTGCCGGCGATGAGCACTACATCGCGGCCTTCCGCGAGGTAGTACTGCCGGCTGGGCGGGCCTTTGCCCCTGACTTCGTGTTGGTATCGGCGGGGTTTGATGCGCACCGCGATGATCCGCTCGCGTCGATTGGTCTGAGTACTGCGGCCTACGCCGACATGACCAATGCGCTGCTTGGCCTGGCCGAGCAGTGCGCGGCCGGGCGGCTGATGCTACTGCTCGAGGGCGGATACGACCTCGAGGCTCTTCACGATAGCGTCGCCGCCAGCATCACCGCCCTCAACAATCCCGGCGAGTTCGTAGGAGACTGTGGCGAACTGACTGCTTGGGGCGAAGCCGCACGTTCTCTTCAACGCGCCTACTGGAAGACCTGAGACTTGGCTTTACCGCAGAGGCTCTCTGTGTGGCCGATCGAGCCGTGACGGTGGATAGTCGTCGATGTTCTCATCGGTCACCAAGGTCTCGGTCCCAAGGTCGGGATCGTAGCGCCACACCGGGCTGAAGGTGCGTGGCTCGCTGCCACGTTTGAAGCACTCGAGGTAGGCATCGACTGCGCCATCGCGGGCTCTAAGTCCGGACTTGGGATCGACGTTTACGCAGCTAATACCCGGCGGCATGGTGAAATCGGCAACGGGTTTGTCTTTCATCGCTTGCTGCATGAAGTCGAGCCATATCGGCGCGGCTACACGCCCGCCGGTGCCCGAGACTCCGAGTGTGCGATGATCGTCGTAGCCCACCCAGGTTGCGGTAAGAAGCTGAGGCGTGAAGCCTATGAACCAGGCGTCGTGCTGATCGTTAGTGGTGCCGGTCTTACCCGCCACCGGTCGGTTGAGCACCTTGACGGTGCGTCCGGTACCGTTTTGCACCACGCCTTCGAGCATGCTCGCCATCAGATAGGCGGTCTGCGGTGACATCAGTTCGGTCTGATTACCGTGGTACTCTTCGAGCAGGTTGCCACTGGCATCTTCGATTCGCGTGATAAACAGCGGCTCGACCATGATGCCGCCATTGGCGAAGGTCGAATAGGCGGTGACCAGTTCAAGCGGTGTGACCTCCGAGGTGCCCAGCCCGAGCGAGAGGTTGCGGCCGATGGAACGCTTGAAGCCAAAACGCTTGACGTAGTCCGCGACCGTGCCAACTCCAAGATCCTGAACCACACGGACGGTAACCACGTTGCGCGATTTCTCGAGAGCTCGCCTCAGGCTGGTCGGACCATAGAACTTGCGGCTATAGTTTTGCGGCCTCCATATCTCATCGTTGTCGACGAACTGAATCGGTGCATCGAGGATTACGCTCGAAGGGGTGTAGCCGTTGTCAAGCGCTGCAGCATAAACCAAGGGCTTGAAAGCCGATCCGGGCTGACGGTAGGCCTGCATCACACGGTTGAATTCGCTGCGGGCAAAATCGTAGCCGCCGACCATGGCCTTGACCTGACCGTTGGCGGCGTCCATGGCGATCAGGGCTGCTTCTACCTGCGGCGTCTGCGTCAGACCGAGCAGCAACTCGCCGTCGCTGTCTACCGGAGTGGCCTCGACGACGTCGCCGCTCTCGAGATGCCTCTGCTGTTTGGGGATGTCGCTGTGCCAGGTCAGCTTGCTGAGGTCCACCTCTGAGGCGTGACGCCCAAGCGAGATCTCGATGGTGTCACCTTTAGAAGCCGTGACGATGGCTTCGTAGGTGGCCCCCAGTTCGAGGTTGATCAGATCCTCTCGTTCGTACTGCGACTCGAGACGCTCGTTGACCTCCTCGGGCGAGAGGTGTCCGATCGGTCCGAGGTAACCGAGCCTGACGTCGAGCTTGTCTATGCCGTGTCGGACCGCGGCCTCAGCCGCACGTTGCATGGCGAGATTTAGGCCGGTGTAGACGCGGAAACCTTTGTAGTAGGTCGCGTGCTCACCAAAGCGCTCTACCAGGTAGCGGCGGATGTACTCGGTGTAGTAGCTGCCGACACTGGCGTGCTTTCTCTTCCTCGTCATCACCCCGAGGCCGGCGCGCAGCGCCGCGCGATAACCCCCGGCGGTGATGAATCCCTCGTCGAGCATACGCTTGAGCACGTAGCGCTGTCTGGTCAGTGCACCCTCGGGGTTGCGGGTGGGCGAATAGCGGCTCCGGGGCATGTGTAAGGCGGCCGGGAGTGGCGGCTCAGGCCCCTGGCATAGCTCAGGGGGCCCTGGACCTGACGCTGGCGGATACTAAAGAGAGGGAACAGATTTGGAAGAAGATCTATTCTTTTCACGGGGAGCAGTGTGTAGTTTGTGCGTATGCGCCTTCAT
>CAZPPZ010000251.1:0-4707 GCA_964588545.1 uncultured Myxococcales bacterium | reverse complement strand
TGGCCAGGAGCGTGTCTGTGAGTCGGCGTGGCTCCTCGGACAGACCAAAATCCATCAGCGCTGCCCCGCTGCGCTATCTCGCGGAAGCCCAAGGCCGCGCTCGGCAATGATGTTGCGCTGGATGTTGGCCGTGCCACCACCGATGAGCATGCCAAACGACCACATGTAAGCGTGCACCATCATCCCGCCAAGTGGTGCGCTTGCTTCACCGTTGGCCAGCGCCGCACGATCGCCCATCACCTCTAGACAGGCCTGCGTAATGTCGTACATGAGCTGGCTGGTGTTGTGCTTGGTAACCATGCCGGCAATCCCCGCCTCCTCGCCACGGGCCTGCATCGTCAACAAGCGGTAACCGTGGTACTCGCACGCCAACAGACGGCTCTCCAGCGCCACTATGGTGTCGCGAATCAGCGGGGCCTTGATCGCAGGCTGGCCGCGGAGCTCGGTGCTATGGGCAAGGAAGAGCAGACCGTCGAACGTCCTGCGCACGAAGTCGGTTCCGCCGATGAAGGCGCGCTCGTGCTTCAAGGTGGAACGGCTAACCGGCCAACCCTGGCCGCGCTCGCCGACTAGGTTGTCCTTGGGCACACGGACGTTTTCGAGAAACACCTCGCTGAAGTCGGCCTCACCGGTCATCTGCCGCAGTGGCCGCACCTCTATGCCAGGTGTGTCCATCTCAATGAGCAGGTAGCTGATACCTTGGTGTTTGGCAGCGTCGGGCTCGCTGCGCACCAAACAGAACATCCACTCGGCCTCCTCGGCGTTGGAGGTCCAGATCTTCTGGCCATTAACTACCCAGTAATCACCCTCAAGTTCGGCCCGGGTGCGTAGCGAGGCCAGATCGCTGCCGGCACCGGGTTCGCTGTAGCCTTGGCACCAGAGAATCTCGCCCATGAGCGTAGCCCGCACGAAACGACTGCGCTGCTCGGCACTGCCATATTCGAGCAAGGTGGGAACGAGCATACTAGCGCCTTGGCCTATCATCTCACGCGGGGCCTTGGCGCGAGAGAACTCTTCGCGGATTATCGCGTCTTTGAAGGGATCAAAAGGCTGCTCGCAGCCACCGTAGCCGCGCGGTATGTCACGATAGATGTAGCCGGCCTCGATAGCTGCAAGACGAAACTCGCTTTCGCGCGCGCTAGGCTTGCGAATCGCACCGATTACCCGCTGCTCACCGGCCCGGCTTCGATCAGCCTCGCTCCAGTGCTGCTCGAGAAAGCCGCGCACCTCGGCGCGAAAAGCTTGGTAATGGCGGTTATAGCTAAGATCCATGTGTAGCCGTGTTAGCTCAGGGCCGAATCTGCTGCAAGATCGTGCAGCCAGACTTTCTCGCGATCTCTGCGCAACTTATCCCCCGTTGCGTCGTAACTTGGGTAGCATATGAACAACGCACGAGACACTACGACATTGACTATGGCAGATGATGCACCCGCGGCTCCCAAGCCCAGCAAGCTTTCACTAAGCAAGATCGTTGTCGGACTAGCTGCGCTCGTCGCAATCGTGGCGCTTGGCCGCAGCGGCGGAGCTTATTTGCCGGCTTTCGCGACTTGGGTAGAGGGGCTGGGTGTGTGGGGACCGATCGTCTTCATCCTCGCCTACGCGCTCGCAGCTGTAGCCTTCGTGCCAGGCTCGCTGCTGACCTTGGCAGCCGGAGCCTTGTTTGGATTAGTCGAGGGCACCGCCTTCGTTTTCATCGGCGCAACCCTGGGCGCAGCAGCGGCCTTCCTGGTCGCACGTTACCTCACGCGCGCGCCGATCGAGCGCAGGCTTGCCGACAACCAACGCTTCGCGGCTATCGACCAGGCGGTGGGGGGCCAGGGCCGAAAGATAGTTTTCCTCTTGAGGCTGTCCCCGATCTTTCCCTTCAACCTCCTCAACTACGCCCTCGGACTAACCCAGGTCGCCTTCATTGACTACCTGGTCGCCTCGCTGGGGATGATCCCAGGGACCATACTCTACGTATACTACGGCAAGCTTGCCGGTGATGTTGCCGCAGTCGCCGGTGGCGTGGCGCCGCAACACGACAGCGCCTACTACGCGGTTCTCGCCGTTGGCTTGCTCGCCACTGTAGCCGTCACTACAGTAGTGACACGCATTGCCCGCCGCACCCTTGCCGAGCAGACCAAGCTTGGCCAAAACGAAATCAACAAGTGAAAATGCGGAGGCCCGCGATGTCAGATGCCCCGACCAACGCGGCGGCGATCGAACCCTACGACGACCACAACCGTCGTCTAATCGACAACGTCCACCCAAACGCGTGGACCAACCCCAAGCCGGCCAAGCGCTACCACCTGGTGGTAATCGGCGGTGGCACCGCCGGGCTGGTGAGTGCAGCCGGAGCTGCCGGCCTGGGTGCAAGGGTGGCGCTGATCGAGCGCCACTTGCTTGGCGGCGACTGTCTCAACGTAGGCTGTGTACCCTCAAAAGGCGTCATCAGCGCAGCCCGCGCCTGGCACAATGCGCTGCGCGCCGTCGAGTTTGGCGGACCCACGACCAACAACGATGCGTCGTTTGCCAGAGCGATGGAGCGCATGCGCCGCTTACGGGCGAATATCAGCAGCAACGACAGCGCTCAGCGTTTCGCTGATCTCGGCGTTGACGTCTTTCTCGGTGAGGGCTGCTTCAGCGGACCCGACAGCATCACAGTAGGCGGTGCCCAGCTGCGCTTTCGCCGTGCGGTGGTCGCTACCGGCGCGCGCGCCGCGCTACCGCCGATACCAGGACTCGCCGAGGCCGGCTGCCTGACCAACGAGACAGTGTTCTCTCTGACCAAGCCGCCGACCCACCTCGTCATCATCGGCGCCGGCCCGATCGGCTGCGAAATGGCCCAGTCGTTTGCGCGGCTTGGCAGCACGGTCACGGTGCTCGATCAGGCTGACCATGTACTGCCACGAGAAGACCCCGACGCCGCGGCCGTCGTACAAGCGGCCATGGCTCGCGACGGCGTCCATTACATACCGGGCTGCGACATCGAATCGATAGCAACGGCGAGCGATGGTCGGCGCATGGTTCACTACCGTCGCGGGGACGCTGCCGAAGAGACGGCCGCCGACGAGATTCTCGTAAGTGTCGGACGCAAACCCAATGTCGAAGGGCTAGGTCTGGAAGAAGCCGGCATCGACTACAACAACCGCGGCGTAGTCGTCAACGAAAAGATGCGCAGCAGCAACAAGCGGGTGTTCGCCTGCGGAGACGTGGCCTCGCGCTATCAGTTTACCCACGCCGCCGATGCCCAGGCCCGCATCGTGATCCAAAACGCGCTGTTCTTCGGGCGTGCTCGCGCCGATCGCCTGGTCATGCCCTGGTGTACGTTTACCAGTCCTGAGATTGCCCACGTAGGCATGTACGAGCACGACGCCAAAGACGCGGGCATCGACGTAGACACCATCACCGTACCCCTGGCCGAAGTAGACCGTGCGCGACTCGATGGAGAGGATCAAGGTTTCTTGCGCATCCACGTAAAACGCGGCAGCGACAAGATGGTGGGTGCCACCCTGGTCGCCGAGCATGCCGGCGACATGATAGGTGAGCTAGCCCTGGCAATAACCGCAGGGGTCGGACTCGGCAAGATCGCCGCTACCATCCATCCCTACCCCACCCAAGGCGAGGTCATCAAGAAAGCCGCCGACGCTTGGCGCCGGACCAAACTTACACCAACGGTGAGTAAGATCTTCCGCGGCTACTTCCGTTTGACGGCGTAGCCGCGTCTAAGCGTGCACCGCAGGCCGACGATCGTGCCAGGGCAGCAGCTCTTCGAGCTGTGAGCCAAGACGAATGAGTAGGTCTTCGCGCCCGTAAGCAGCGGCTAGCTGCACGCCAATGGGCAGGCCCTGCTGGTTCCAATGCAGGGGCAGCGACATCGCCGGCTGGCCGGTCAGGTTAAAGGGCACGGTGAATGGAATCACCTGCATGACTCTCTCTACAGTCTCGGCGGAATTATCGGCCGTCGCCTTTAGATAGCCGATTCTAGGTGGAGGGATAGAGATGGTCGGCGTTAGCAAAAGGTCGAAGCCTCGATCCCCCTCCCTCTCCCACCATGACGCCATTCGTCTGGTAAACGCTCCAATGGCTTTGGCCGCCGCAACATACTCGGCGGCGCTCACCCCACGGCCAGCCTCGGCCAGAAGCTCGGTGCCAAGCTCTAGCTGCCCCGGCTCCGGAGCGCGGCCTATCACTCCCGTCCACTCATCAACCGCAGCGGCCACCCACGAGGCTACCACGACTTGAAATGGGCCGAGCATCTCGGGCAACTCATCAAGCGCCAAGGGATGTGAGTACCCGACCTCATGCCCTGCCCCTTCCAATGCCCGGCCAGCGGCCGCAAGCGCATCCTTGCAGTCGGCGTGGATCTCGCCGACTCCACCCGGCATAGCCTCGACCAGCCCTATGCGCAGGCGGCCCGGGATCCTCCCGATTTCCTCCGCATATAGTCGCGGCGTAGCCGGTGCTGAGTAAGGATCACCAACCGAAGGTGCGCTTACAACATCGAGAATCGCCGCGCTGTCACGCATGCTGCGAGTGACAACATGCGAGGTCACCAAACCGTGCCAGTACTCATCGTAGTCGGGCCCAAGAGATACTCGCCCACGCGAAGGCTTGAGCCCGACCAAGCCGCACTCGCTGGCAGGGATACGAATAGAGGCACCAACATCGCTAGCGTGCGCAGCCGGGAACAAGCGCGCCGTAAACGCGGCAGTCTGTCTGACG
>CAZPPZ010000250.1:0-4708 GCA_964588545.1 uncultured Myxococcales bacterium | reverse complement strand
CCGGGGAGGCTCACGCTCCACGCGTTGGCTCACAGCGATGCTCGCGGTCACGGGCGCGCTGTGTTTTCTGGCCGGCCTGTTCTCCCTGGCGCTGCCTCGCAAGGGCGGCGTAGCCGTACGAGCCGCCAGCGGAGATTGGCGGCTGCTACTAGCGAACCGGCCCTTCCTGCGCGTGCTCGGCTTCATGGTTCTGTGTTACTTCTGCCTGCAAGGCCCGATCGCACTGTTCCCGCTGTTCGTACGTTCGATCGGCGGCGGCATCGACATGGTCAGCCGGATGTGGATCGCCATGCTAGTGCTGGAGATTCCACTGGTGGCACTGTCGGGTGTCAGCTTCGAGCGCCTCGGTGCCCGCGGCTTGTTGGCCCTCGGCGTAGGCTCAGGCGCGCTGCGCTGGCTGATTACGGCTCTGGCAACCGACCTGCGCTTGATCTACGCCGCCCAGGTTCTTCATGGCCTTACCGTAATGGGACTGATAATTGGCTCGCCACTGTACGTAGACGCGGTAGTCCCCGCGCGGCTGCGCTCTACTGCGCAGGGACTACTGTCGATGGTAGGCATCAGTCTTGGTGGCGTGCTCTCCAGCCTGACCTCGGGCTGGCTGGTCGATATGTACGGCGCAACCACTCCGGCACTGCTCGGTGGCAGCGGCGCGCTGCTGCTAACCGCCGCGCTGCCCTGGCTAGTGCCACCGGTTGCCAGCGCGCCACGCTACGACACAGTCGGCGAAACCCCGGTTGACCCCAGCTCGCTAGGCTGAAGCGCGCAGCGCCGGAATCACGTTTTCGGCGAACGCCTGAATCTCTTCGCTGTTGTACGGCGCGAAGGTCATGAAGATAAAGTGGGTCACACCCGCGGCGACATAGGCCTCAATCTTATCGAGACACTCCTGGGTTTCTCCAATCATCATACGCTCACGCATCTGCTGAGGGCTAACGTCCTCGGCTAGGCCCGAGAGCAGCTCACACATAAACGTCTGTTTCTCCGTGTCAGCGGTATAAACCAAGGGAAGCATCACCGTCTTTTCGATTTCGTCGACATCACGACCCACCGCATCGCCGTGGGCACGCATCACCTCGATCAGCTCGCCCATGGCCGGCGGATCGAGATTGGCGTTCCACATGTCGGCGTATTGGGCGACGATCCGCAGTAGAATCTTGCGACCATGCCCCCCGATCATGATTGGAGGGCCACCATCTTGTAAGGCTTGCGGATTGCAGAACGCCTCCGATACCGTGTAGTGCTTCCCTTCAATCGAGACCCTCTCGCCACCAACCATACCCTTGATGATCTGCAACGACTCCTCGAGTGCTTCCAGACGACCACGGACCGTCTTGAAATCCAGGCCAAAGCTGCGGTGCTCGAGCTCGAACCAGCCGGCGCCAATCCCCAGATTGAGCCGTCCTCCCGAGATGTGATCTAGCGACACGGCCATCTTCGCGGTAATACAGGGATGGCGATAGGTGTTGCCATTGACCAAATGGCCGATACGGATCTTCGTCGTGGCCTGGGCTAGCGCACTAAGTGTAGTCCACCCCTCTAGACACGGCGTAGCGGGGTCAACAAAAATCGCGTAAAAATGGTCGAAGTTCCACAGCGAATCGTAGCCCCACTTCTCGACGTTTTGCCACAGCTCGAGCATCGTCGCCCACTCGACTCCCTGCTGACCGGTCTGAATTCCGAATCGTACTGGATGGGTGTTCATCAGCATTTAGTATGGCCATACCCGCTCTAACACCAAACGGCACGCCATTGACGACCCTCGGCGTTTGAATCACCCGTGGCACGGGGGTTACAACACGGCCCGCAAAGGCCGGAGTGATATCGATGGAAACGCCAACAGAAAACCGACAGCACCAGAACCACTACCGTTTCCAGGGTGTCGAGGTGAGACTGCCGGTGATCGTGCGCAAGGCACGCTCGAGCACCGCCACCTACATCGTCAACTCTGCTGCTGCGCAGGCTCTGGTCGGCCGCGAGCACTTCGAGGTAGCTGAGGTTCTCCCCGGCCGTACCCTACTCGCCCTAGCCTGCATCAACTACATCGACAACGACCTGGGCAACTACAACGAAGTCTCGATGACGCTGTTCGTGCGTGAACGAGGCGAGCCCACCGGCCTACCTTATATAAGTACTTGGCGAGACTTCCTGCGCGGCCGGCTCGGCACCTACATCCATCGCCTTCCCGTAAACCAGAGTTTCACGCGTGATGCCGGCTGCGGCATCTGGGGCTTCCCCAAGAGCGTTGAAACCATCGAGATCTCAGACACCAACACCACCAGCACATGCCGCTTAGAAATCGCCGGCGAGCACGCGCTCACGCTATCGGTGGCTCGCGGCGGCCGCAGCACCATACCCGACTCCGAGATGCTCACCTACACCTACATAGACGGTCGGCCGCACAAGTCGACCTTCGTCTCGGGCGCGCTCGAGTGTGGGTTTCATCTAGGCGGTGCCGAGCTAGAACTCGGAACTCACGCGATGGCCGATGAGCTGCGCAGCCTGGGCCTGCCCAAGAGAGCCTTGATGACCATGTGGATGGGACACATGCACGGACGATTTGATGCGCCACAAGCATTATGAGTCGGTGCGTTTGTGTACGCTCATCATATAAATGACACCCGCTATCTCGTCGACGCGGGATAGACCTAGCCCCTGCGGCCGCGGCCGCACAGCCAAGCCCTACACCAGTTGATACCCATGCCACAGGGCACAAGCCGGACAACTGAATCGAGATCTCGCCTAAGCGACCCGGTCGCGCACAACAGGCGGGCGGCAGGCATGGATTTCGCAAACTCCTCTTCCAAGGAGCGGTGCGCCCAAGCACACCGCACAGCGCAACGTGAGTTCAACCCAAGCCGAACCGAGCCCGCCCCCCGCACAGCCACGGCGGCGAACATCGTGGCCCTCTCCGCCAGCGACGATGGTCTCGCTGTCGCTGCTAGCAGTATTCGCGCTGAGCAGCCCGACGACCAACGACCAGGGCTTTCACTACAGCCCCGGCTACCTGACCAACTTGCTCACCAACGGCTGGCTCGACGACGCCTGTTGCGACGATGCCGAGCCGGCGACGCTCACAGCGCGGCTACGCAGCGACCGGGCCGAACACAGCGAGGAGCTGGTCGGACCAAACCAGCCGGTGCTGGTGGCAGCCGTCCACGGCGACCAGCAACACCAGCCCTACAGCAGACCAGCCGACCTGCCCTTCGACCCGCTGTCAGAACCGAGCTTTAGCGCTCCACCGAGCCAGTCATTGGTCGCCATGGCCCTCGCCAGCGCCGAAGTAGCCGCACCCAAGCTAGCCCGGTCACAACCGGCCGAGCCGCTGCTCGAGGCCCCAGCCGCAGCGGCGCCGCTACAATTGCCAACCCTCGAGGCTGACGCGCTTGTCCAAGCCTCCGGGCCCGGGGTGTTCCAGGAATTCATCGAGTCGCAGCCCCAGCTACAGCCAGCCCAGGGCTTGCGCGAGATCAACCACCGCATCCGCGTGGGTGAGACCATATCCCACGTTCTCGACTCAGCGGGTGTCAGCCCGGCTGAGGTCAGTACTTGGCTAAGTGCAGCCAACCGGGTGTACAACCTTAACCACGTGTACGCAGGCCAAGAAGTTTCCTTTCTTGTCGATAGCGGCTCACAGTCGCTCGAGCACCTGTCGCTCGAAATAGATCGTAAGAGTCTACTGATCGCCAACCGCAAAGACGGGCAGATTGTCGCCGAACGCCGCGAGGTACCAAACTTCCGCCGCATCCGCGTGGCTAGTGGCGAGATCGCCACTAGCCTCTACATGGCCGCCTTGACCAGTGGAATCCCCGACGCCGTGATCTCGGCCATGGCCGAGATTCTCGGCTGGGACATAGACTTTTCTCGCGACGTCCGACCTGGAGCCACCTTCCGCGTGGCCTACGAAGAGATAGTTCGGCTAGACACCAACGAGTCGATTCCGGGACGCGTGCTGGCGGTAGAGCTGACCAACCGTAACCGCAAGCTCGAAGGCATCTACTTTACTCCAAGCAACGGAGGCCGAGGAGGATACTTCGATCGCAACGGCCACGCCCTCGGCCGCGCCTTCCTGCGCTACCCGGTGGAGTTCTCGAGAATCAGCTCACAGTTTTCTACGGCGAGACTTCACCCCATCAAGAAGATTCCGCTACCCCACTACGGAGTCGACTTCGCCGCTCCCACCGGAACCCCGGTGGTGGCCTCAGCAGATGGCGAGGTGCTGATCGCTGGTTGGGCGGGAGGCAATGGCCGGCTGATCAAGATTCGCCACGACGACACCTACCAGTCGGCCTACGCCCACCTCTCGCGTATTGCCCCTGAAGTCGTCAAAGGCGCTCGTGTGCGCAAGGGCCAGGTCATCGGCAACGTCGGTTCGACCGGCTTAGCCACCGGTCCTCACCTACACTACGCGATGTATAGGTTCGGCAAGTACATCGACCCCCTAAGCGCCGAACTCCCGCGCGAACGATCGCTGTCGGCTGGGCCACTCAAAGCCTTCGAGATAGTTCTTGGCTTGATCGATGCTACCTACGCTCGCGCCGGCGACAGCGACGGCCCCCAACTGGCTGCGGCGCTACCGCAGTAGAGACTTAGACTGCGACAAGCGTCTGGGCTACAAGGCCGGGCTATATGAAAGGCTTGCCGCAAGCCGTCACCATCGCGCCACGCGAACTATGTACTCTCTGCCGCACGCACAGCGCCAGCTCGG